>JAMFSN010000241.1 GCA_026225295.1 Frankia alni
ATCTGGTCACCACCATTCTGGAGACCAACCTTACGATTCAGGGCAACCGCCTGAACATGGTCATGAAGCGGCTCACGGGGTGGGCGGCGATCATCGCTGTGCCCACCGCGATCACCGGCTTCTACGGTCAGAACGTGCCCTACCCCGGATTCGGGAAGGAATGGGGATTCCTCGTCAGTATCGTGCTTCTGTTCGGTTGCGCCGCCGGGCTGTACGTGGCATTCAAACGCCGCGACTGGCTCTGAACCTGACCGCCGGATCAGGGACCCGCCGGCGCGGTGACTGCCGAAAGCCGCTGCCTGCTGCCTGCTGCCTCGCCGGGTAGCGCCATCGGCGGTGACCGTAAGGGCTTGATCGGGCGCACGGCGAGCTACGAATGTACGCAGCCGCGCCTACAGGGTGGGGGCGGCCCTTCCGTCCGCGGCGGATGCTCCTGTTGTCTCCACGGGCGGCGGTGATGGCTGGTCCTCGGTCACGGCCATCGGTCGGCAGCACCAGGACGGTTTAGTTCGCGTCCACGGACCTGGGCGGGTTGAATCGTCCGGCAGTCGGAGGCGGCGGCCTGTAGACGGATCGGTAACGTAATCAATGGCGTATGTCAGGCAGACCGGACCAGCTGACCGTTCGTCCCACGGTCTCAGGGACCAGTGGGATTTGTCGGCTGTCGCCGCCCGACGCGCGGTATGGACCAGATCTCGGGCACAGGGGAATCCTCGTGGGCGCCACTCACCGGAGCCACACGTCCTGTCGCCTACGCTAGGGCCAGCCGGATGGGAATCACAGGCATATCGTCTGCATTGTCGGCGCGCAATATGAGTCTGGAGAGACGATGCCTGTTTCGGTGAAAGCGCAGACAGAGACCGGCGCCGCGGCGGCTCCAGGCGCGGCGCGGCCGGGTTGTCCAGGCGAGTATGCGGAGTTGTCCCAAACAGTTAAACAAGCGGGGCTTCTGGAGCATCGTCCCGCTTTCTACATGGCAGCGAGTGTAGCGGTCCTCGGTCCGTTCGGGGCTGGGTGGATCGTGTTTACGCTCATAGGTCCGTCGTGGTGGCAAATGATTACCGCGGTCTTCCTCGGGATGTCCTTTACGCAAGTGGCATTCATCGGCCATGATGCCGGTCACCGCCAGATATTTCGCGGGCGCCGGGCCAACAATGCGGTCGGATTGTTCGCCGGAAATCTGCTGGTCGGCTTGAGTTTCGGTTGGTGGCTGCGAAAGCATAACCGTCACCACAGTTTTCCGAACCAGCTGGGACGTGATCCCGACGTCGTCGCCGGAGTGTTCGTGTTCTCGGCCAGTGACGCACAGACGCGGCGCGGGGTCGCGCGGCTGTTGACGCGGTATCAGGCTGCGGCCTTCTTCCCGATGGCACTGCTGGAGGGACTGAACCTGCACGTTTCGAGCGTCCGCGCGGTAGCTCGACGGCGAGACCGGGGGGGTGCTATGGAGGGCTTCCTGCTGGCGATCCATGCGGCAATCTATGTTGCGGCGGTCTTGATAGTGCTCTCGCCGCTGCAGGCGGTCATGTTCGTCGTGGTCCAACAGGCGGTCTTCGGACTGTACCTGGGCTGTTCCTTTGCGCCCAACCACAAAGGTATGCTCATGCTGGACTGTGACAGCCCCCTCGACTACCTGTCCCGGCAGATCCTCACGGCCCGTAATATCCGTGGTGGCCGCTTTATGGACGTCGTATTCGGGGGCCTCAATTATCAGATCGAGCATCATCTGTTTCCGACTATGCCTCGTCCCAATTTGCGACGATGTCAGATCCTGGTGCGCCAGTTTTGCCGCGAGCATGACATCACCTACTATGAGTCGGGCCTCTTTAGCTCGTACGCCCAGGCGCTACGGCATCTGCGGGCGGTCGCCGCGACGGACTCGGCCGATTAGGTCGAGACGATCCCACGCGCCGTCGGAGATCCCGTCCGGGCCTTCGGGGGTCTTCTGCCTTCAAAAGAACATCTGGTCCACGAATACGCCGACATGCCCAGCGAAGAGATTGAACGTTGGACCAACGTCGTCGGGGTGTTCCTGAAACCTCGCTGCCTCGACGGGCCTTTTACAGCGCATTAAAACCTACCCGGCGCGCTGGCCCCGACGGAAGTTCAAAAGGCTCAGGTCATTCAAGAAAGCTAAGCGATGGTGGAACGGGGTGCTGCGCAGACAGCCCCGTCTGTTCGCCCACTGGGCCTGGATGACAGAGTTCTGACGGACTGGATGAGACGAGCGGAGTGACGGGAGACTGTCATGCTCCGTTCTGTGGGAGCCCGGGGGTGAAATTCCCCCGGGCCACCCGGCCCCCGCTGCCCTGCTCGGTCTCGCTGGATCGGTCCTCATTGAAACTACGACGAGGGGGTAAGGGACTGGCCCCGGCTACTGCTTTCGGGGGCGCTTCCCCTGCGTGACACGCTTGCCGACACCAGCACGGAGGTAGCGACACTGGCATTGCTCACAGCGTAGTCAGCGCCCTTCGCGCATCCCTACATGGTAAAGGTTACCTACACGACGAAAGGGGGCCTCACCGCCTTCCCGGGCCCGCCGTGAGCTGCGTTATCCTGGATTATACCGGCGGTGAGGGTCTGTGTTGCGCCGCGGTATCTCCTCGGTCTTCGCGTCGGAGTAGAGCGGTTGGACGGGGCGGCCCCGGCGGGGGGCGTCCGCGGGAGCGGCCGGTGGGCGGGCAGGCCGAACCGGTCTGGCGGATCGCCGGTGTTCCGGCCGGACTATTTCGATTGTCACGGCGCCAAGGTCGTTCGTGGGTCCCGGTCGCCAGTCGGTGCTTTGGGGGTAGGGGTGAAATGTGACCCGGGGCCGCTTGGATGAGATCCAGCCCAGGATGAGCATGAGCGCGATTCCGACCCAGATCAGGAGTTCGGGATGATTTGTCATGTAGCCGGTGAGGGTGATGTAGTTTTTCTTGGTCCAGCCGTGGACGTCGTTGAGATCGACGGCCGGTGCCGGCTGCGCTTCTTTCGTGTCGATCGCTCGGGGGCCTCGACCGCTGATGACGTTACCGCGCACGAGGGTCCCAACCGCGGCGCCGCGGATGGAGATGCCGTACAGATTCACACCGCTGACGTGGTTGCGAAGGATCGAGGCCGTAGCGGCGTCGCGCACCACGATCCCCATGCGTCCGCCCCGCAGCAGCGCGACGGTGTTATCGGTCAGTGACAGTCGCGGTGAGGCGCCACGGACCGAGATACCGAGCAAAGACATCGCGCCGATCGCATTGTCGGTGATCGTCGATCGGGATGTCGCGTTGAGGAGTATGCCCGTCTTGGCGTTCAGAAACGTATTGTGGGACACAGCCGTCGAGGTGACGCCCGTCCCGAGTTCGAGTGCCACTCGTCCACCGCAGCGTACGTTGTTGCCGGTCAGTGATGTTTCGGTCGCGCCTGCGCGGAGCGCGATGCCGACCGTGCGTGCGCACACGTTGTTGTTACGGATGATCGTTTCCCGGCCACCCTCGACCAGGATGCCGGTGGCGGCGTTGGCGTCGGCAGAGTTGGATTCGATGATTGTCCCGATGGAGACGGCGGTGCCGGTGCCGGATGCCGACTGCGGGGTCGCCAGCGACCGTCCGTCGAGGAGGAACCCGTTGCGCGCATTGCCGATCGCGGTGTCGTTCACCATCCAGGTCCGGGCGGTTCCCCGGTCGGCCGCGAAACCATCGCTGCCGTTGCGGATCGCGGTGCTGTGGGCCACGGCGTCGCCGTTCGAACCACGGTGGATTCGTAGACCGTCGCGGTCATTGCTCTCGAAGCGGTCGTTCGTGAAGAGCAGATGATCGGACCGTGAGGCGAACGAGCCGTAGAAGTTACCGACAAAGGACGATGTCGCGCTCCCGCCCGTGCTGGCCCGGTCAGCCAGACCAGTCCAGGCGATTCCGCCGGTACGGCCGCTCCAGAATCCCAGGTAGGACTCATTCACGCCGCGCAACGTCATGCGGCCACCGATCGTGCGTAGGTAGGAACGCCCGTCGGTTTCCTGCCGATCAGCGTGGTTGTGCGCGGTATCCCAGGAGGTGATGGCCAGCGGTCCACCTACGCCCTGGAAATCGAGCGCGCCGCCCCACGTCGTGATGGTCGCGAACCCGTCGGGTGTGCTTTCCAGTCGTAGGGTCCGCAATCCTTGCCGGGCGATCAGGAGTCGTGCGCCCGACAGAGCCATGACGCTTTTGACCAGCAGGGCGGTGCCGGCGGGCTCAGGCCGCAGCGCGCCCGCGGCGACCAGATCCGCGACGAGGTAAGGCGCCTGCCGCGCGGGCAGAACCAGGCTCGGCAACGCGCCCGGCGTCGCGACCGTGGTGGGCCCGAGCAGACCGAAACCCCTCCTGAGAAGGGTACGCAGCCGGGTATCTTCGGCGGTGACCAGCGCGGACTGCGCGGTCGCGCCCACTTTCGACGGGACGGGAGCAAGGCTGGCCGGGGCGACGGTGACCGGTCCCGCGGACGGCACATAGCCACCGCTACGCCCCGGTACTGCCCCACCGGTCGCCGGCCCGGTTACGACCCGTGTGGTGCCGGCCGGCGGCGGGACCGCCGCGGGCGAGGGAGCTACCAGCCGGGTCTGCGTGGGTACGGGGGCGGACACGGCGGCGGACGGGGACGCGGCGGCGGGCGTCGGGGAAGGAGCCGATGGCGCGGTCGTGGGAGTCGCGGGAGGCCCCATCGTCGGCAGGGTGATCGCCAGTGCCGACGCCGACGGAAGAAACGCAAACGTGCCGGCGATGACGAGCAGCACGCCGGTTCGCCGGCGGATCGACACACCTACGGCCAGTTTTTGGCGGGTACCAGCCTCGTCGCTGTCGGTCCTCATCGAGGCAGATCCCACCGATCCGTACCGAAGGCGGCGGTCCACTCGACCGGTTGCCGCCTGTGAAACGCCAAAGTCCGCGGACGCAATATCATCGCCTGGCGAACACGCGCACTGACCCCATCCCGATCCGAAGCACACGGGCCCGGAACGTCGAGAGCGCTGAACAAAGATCCCTCCGCGCGAGAACTAGCCGGGTCTACAGCGGTACACCTGAACCCACCGGGACAGTCCCGATCCACTTCACAGGAGTGTTAAGGACTTCCTATCAGGCAATAGTGGGGTTTCGATGAGAAGGTTTGCCGGCTACTGTCAAAGCTCGATCTACATGGCTTACAAGAAGCGAATCAATGTGACGCGGAGCGCTTGAAACTCCAACTCCGACGTCCTGTAGGGCAAATGTTGTGTGACGGATGCCTAACCATAGTTTTAGCCATCGACGCCCTGGGTGTGAGTGCCCACCAGAATGTCCGCCCGCTCCGTCATTGCTCGATCCGTGCGCCCTCAAGCTGCTCGGGCACCGAGCTTCGACAGCGGCAGCTCCCGGTCGGGGCGGGGACGCGTACGCCGGAAGTCGTACGTCACCGGCGCAAGGATCATCCGTGGGGTGGTCGGCAGTCGCCGTGGAGCTTCCTAGCATTGCCACGGTCGACGTGACCATGACAGACGGGCGGGCAGATCTATGATCGAAGTGCGTGGGCTCACGAAACGGTACGGCGAGAAGATCGCCGTGTCGGACCTCAGCTTCACCGTCCAGCCCGGGATCGTGACGGGGTTCCTCGGGCCGAACGGCTCGGGAAAGTCAACGACCATGCGGATGATCATCGGTTTGGATCGTCCGACGGCGGGTTCCGTGACGGTCGACGGCCGCCGGTACCGCGACTTCGCCGCCCCGCTCACGGAAGTAGGGGCGCTGCTGGAGGCCCGGGCGGTCCACACCGGCCGGTCCGCCTTCAACCACCTGCTCGCCCTCGCGCAGACCCACGGCATCCCCCGTCGACGGGTCGATGAAGTCATCGACCTGGTCGGGTTGGCCGAGGTCGCGCGCAAGCGGGCCGGCGGGTTCTCGCTCGGGATGGGACAGCGTCTCGGGATCGCTTCCGCGCTGCTGGCCGACCCGTCCACGTTCATCCTCGACGAACCGGTCAACGGGCTGGACCCGGAAGGGATCCGCTGGATCCGTAACCTGCTCAAAGCCCTCGCCGCCGAGGGCCGGACGGTGTTCGTCTCCTCCCATCTGATGAGCGAGATGGCCCTGACCGCCGAGCATCTGATCGTGATCGGCCGGGGGCGGCTCATCGCCGACACCTCGGTGGAGGAGTTCGTCCGTCGCGCGTCCGGGACCGTCGTGCGGGTCCGGACCCCGCAGGCGAGCAAGCTGCGGGACCTGCTGATCAGCGCTGACGTGACCGTGACCAGCGTCGTTTCCGACACTCTCGAGGTCACTGGGCTGCCCAGTGAGCGGATCGGCGAGGCGGCGGCCGGCGCCGGCGTCACCCTCTACGAACTGACCCCCCAGCAGGCGTCGCTGGAAGAAGCATTCATGGACCTCACCCGGGACGCCGTCGAGTTCCACGGCGCCGCATCGGCGGGCGCCGCCGCCGCCCTCGAAGGACAGGTATGACCACGATCACCGCGGCCGCGTCGGCCACCAGCCACAGTGCCCCGGGCCGTCCCCGCCTCACCCAGGCGCGGATCGTCCGGTCGGAGTGGACCAAGCTGCGTTCGTTGCGCTCGACGCTGTTCACCCTTCTGGCGGCCGTCCTGTTCGTCGTGGGGCTCGGCATCCTGATCTCGTGGGGCCGGGCAAGTCACTGGAGCCAGGAAAGCCCCGGCGACCGGTTCGGCTTCGACCCTACGAACACCAGCCTGTCCGGCACCTATCTCGCGCAACTGGCCATCGGCGTGCTCGGGGTGCTGGCCTTCAGCGGCGAATACGCCACCGGCATGATCCGCGCGACCCTCGGCGCCGTACCCAAGCGCCTCCCGGTGCTCTGGGCGAAAGCCGGCGTGTTCGCCGTGGTGACCTTCGTCCTGATGACCATCGCCGCCATCGTCGCGTTCCTCGGCGGCCAGGCGATGCTGTCCGCGAAACACATCCAGACGAACCTGACCCACCCCGGGGTGCTCACCGCGGTCATCGGTGCCGGCCTTTACCTCACGGTCGTGGGCCTGCTCGGCGTCGCGTTGGGGGCACTGCTCCGCAGCACCGCCGGCGGCATCGCCACCCTGTTCGGCATCCTGCTGGTCCTGCCGCTGATCGTGCATTTCCTGCCGAGTAACTGGTCGCGGCACATCGAGCGGTACCTACCCAGCAACGCCGGCCAATCAATCATCAACGTGGTTCACGACCCTTCCGCGATGCAGCCCTGGACCGGGTTCTTCCTTTTCCTGGGCTACGCGGTGATCGCTGTCGCCGCCGCCGCCCTCGTCCTGGTCCGGAGAGACGCCTGACTCACGCAGTGGGTTGTCAGGTCTTCATGTTCGTCGCGACGGGTTCGGTGATTCACCGACTATGTCGGACAGGTCAGTTTCAGCGTCATGCCTAACCGTCCCCGGTCCCTCACGACTATCAAGCCGTCAGCTCATCCCCATCACATTCCCGTGCCGATAACGTCTGGTCATCGCCGTGGGCGCGCGGGTCACCACCCCGTGACTCGTACCCGCGCGCCCACGGCGAGCCGGGGCCACAGCAGGCTCACCACGAGGGACGGGCGGTGGGAGGTAGATGACGGCCTCGCCACGGTGGTCGCGCCATCGAACCCGGCTGGGACTTGTGATCGTTCTCGCGTTCGCGGTGCTGTGGCTCGGCTGGTCGCTCGGCGGCTATATCGTCGCGCCCGGCACCGACAGCATGAGCGCCCGCCTGGCCGAGTGGGGCCGCGACCATCATCTCGGGTCCATGGTCACGGCTCTGGAGCGCCAGCAGTACCAGCGCCACCCGGCCACGCTGGGCGGAGCGCCCCCGGGTGGCGTCCCGGCGCGAGGGACGGCGACCCGGTCGAGCGTCCCGTCGCTCGCCGGCACCTCGGCGCCGCCCCCGGTCCGGATCCTGGCCGGTGGTCCGCCGCTGCCGGGCGAAGGTCAGTGGCAGACGGTGGTGAAGGTCGGGGGACGCCCGGCGGTCCGGGTCGCCTACGTCCGGCCCGACCGCGAACACACTTCCTACCTGGTCGGGCTGATGTGGCTGGACCCGAAGCTCGTCCGTGGCGCGCTGATGCCCGGGACCCGTGACCCGGGGGGAAGCTGGGCCGAACCCACGAAACTGACCCCCGCGCTGCAAGCCACGGTCGTCGCCGCGCATAACGGGGGGTTCCGGTTGCCCGGCGGCCAGTCCCGGGGCGGCTACTACAGCGACGGCCGGACGGTCGTGCCGCTGCGAACCGGCGCCGCGTCGCTGGTCCTCTACCGGGACGGCACCGCAGGGGTCGGTGCGTGGGGACGCGAGGTGCGGATGTCGCCGCGGGTGAGTGCGGTCCGGCAGAACCTCGACATGTTGGTCAACGCTGGGGTCGTCAACCCGTCGTGTACGCAGAACAACACTCGGACCTGGGGCTACACCGTCGGGTCGCGCTACTTCGTACCCCGCTCCGGGTTCGGGACCACCCACGGCGCCCTGGTGTATGTCGGTGGCCCGGCCATGTCCGTGTGCTCCCTCGGCGCCGTGCTGCGCGCGGCGGGGGTGCAGCGAGGGATGGAACTCGATATCAACAACGACTGGATCACCGGCGCCTACTACACCCACGGCCCGAACGGCATCACGCCGCACAAACTGTCCGAATCCGTCGGGCCGGGGCCGTCACATTATTTCTCCGACACCAGCCGGGACTGGTTCGCCTGGTTCGCCCGGCCGTGACCGGCCGTGCCCCATAAGGCCGACTCGCGCCGAAGTGCCCGGCACCATCCGCACGCGGACGGCATACGCGCCGCCCAGATCGACGGCGGGTGTCCGCAGCCGTCGGCGCACGGTCGGGCGTTCTCAACCTGTCTTTCGGTGCGGTTCGTCAACTGGGCCCACCACGGCGACCGCGCCCAACCCCGCCCGCCGGTTCGGCTCGCGGGCCGGCCATCGAACTGGGAGAGGGTACCGGTGCCCGGGTCGTTCACACCGGCATCACAGAACCCCAGTAGTAGTTTGTAGAAGCGATGGTGAGCGTGCGGAAACGCCTGTCGTCCGTCTGGGCCGGGGGTGTTAGGGGTGGGGGAGTCAGTGCCCCGGTGACCCTCGGTCCCCCCGACCGCGCCGGCACCGATCGAGGTCGGGTGCTGGCAACGAATAGCGCCCGCCCAGGCCCGGACGACCCGAGCGGCGATGGCTGATCGACCGGACGCGGCGCTCGATGACCACCGGCGCACCGAGTTGGGCCTCCTCGCGCTGGCCACGCTGCTCGCCATCGCCGCCTTCGCGGCGGTGGACGTGGGGCACGGGGGGCGGGTCGGTGACGGCGTCGCCGGCTACGGGCTCACGTTCGCCGGGTTCTGGGGCGGTGCGCACCTGGCCACCCGGCGGCTCGTCCCGTCGGCGGACCCCATTCTCCTGCCGGTGACCGCGGCGCTGAACGGCATCGGCCTGGCCGTGATCCACCGCCTGGACCTCGCCGGGGCGGATCGGTCCCGCCGGTTGGGTGAACCGGTGGCGCATAGTGCGGCGCACCTGCAACTCGTCTGGACCGGCCTGTCGGTCGTGGTGTTCGTCGCGGTGCTCCTGCTCGTCCGCGACCATCGGGCGCTCTCGCGCTACACCTATACGGCGGGGCTGGTGGCCTTCGCTCTGCTCCTGCTGCCGGCGGTGCCGGGGGTGGGGAACACCGTGAACGGCGCCCGCCTCTGGCTTCGGTTCGGGCCGTTCACCTTTCAGCCGAGCGAGGTTGCGAAGATCGCGATCCTGGTGTTCTTCGCCGGGTACCTGGTCAGCAAGCGGGAAGTCCTCACGCTCGAGTACCGGTCGTTCCTCGGCCTGGCCGTGCCGCGGGGGCGCGATCTCGGCCCGCTGCTCGTGGGGTGGGCGGCCAGCCTCGGGATCCTCGCCGTCGAAAGCGACATGGGCTCGTCGTTGCTGTTCTTCGGGATGTTCCTCGTCCTGCTCTACGTCGCGACGCAGCGGGTGTCCTGGTTACTCCTCGGCCTGGTCCTGTTCGCGGCCGGTGCCGTCGCCGGTGATCTGCTCATTGCCCATGTTCACCAACGCGTCGACATCTGGCTGCACGCGTTCGACGGCGGTCGACCGCAGAACAGCTCCTACCAGCTCGTCCAAGGGCTCTTCGGCTTCGCGGCCGGCGGGATCAGCGGTACCGGCCTGGCCCGGGGCCACCCGGACACCGTCCCATTCGCGAACACCGACTTCATCATGGCCAGCATCGGCGAGGAACTCGGGCTCGCCGGGGTCATGGCCGTCCTGACCATGTACGGACTGGCGGTCAGCCGCGGGCTGCGCACGGCGCTCGCCGTGCGCGACCCGTTCGGCACCCTGCTGGCTACCGGCCTTGCCTTCTCGCTCGCGCTCCAGGTCTTCATCCAGGTCGGCGGCGTGATGCGACTAATCCCGCTGTCCGGGATGACGCTGCCGTTCGTCTCCTACGGGGGCAGTTCGCTGCTGGCCAACACGGCAATCGTGGCGCTGCTCCTGCGGATCAGCGACGCCGCGCGCGGCCTACCAGTCCTCCTGCCGGCCGCCCCCCTGTTCGACCCGGCTGCGGCCGCCGACAGCCCGACCCAGATCGTCCGTCGCTGAGAACCGGGCTGGCCCGCGGTCGCGCCCGGTCCGGGACCGCTCAGGCCGGACTCGTAGTCTGCGGCCTGCGCGTACGACCGACCGCCGTTGACCGCCGGCCCGGCCCGTCGACAACGCAACGGTATAAACCGGGGTTTGATGGGCCCATGGGTGTGGCCGAGTGGTTCCTGAGTTCCGCCGAGCGGGGCAACACCGCCACCGACCTGGACGTGCGTCGCGGTGACGGCACCGCGTGGACCGAGGGGAACGACGTCACCCCGTTGATCCATGGACAGTCGTACTTTCCCGAGCTGCTGCGTTGCCTCCGCGCGATGCGGCCCGGTGACTACGTGATGTTCACCGACTGGCGCGGTGACCCGGATCAGCTCCTGGCCGGCCCGGACACCGATGTGTCCGGCGTCCTGTGCGAGGCGGCGGCGCGCGGCGTCATCGTCAAGGGATTGGTCTGGCGTTCCCACCTCGACCGCTTCGCGTTCAGCGAGCAGGAGAACCGTCACCTCGGCGAGGAGATCAATGCGGCGGGCGGTGAGTGCCTCCGCGACATGCGGGTCCGCCCCGGCGGCTCGCATCACCAGAAGTTCGTCGTCCTGCGCCATCCCGGCCGCCGCGATCGCGACGTCGCTTTCGTCGGCGGCATCGATCTGTGTCACGGCCGCCTCGACGGGCCCGAGCACGAGGGCGATTCGCAGCGGCAGCCGATGGCGAAGGCCTACGGGCCGCGACCGCCGTGGCACGACATCCAGCTGCAGATTCGGGGTCCGGCCGTCGGCGACGTGGAGACCGTCTTCCGGGAGCGCTGGGACGACCCGGCCCCGCTGACCCGGAATCCGATCGACCGGATCACCGACCTGCTGCACCGGGACGACCACCAGCGTGGCGTGTTGCCACCGCGGCCGCCCGATCCCGAACCCCGGGGAACGATCGCGGTGCAGGTCCTACGGACCTATCCCGCGCGGCTGCGCGGGTATCCGTTCGCCCCGGCGGGCGAGCGCAGCGTCGCGCGGGCGTACCGCAAGGTGGTCGCGCGAGCCCACCGCCTGATCTACCTCGAGGACCAGTACCTGTGGAACCGGGAGGTCGTGCGCTGCTTCGCCGACGCGCTCCGCGACGACCCCGGGTTGCGGTTGATCGCGGTGATCCCGCATTTCCCGGACCAGGACGGCCGCTTCTCGCTGCCGCCGAACCTGGTCGGGCGGCAGGACGCACTCGACGAGCTTCTCGCCGCCGGCGGCGATCGGGTGGCCGTCTACGGCGTCGAGAACCGGTCGGGCACCCCCGTCTACGTCCACGCGAAGGTCAGCGTCATCGACGACGTCTGGGCCTCGGTCGGCTCCGACAACGTCAACCGCCGGTCCTGGACGCACGACTCGGAAGTGTCCTGCGCCGTGATCGACGACGCGCGCGACGACCGGCCGCCGCGGGTGCTTGACCGGTTCGGTGACGGGGCGCGGGTGTTCGCCCGCGACCTGCGCCTGCGGCTGGCCCGTGAGCACCTCGACCGTGACCCGGGGATGGACGCCGACCTGGTCGACCCACGCGCGATGTTCGCGGCGTTCACCGAGAGCGCCGGGTCGCTGCAGCGGTGGCACGACACCGGCCGGGTCGGGCCGCGGCCGCCGGGACGGCTTCGGCCCTACGTGGCTCCCGCTCTGTCGGGCCGCACCCGGCGTTGGGCGGATCCGCTCTACCGGGCCGTATACGACCCCGACGGCCGGCCGGTCCGGATGCGGCGGGCCGGTCGGTTCTGACCGGGGTCAGCGGCGGACAGCGAGCTGGGCCAGGTCGAACAACCGGTCGACCTCGGGTTCGGCGGCAGCCAGCCGGACACCGAACCGGCAGGCCCGGTGGGTCACCTGCAGGTGGCACTGTTCGTACGCGAGCAGAGGCGCGACGGCTGATCCAAGCGGAATCGCCTCAGGCTCCGCCAGCGGTGACGACGGCGTCGGTGGCGAAGCCGGCGACCAAGCCGGTGAGGACGCCCCAGTAGAGCAGCTCCCGATGGACGTTCTTCAATGCCACCCCGACCAGCTGGATGATGACGTAAATAATTGATCCGGCGGCCAGGGCGAGGAACACGACGCTGAGTGCATCGCTGGTGAACTGCCGCCCGATCGCGGTGCCCACGATCGTCGGACCGCCGCCGATCAGACCCATGGCCAGCAGAAATCCCCAGCCCGGGCGTTCGCCCTGGGCGGTGAGCGGGGCGACGATCCCGAAGCCCTCGGTGGCGTTGTGCAGCGCGAACCCTACGACGAGCAGCGTCGCAAGCGCGATCTCGCCCCGGCCGGCGCTGCCGCCGATCGCGAGTCCCTCGCCGAAGTTGTGCAGGCCGATTCCGGCGGCGATCATGACGGCGAGGCGGCGCCCCGGTAACCAGGTCGACGTGCGCCCGGCCAGCTCGTCGGCGGCCATGGCGCCGGGGCCGACCCGGGTAGCCGGGCGTCGGGGGTTCCCCAGGTACCGCTCGTACATCACCAGGCTCATCAGCCCGACGGCGAGCCCTCCGGCCAGGAGCGCGCCATAGCCGAAAGCGGACCCCAGGCCGGTGTGACTGTCGTGGTAACGCCCGAGCGCGCCGTCCACCGGCGCCCAGGCGTGGCTCAGGACATCCCAGACCAGGAACAGCAGGATTCCCGTCGCGGAGGCGTTGAGGAATTGGCGCACGCCGGGCATCGGGCGCCGCACCCGCGCGATCGGCAGGCCGAGAAGGATCGTCACCCCGGCGATCAGTCCCAGGATCAGGGTTCGGGTTTCGCTCATGGCCGCCTTTCCGCCGACGGGCATGCCCCATCATTTTTAGGTAAACCTACCTACACACCGCTGTAACGATGGACCAGCGACCATGTCGATACGGTGAGAACCGGCCCCGTTTGACCGGCCCGCCGGCGCGCTCCGGTCGGCGGGTCGCCAACGCCGTAGGCGCCACGGGGGACTGGTCCGCCTCGGGGCGGTGGGGGCAGCCCACTGACCCAGCCGCCTACGCGCCCACTACATCGGAACGCGACGTGACGTCTCGTAGGGTTTTCCCGGTGCGAGGAAACGTGGCCGTCGTCGATGACGACGGTGTGCTCCTGACGACGATCACCCGCGTCCTGCGGCTCGAAGGTTTCGCGGTGTCGTGGTGCGCCGCCAGCGGCGGTGAGGCGCTGCGCCGGGCGGCCGGGTCGGCTCCTCCCGATGTGCTCGTCCTCGACATCGCGCTGCCCGACACCGACGGACGGGACCTGTTGGGCGCGCTGCGCAGCAGCGGGGTGGCCGGTCCGGCGCTGTTGTTGTCCGCGAAGGACTCGGTCGCCGACAAGGTCCAGGGTTTCGGAGCCGGCGCGGACGACTACCTGACGAAGCCCTTCGCCATTGATGAGCTGCTGGCCCGGCTCGATGTGCTGGTCCGCCGGACGCCGGGTGCCGCGACCGTTGAGCTGGTTCTTGATCCGGTGGGTCACGTCGTCCGGGGGCCGGGTGGCGCTGAGCCGCTGTCGCCGATCGAGTACCGGTTGCTGGCCGCCCTGGTGAGCCGGCGCGGCGACGTCGTACGGCGGGCGTCCCTGAGTTCCAGTGCCTGGCCGCCGGGCTCGGTCGTGCACGAGAACACGCTCGACAGCTATGTGGCGCGTTTGCGGCGGGCGCTGCGCGCCGTCGGCTGCGCGGCGTCGATCACGACGGTGCGTGGTGTCGGGTATCGGTTCGGCTGATGCGGCGGCGGCTGGTCGTGTTGCCGGTCGTGGTTCTCGCGGTCTCGCTCGCGGTGCTCACGGGTGCTTTCTGGTTGTTGCTGCACGGGTGGTTGCGGCGGGACGCCGACGCCTTGCTGGCGTCGCGGGGACGTTCGGCGGCCGCGCTGGTCGCGGTGGACAACGGCCGGTTGGTGCTGGAGGAGACGCCGGGCGACGAGGCGGTCGAGACGGACCTGTGGTTGTACGGTCCGGCGGCCCGACCGGTGCTCCGTCCCGCGGGGGACCGCTCGCTGGACGCCGCCGCCGCCGAACTCGCCGCATCCGGAGCGAACACCCAGGTTGTGGGCCTGGTGAAGCTGCGGGCGGTGCCGGTGCGGGACGGTCTGCGGCGGGTCGGCGTGGTGGTCGTGGCGCTCGGCCTCGCGCCTTACCGGCACAGCGAGCGCCTGGCGCTCGGCGCGGCTCTCGCGCTGGACCTGGTGGTGCTGGTCGGGACCGCCGTGATGGCCCGTCGCCTCGTCGGGTCCGCGCTGCACCCGGTCGCCGAGATGACCGCGCTGGCCCGGGACTGGGGCGCGCACCAGCCCGAGCGGCGCTTCGGCCTCGGTCCACCGCGCGATGAGATCACCCGGTTGGGCGCGACGCTCGATGGCCTCCTCACCCGTCTGGCGGCCAACCTGCGCCATGAGGCACTGCTCAGTTCTCAGATCGCCCACGAACTGAAGACCCCGCTGGCCCGGCTGCGGGCGGTCGCGGAGACCGGAGCCCGCTACGAAACCGAGCCGGGAGCGCTGCGGGTCGCCCTCGGCTCGGTCGTCGCTGACGTCGACCACCTCACCGGCGTCGTCGAAACCCTGCTCAAGGCCCACAGCGGCGCCGGTGGCACCCAGCACGCCGACCTGGCCATCGTGGCGTCGCGGGTCGCGGAGGCCGCCCGCGCCACCCGGTCGACGGTGCGGGTCCGCGCGCTGGGCACGGCACCGCCCGCATTGTGCGACCCGGACCTCGTCGAGCGGGTTCTCACCCCGATCGTCGACAACGCGCTGCGGCACGCCCGGTCAACGGTGACGATCCGCGTCGATTCCGCCGGCGACGGCGGCGCCCGGGTGGCCGTCACGGACGACGGGTCCGGATTCCTACCCGACGAAGCGGACGCCGTGTTCGTCCCCGGCTATCGCGGCGCCGGCGCGATGGGGGACGGCACCGGGCTGGGCCTGCCGCTCGCGCGGCGACTGGTCCGACTCGCGGGCGGCGACGTGCGGGTCGTCCCGGGGGCCCACGGCCGGGTGGTAGTCATCTTTCCCGCCGTCTCATCCGATGCCTGACGACCGCCGGCCGGCCGTCCCGGCGATCGCCCGGTCCGACCCGTGTCGGGCCGCGCCGTCCTCATCCCTCGGCGTAGACGGGTCGGGTGCGGTCCTTCTTCGTGACGGTCAGGAAGGCGACGGTCGCCACGATCGCCGCCAGGAACAGCAGGCTCGTGACCAGGGTGCCCAGCCCGGCGCCACCATCGACGCGAGCGCCGCTGAGGTAGTCGCCGGTAGATCCGCCCAGCGGACGCGTCAGCACGTAGGCGACCCAGAAGGACAGGATGGGACCGAGTCCGAATCCGCGATGCGCGAGGTAGATGAACGCGATCGCGGCCGCGAAGATACCGACCGCGGTGAGCAGGCCCAGGCCGAGCCGGTCGGTCAGAAGGTCACCGGCGGCCGTGCCGAGCGCGAAGGTGAACAGCACGGACAACCAGTAGAACGTTTCGCGACGAGTCGTCACGATTGTGTGGATCGACAGCGTCCCCTCGCTGCGGTACCAGGCCAGAAAAGTCAGTGCGAGGACCGTGGAGAAGCCGATCGTGCTCACGATGAGGCTGACGTGCAGGCCGTCGGTGAGGTTGTCGGTGACCAGGGTGCCGACCACGCTGATCAGCACCACCGCGGTCCAGTACACGCCCGGCACGTACCCGCGGAGCCGGAACTGGGCAACCAGCGCGGCGACGAGCAGCACCGACATCAGCAACGTCGTCTTGCCGAGTCCGAACCCGAGCGTGCTGTTGATGTAGTCGGCCGCGCTCTCACCGACCGTCGTGCACAGGATCTTGATGATCCAGAAGTAGACGGTGATTTCCGGAACCTTATTGATCATCGGCCGCCCGAGGGACCGGTTTTCTGTGGCTGAGGCAGTCATGGTCATGACGCCAGCATCCCGAGGGTCACCTGACTACAACCTGACCATGCGCCTGCGCGAGGACCTCCTCACCGACCGGCGACCCTCTTCTCCCACGCGGCGGAAAGAACGTCCAGATTCTCGACCTGCGTCGTGCCTATCTCGGTTGAGCCGCGGTCGAGCTGGTCCGGGTTGACGAGCCGGGCCGGCTCACTCGCACCCTGCAGCAGACCGATCACACCCGACTGCAGATAACTGATGTCGCTCACGCCCGCTGATCCCCACTTTTGCCCGTGCGGCCCCCCCGGACCACTACAAGCTACTACAGGAGGATTCAGAGTCGTGTCGCGGCGTGGCGGGCGAACTCGAACAGGTCCTCCACGTCATGTTCGGCCGCCAACAGGCACACCACGGCGAGGGCCAACAGCATCAGCGGCCCGGCCGCGGGGACCCAGCGCCGCGCAACAGGCGGGTCCAACAGCGCGGTCACCCGGGCGCTGACCTGCCCGACGGTGAAACCCGTGGCCGTGGCGCCGTGGCGCCGTGGCGCCGTGGCGCCGTGACGGGCGAGGGGGCGCGGGCGACGGCCTGGGCCGCCAGCCGGCGGTCCCCGATCGCCGTGGCGGCGGCCTCGTCGGCCCACCGTTCCAACGCCTGGTCACAGGGGCTAACCAGCGGCCGGGCCGGCGGGCAGACGGCGGCCGCGAGGCGGACCGCGAACCGGTACAGCCAGTGGGCAGCGTCGAGGTGGCACTGTTCGTGGGCCAGCAGGACCCGGCGTTCGTCGGTGGACAGTGCGCGCAGCATCCCCGAGCTGACCACGATCCGGCCCGGCAGTCCCGGTACCGCGACCGCCGCCGGCGTCGGATCATCGACGACCAGCAGCCCCCCGGCGCAGGCACCGTCACGATGAGCGGGTAGCCACCGGCGGGCCTCCGAGACCAGCCCGCGGACCAGCACGACGCCGCCGGCTGCTCCGACCACGACGGCAACCCACGCCGCGACCGACGCGACCGCGGGTATCGGGTTGTTCACCGGCGCCGACCAGGCGGCCCGACCACCGACCGGCCGTCGCGACCGCCGGTACCTGTCCGACCAGCACCACGGTGGCCAGGCCGACGACCCCAACCCACACCGCCGCCGCGCCGACCGCCGCCACCGCCAAGGCGATCGCCGCCCGCGCCGGGGGTAGCCGCCGGGCGGCGGGCCGCGCAAAGGCCATCAGCCCGAGCGCCGCCGCGACCGCCAGATATAGAGCCCACCGCACGCTCAACACCCGGGTCACCGCCCCCTTGGCGTGCAGCCGATTCAGGATCGTCATCACCGTCGTATAGGCCAACTCACCGCCCAGCGCATCACGGACCGCAGCCGGCGGCAACGGCCGCCCCGCCGCCCACAAGACCGCCAGCACCTCGCCCTCCAACTGCCCCGCCCGCCGCCGCGGCGCGCCACCCGCCCGTGTCTGACTCATCCGTCCATCGTGCGACTCTGTAGTAGCGTGTAGCATCAATGCCGGTCGATCATTCCGCCTCGCGCGGGCGCCGCCTGCGCCGTGCGCTGCGACGCCGCCCGACGCTCCGCCGAATACCACCCCGGCCGGATCAACGCCCTGTTCCTGGTCGGCTTCGTCATGTTCGGGGCGGTCGGCTACCTTGCTCCCCGGATACACCTCAACCCCGACGAAATCAGCACCCCCGACTATCCCGCCGCCGGGGCCACCGCGCTCGCCCTCGCCGCCGCCGTCGCCGTCGACCTGCTGCTCCTGGTGGCGTTCGCCCTCCACGACCGGGCCCTCCGCCGTGGCACCTTCCACACCGGCGACCCCCGGAGGTTGATACCGCCGGTGGCGCGCCCGTTCGTCTGGCTTGTCCTGCTGCCCAGCCTGACTGGCCTGGCGGTTCTCGCCAGCCGGGTCGCCGACCGCACCGGCCCGCTGGCCGTGGACCGACGTGTCGATGAGCCCCTCATCTACCGCTTCCATTCCATCGCCCCGGAATTCCGAGGCCTCACCCAACTCGGCAGTCCGACCGGGGTCGCTGTCCTGTCTGTGCTGCTCGCCGTGCTCTGCCTCGTCGTCGGGCACCGTCGGGCCGTGCTGCTCGCCCTCGCCGGCCCACCGCTGGCCGGTGCGCTGACCGAGTACGTCTTGAAGCCGCTCATCGGCGGCCGCGCCGGCGACCTCTACGCCTTCCCCGGCGGCGACGGCCACACCACCGGTGCCGTCGCCGTCGCCGCCGTCACCGCCCTGTTCCTGCTCCCCGCCGGCGCGTTCACGCCCCTGCCCCGCCAACTACGACGCCTCCTGGCGGTCTTGGCGATCGTCATCGCGAGCGCCGTTCCCCTCGGACTTGTCGTCCTTCGCTACCACTACGCCACCGACGTCCTCGCCGGCGCCTCCGTCGCCGGCGCCACCACCCTGATCCTCGCCCTCACCCTCGGCACCGCCGCGCGGCGACTGACGAGAACCCCGTCCGGCAGGCCAGGCAGGTGTCCGCTGAGCAAATCGTCTTCGGAGACGTCGCCTCTGGTCACCACGGCGCAGCGATCGTCCGAAGAAGCCGCCGGTCGGATCCCCTCGCGAGCAGGTCATCCGACGCCGTCGTCCGCGCCCTGCCCGAAGCCCGCACCATGACCTGGTCCGCCCGCGCGTCCAGCTGATCATTGATCGACGGTCGCCACCGTGGGAGCCGGACGCCCACCCCACCCCTGACACCCCGGTCCGCTCGGGTGGGGCCGTCGGGGACCGGCGCCGCGAGGGAGTGGCGCCGGCCGTCTGTTTCAGACGGCCGGATTTCGGGATGGGCTCATCCGCATTGCCCGCACCCCATCGCGTGGTGATGATGGACCGTTACCGGGCAGTGATTCCCCCGGGCGTATGCCCTGCGAATCCCCACCGGTGGGTGTCCGGTAGTGGGTTCCGGTCGCCACGGGTCGCCGCCCATGAGCCGCGCGGCGCACGAGGGCCACTGCGGGTCATGATGGTGATGTGCATCTGGTTGCGGGTCGGAAGGCTGGTGAGAGCGCCGGTCTGGTCGGGGTCGATGACGCGGGTGAGCGACGCGCCGCGAACCGGGCGGTCGGCTTCAGCGCGGTCGGGCTGGCCGTCACGGGCCTCGCCGAGCTGGTGATTGCCCGGGTGACCGGGTCGGTCGGGCTGCTGGGGGATGCGTTCCACAACCTGTCCGACGTGTCGACGAGCCTGGTGGTGTTCCTCGGGTTCCGGATTTCCCGGCGGACCGCCAGCGAGCGCTACCCCTACGGACTGGACCGGGCCGAGGACCTCGCCGGCCTCGGCGTTGCGGCGGTGATCTGGGCCAGCGCGGTCTTCGCCGGCATCGAAAGCGTCCGCAAACTGCTCGGTCACGGCAGCACCAGCCACCTCGGTATCGGGATCGTCGGCGCGACGATCGGCATCCTCGGCAACCAGATCGTCGCCCGCTACAAACTGACCGTCGGCCGCCGGATCCAGTCCGCGACCCTCATCGGGGACGCCAAACATTCCTGGCTCGATGCGTTGTCGTCCGCCGGCGCGCTCGCCGGCCTGGTCGCGGTCGCCGCCGGGGCCCGCTGGGGTGACCCCGTCGCCGGCCTGGCCGTCACCCTGTTCATCTGCCACGTCGGCTGGGAAGTCACCACCGACCTGGGCCACCACCTCCTCGACGGTGTCGAACCGGCCATCATCACCAACGCCGAAGCCGCCGCCGCCTCGGTCGCCGGCGTCACCCACACGCACGCCCGGGCCCGTTGGACCGGACGCACCCTGCGGGTCGAGATCGAAGGCTGGGCTGACCCCGACCTCACCATCGCGGCCACCGACGACATCGGCCGCCACGTCATCGACGCCGTCGCCCACGCCCTGCCCGAAGCCCGCGCCATCACCTGGTCCGCCCGCGCCGCCGGCTGATCATTGATCGACGGGCGTCGCCGTGGAGCCGGACACTCCTTCCTGGTCGGATCGGCTGATGGCAGCGGCAAAGAGTCCCGGTAGTAGCGGCGAAATGGGCTGCTCGGCAGGTTCCACGGCATTTTCAACGGAGGACGGGCGGACCCGCGCGGGTGCTGGTCCTAGGCTGGCGATCTTCAGCAGGACCGCGCCGCCGTGCCCGGCCCGGCGGGCCACCTCGGTCGCTGGCACCCCGGAGTTCGGCCACAGCGACACCGCCGCGTGCCGCAGGTCACATATGGGCGTCGGCCCAGCGGCGACCGGCACAGCGCCTCGGTCAGGGCGTTCTTCCTGGCCTCGGCCCACACCGCGCTGTAGGCCGAGTGCGGTTCCCACGCCGGGCGATGGGTCGCGCTGTGGTGCCGGTGTCAGCGCGGCTGCCCTGATCTGGACGTTTGGTCACCGTGACGCCGGCCCGGCAGAACGTTGTCGAGCCGAATCAGGCCCCCGTCGGGCTGGCGAGCCGCGGTGTGTAACCCGCAGTACAGACTCGTGCTCAGCCCCGCCAATTCCGTTGAATACCTCGGAATCAACAACCGCGGCGACATCATCGGTATCGGTGTCGACGCAACGGCCGAAGGGCGGGAGGTGGGTTTCATCATCAAGACCGGTACGACCACGCCCGTGTTCCTCGGCGCGCCCGGTGACGAAACCGACCAGCACACTGACACCACGCCGCGGTCGATCAACGACCAGGGTGTGGTGGTGGGGAACTATCACAGAAATGAGGTCCTCCCGGGAGGCGTGGAAGCGACGATCCCGCGCCCGGCCATGTGGCCAGACAACGGCACCGGCTCCGACCTCGGCGTGAATCCCACCGGGGACGCGGACGCGTTCGGCATTAACGACAATCAGCAGATCGTGGGCACGCAGGCCGGCAACACGGTCACTCCATGGCTCCAGCAGGGCACCACAGTGACCAACCTGCCGACGTTCGGCGGCGCCAGCGTCACGGAGGCGCTCGCCGTCGACAAGAACGGGGTGATGGTCGGCGACGGCAACCAGGCCAACGGCGACCAGGCGGCAACAGAGTGGGTCAACGGAAAGATCAGCTCACTCGGCACGCTCACCGGTGGTACCTGGCGCGAGGCGCTGGCCATCAACGGCTCTGGCCAGGCGGTCGGTTCGGCCACCACGCCGGGCAGCCCGATCAACCTGCCCAGCGCGGTAATGTTCAGTAACGGCAAAGCGCTCGATCTCAAGGCGCCGGGCGCCGGCCAAGGCTCCGCGCACGCCACCGCGATCAACACCAACGGCGTGATCGTCGGTGACGACGGCATCGACCCTGACCTCGTGAGCGTCGCCAACGGCTTCATCTATCGCAACGGCCAGGCGACCGAGCTCAACACGCTGATCGCGCCGACCCAGAACGTGCGGCTGGCTGGCGCCACCGGCATCAACGACACCGGAGACATCGTCGAGGTCACCAAGCTGGACGGAACGGAGACGTCCGTCGGCTACGAACTACTGCCCATTACGACCCCGTAGTCCGACCCGAACACACCCGGGTCCGGACCGGTCACCGGTCCGGACCCGGGTATGTTCGGGCTCGAGAATGTCTGGTGAAGTCTCAGGCTGACCAGTCCGCGAAAGCAGATGAACGCGCGCCAGGCGCACGAACGCCTCGTGGATGTCGTCGCGGGTCTCCCACCGGATGCGAAGGCACCGGAACCAGTGCAGCACGGCGAAGTGGGTACCCAAGCCGGCCGCCAGACCGTGTACACCCGGGGTAGAGGTTCCGTCGGGGCGGGCCCGCAACGCCCGCAGCCGGGTCTGACTCGGCCGGTCAGACAGGTAGGCCGAATTCGCGGGCGATGCCGGTAAGCCCCCCGAGGACCGGCCGCTCGAGCCCGCGGAAGGCCCAGCTGCCACCGACGCGGTACATCTCGCCGAACACCATCGCGTCTTCGTGGCGGGCCTTGTTTGACAGGTCGTAGCGGGCGATCTGGTGCCCGTCGGCCGGATCGAAGACGCGGATGTAGGCGTTGCGGATATCCCCGAAACTCTGCCGCCGATAGCCCGCGTCGTGGATGGTGACCGGGAATACGAGCCGGACGATGGCCTGTGACAGCAGATCGAGACGGATATCGATCTGCTCGTCGTCGCCTTCGTCCTCCCCGGTCAGGTTGTCGCCGAGATGCGCGATTTCCCCGCGCGGGCTGGACACGTTGTTAAAGTAGACGAAGAAGTCTCGTGACGGCGCCCGACCATCTGCTGCCAGGGCAATCGCGCTGGCGTCCAGGTCGAACTCGGTCGCCCCGGCGGTACTGGGATCCCAGCCCAAACCGACCGTCACATGAGAAATCCCGTCGACCTCACCGGGATTCAGGGAGCTGTCCACACGCCTGCCCTCGTTCACTTCTGTGTGGTACTCGACATAGCCATCTTACCGAAATGGTGCGCCACCAGGGACTCGAACCCCGACATCCAGGTAAAGAGCCTGGTGCTCTGCCACTCGAGCTCGCGGCGCTCGTTCACCGATGTGACCCTACGCGCGAGAAATGTGGCCACCATGAGTGATGCACGAGAGTCCGCCGAGATGGCGTTACCGGCGGCCGCCACACCGAGCCGGGGGCGACGCCGCGATGACGGCGGGTCAAGGTCCGCGTTGGTGACATTGGGTAGTGAGGTGCGCCTTCGCTCGCAACTCACCCTCATCAGAATTCTGGGTGGGGTGTAGTAGTACGTAGAGATCATCGGCGAGCGGCGGGGTGTGGTGGTGACTGGTGCGATGGCCTCCCCAGATTCAGTGTCCCGGCTGGATCGTGTGACCGGCGCGTGGCGGTGCTTCCGGCCGGTGGAGGCACGTCGCCCTGGCCGGGGCGCGACTCGCCCGGCCGTCCGAGGCGGGTGGGCGCGGCGATGACGGGACCTGGTTCGCATGGGTGGGCCCGCGACGGACTGTTCCTGGCGCCCGCCGTGGCGCGCCGCTGGCGGTCAGTCGCGATCATCGCGGTGGCGTGCGCCGTCGGCGGCTGGCTGTGGGCCGGCCACGAGCCGGCGGCGTACCGGGCGTCGGCACGCGTGATTCTCGACGGCGCGGCGCCGGCGGCGGCCGCCCCCGCCGGCGCGAGTCTGGCGACCGAGGTGTCCACGCAGGCCCAACTCGCCGATTCTCACCAGGCGGTCGACGCCATCGCGGCGGCCGTCAGACTGAACCCCGACGAGATCGCCCGGCGCCTGGTCGTGGCCCCGTCCACGACGGCCTACCAGCTCACCGTGTCCGCGACCGGCGCTACACCCGCCGAGGCGCGCACCATCGTCGCCGGCGCCGAAACCGAATACGCGACGCTCCTGGACACTTCTGGCGCCGGCAGCCCCGCCGCGCTGGCCCGACTCGACGGGCTGCGCGGCGCGACCCAGAAGGCGATCCGCACCCTGGAAACCCGCTACGGCACCAACCCAAACGCACCCGCCGTGGCCGCCCAACTGGCTGTCTTACCCAGACGCTTACGGCCGTCACCGACCAGGAGGACACCCTCAACGTCGCCGCGGCCGTCGCCCCGTCCCCGGTCCAACTCGCCGAGCGGCCATCGGCGGCCGCGAGCACCTCACCGCGCCCGGCGACCACCGCACTCGAAGGGCTCCTGGGCGGACTGGTAGTCGGGGTGATGGTGATTGCCGCGTTCCACCTCCGTCGCCCGAAGGTCACAGGCGGAAAGGCCGCGGTCGACCTGTTAGGCACCCCACTGCTCGGCCAGGTCCCAGCCCGCCGCCGTGGCGGCGCGGGTGTTCCGTCCGACGACCTCGCGCAGGTTCTCGCCTCGATCCTGGTCCCGACGGTCAAGACCGTGGCGCTCATCCCAGCCAGTCCTCGTGATGTGGCGCCGGACCTCATCGTCGGCCTGGCCACCGCCTGGACAGAGGACCACACCACGGTCGGCATCCTCGACGTCGGCGACCACTCGGCGGTCCGCGACCGCCTCGAACCGTTCGCGCGAGCTTCGCCGCCGCAGCTGCCGTCCTGGGCCAAACAAGCCTCTTGCCTGGTCACCGCGCCTGGCCCGAGCGGGTACGTGCTCTACCTCCGCGTCTCGTCGCGCCAGGCCGCCCGCCCCGCCGGCCTCACCGCGATCCTCACCGACCTGTTGCCCACCCTCGACCTCATCCTGGTGCTGACCCCACCGCTGACCCAACTGCCGATCACCGCCCCGCCCGCCCTGGCGGCCGACGCGGTCATCTGTCTGACGAGCAACGCCACGCCTGCGCCCGTACTCGCCGAGACCCGCGACACGTGGCCTGCCCTGACGGAGCGGATCGTCGGGATCATCCACGACAACCGGCGCCGAACACGCCCACGTTCGCCCTCCCACGCCCTCGGCCGAGGCGTCCGTGACGGGTACATCTGAGGGATCTGACGCTGCCGGCCTTCATCGATGTCGGTTCGGCTGAGACAGTCCGGAACGAAGACGTTGCCTATGCGAGCCGGATCTGGCTGGCCGGCGGCATGGCCGAACTGCACTTTTGGCCAGGCGGCCTCCACGGGTTCGCCCTGATGGCCCCGGACGCACCGATCTCCAGGACGTGATAGCAGCGCGCCGGCAACGGCTACACCGAATGTTCGGAACCTGAACGAACTGTATGTGAGACCTCCGGGTACGCCTGCCTCCAAGCGTTCCTCCCGTGGCCGGCGAACGTCGATGCAGGTGACGCTGGAGCATCTGTCACCAACCACGATGTAGGATGCCGGATTCGATCGGGTGTCGTCCGACCGACTGTCCCATGCGGCCATCGACTATTCGCGCGTAACTTGATCTATTGCCTCCGCAACATTCGTCAGGACGGTGCGAAGTCCGGCCGTATCATCGGGACAGAGGGAACGCCCGATCTCTGCCCATTCGGTCTGCCGAGCCCGCCACCGAGCCACCGTGGTCCCGTCCGGTGTCACTTTCGCGTTCTCCCACGCGCTACTGGCCTCCGCGGCACCGATCAATTTGGCTAGACCGCTGCGCGCTCCCTCGAAGGTCGTCAAGGACGACGACGGCAGGGCATCAGTTCCCAGCATGTCCATTATCGGAGCGTCTCCACTCGGTATGCCGTTGGCCTGCCGCGATGGCCATGCAGATTTCGAACCTGACAATTTTTCCGGTGGCTCCCAGGCCGCCGTCTCACATCATCGCCACACGAGAATAATGAAAAGATGTGAGGATGCGACGTGAGGTCGGGAAACTGATTCCGACGAGGACGGGCTGTCTCAGCCTGATACTTGTCGTCGCCCTCATTATTGTGATGTTGTCGGGGTTGATTGAACATTTCGAGCTCGTCGGCCTCCTCGCGATGTAGAGTCTCTTACACCCCTTAGCTTGTTGTTAACTTGTCTGCTTCCCAGGCAGTGCAGCGGTTGGCCTTTCCTTGATTTTGCCGACGGGCTGGTGGATAGCGCGTCGTCGGTTGACGCTGCCGGCTGGCTGGCCGGGGCCGGGCCGGCTGGGTTTCGGCGCGCTGGCTGGTTGGACGGCTTTCGGGCGCAGGTTGTGGAACCCGCGGCGGACACGGACGGGGGTCAGCCGGTCGGGCCGGGCGGGTCGTTCCCAGGGGCGGCGCAGGTCGCGGACGAGGTGGCGAGCGAGGCGCAGCTGGGTGTAGGCGGCCAGGATCAGCCAGGTCCAACGGTCCGCGCGGCGGTGGGGCTGTGCAGTCGTGGAGTAGTCCAGCCGAGGGTCTGGGTGAACAGCCGGAAGGTGTGCTCAAGATCGAAGCGGCGCGGGAACGCCTGCCACCAGCGGTCCACCTGCGCCGCGGCGGCGTCGGTGGTCGAGCACCACAGCCACAGCGGCTTCGGGTTCCGCTCGCCGGGCAGATGGTCGACGACGAGCCGGATCATGGTGCCTTCCAGGATCGGTAGCTCGCCGACGTGGCCTTCCCAGGCGCCCCGGCGGGTCAGCCTCGGGTGCAGCCGGTCCCACGTCGTCGCGACCGCGTGGCCATAGCGGGTGGTGTCGGTCCTGGTGGTGACGGTGGGCTCGGGCCAGCTGGCCGGGTCGGCGAGGCGGAACTTCGGGCCGTGCCGGGGTGGCCGGCCGTCCGCCTTCGCTGGCCGGGTCGGCACGGGCAGCCGGAACACCCGGTCAGAATGCAGCCGCCCGCACAAGGCTGGTCGCCGTGGATGAACGTACGGTGGGTTGTTCGACGATGACCAACGTGCACCCTTTGCCGGTGCGGTCTTGCCGGGGTGCCGAGGTGGGCGCGGCGGCAGGAGGTCAGGCTGGCGATCCGGGGTTCAGCAGAGCGGCAAGCTCCGTGTCGAGGTCGAGGTGGTCGCCTTCCGTGCCCGCCGGGACGAGGGATTGGCAACGGTGAAGGAACGCGTCGACGTCGGACAGCGGGAGTTGGTAGATGGTCTGACCCCCAGGCCCTTTTAGGCACAGGAAGACGGCTCGCCCGATGGCCTCTCCGCTGCCGTCGGGCCAGATCCATGCGTCCTGGGCACCTGCCATGTGGGCGAGGCCTTCCGCGAGCAACTCCCGACCAATCGTCGTCGTTGTCCGGCCTCGAGCGGTGTGGAACGTGAGGGTGACGGCCCAGGGCTCGGTGGTCTCGTAGCAGATGGTCGCCGTGACCTGCCGCGTTACCCCATTGTCGTCGGCGATCCTCGCGGGAAGCGTGGTCGTAACGCATTCCTTGTCGATCGTCACAGATTAATCCTCTCACTGATCCAGAAGAATCCTGCGCAGCTCACCGCGCAGGGCGGCCGGGTTGCCCTGCGTTGCTCTCGCCGGTATGCCGCCCATGTCTCGCGCCGACCGTTCACCTCCCACGATGAGTACTCCGCCGATTTCTCACCGAACCGCGAACGGCATGCCTGGCGGGTGGCGGGACGAGGCAGTCATTGGGGCGACGCCGAGGTGGATGCGGGTCAACGGTACGGCCGTCGCCCTATGCGATCGCGGCCGGGTCCGGACTCGTTGCTTTCACGTGGCACGGCGGGGACGGGATCAGAAGGTGGTCTGCGGCTGAGGTGCTCTCGGAGGTCGTCTATCGGTAGCGTACCGGCGGTCAAGGCGCGTCGCATGCGTATGACGCCGCGAAGGTCGGCCAGTGCGGTCGGCACGATTTTCACGCGGCTGTCGGGATCGTCGACCCAGTCGACCGGGACCTCGTGGATGCGAAGTCCCGCCCGCTCGGCGATGACCAGCAACTCCGTATCGAAGAACCAGCTACCGTCGAGAACCAACGGGACCAGCTCGCGTGCGACGTCGGTTCGCATGGCTTTGAAGCCGCACTGGGCGTCGGAAAATCGTACGTGAAGTGCCGTCCTGAGAATCAGGTTGTAACAACGGGAGATGGCTTCACGTTTCCAACCCCGCTTGACGTGGGACGACGGGGTGAGGCGGCTGCCGATCGCCATGTCGCAGTGTCCCGACAGTAGCGGGCCAACCAGAGGCAGTACCGCGGCCAGGTCGGTCGACAGATCGACGTCCATGTAGGCGACAACCCGGGCCCGACTCGTCGGCCACACCGATCGCAGGGCCAGACCGCGACCTTTCTCCTCGAGTCGGAGCGCCCGTACACCGGGAACCTGCTGTTCGAGCTGCCCGGCAATCACCCACGTCTGGTCGACGCTTGCGTTGTCGATTACGGTAATCTCGAAAGTGAAGGGGAGATGGTCAGCGAGGAAGGAATGCAACCGGCGGATGTTCGATTCGAGGGTCCGTTCCTCGTTATAGACCGGGACGGTGAACTCGACATCTGGCCCGCTTGATGGTGGTGTCCTCTCAGCGGGCAGGCTGCTGTTCGGCAGCGTCGCCGCGTCCGAACGGGGCGCGTGACGGGCGTTGTCGGCCGCTTCGCAGATCATCGGGATGACCGGCATCGGGCCGCGACCGTGGGCTGGTTTTCCGGTGGCGGCGTGCGGTCCGTCAGGTGCGGTGGCGGACGTCTCGCCGACGCACCGGTGGGGTTGCTCATGGTCGCGTCGGGCGGCCGGGCGACCTGGGGCGGCCCGCGCCGCGACAGTCGTAGAGAACTGTCGCGGTGTCGCTTGTGGCCGCCGCTGGAACGCCGTAGATGGACTCCTTGACGGGTGCGCAGGTCCTTTCGACCCAGGCGTTGCGCCGCGCGGTAAGGGAGCGGCTGTGAGCCCGTCCGGCGATGATGACGAAGCGAAGCCGGCCGGTCCCGATCAGGCTTTCCAGTCCGGCTGTGGTGGGGGTCGGGTCGCCGCCTCCGAAACCTCCCATGGGCAGCACCGGTCGACCCGTGGAGATGATGGTGGTCTGTGCCGCACCATCGCCGGTGACGGAGACCAGATACCGCGCCGAGCCCTGCCGGTGCACGAGAAAAGACAGCAGGAGCGGATTGAGGCTGCCGTTTCGCGTGAAGACGGCCGGGTCATTGGTCGCGGCGGCCCGGGAAGAAGCAGCCGGTCGGCGGGTCCGAGCCGGTGACGAGACCTGACGGCGAGCGGCCGTGGTGAGCGGCCCCGCCGATGGATCGGCCCCGGCTCGCCTTTGTACGGCGGTCGTCGCGTAGGCGGCCGGCGCCACCAGGATCGCGAGGACCACGGTCGCGGCCGTGGCAGCGGCGAGGGGGCGAGCGGGGGCGCCGCCCGGTCTGATCGCCCAGGTCGCGAGCAGGAGCGCTCCGCAGGCAAGACCGATCAGGATCATTGTGGGACGAAGCCCGGGGGCCCAGGTCGGGGTTCGCCGAAGGATGAGAACCGCCAGCACCAGGTTGGCGACTACTCCGGCGATTGGAACGAGCGCCCACCGGCTGTGGCCCTGCGTATGTCCCATCAGGGTGGCCACGCCGATGCCCGTCAGGGCCGCGAGACCTGGCGCCAGCTCCGAAACGTAGTAGGGATGGAAGATCCCCCTGGAGTAGCTGAAGACCACCCAGCAGGTCAGGGACCAGCCGCCCCACATGATGAGACCGGCCGGCGGGCCGGCGCCGGGTCGGCGGCGACCCGCGAGGATTCCGGTGGCCAGCGTGGCTACCGAGAAAGGGATGAGCCACGCGATCTGGCCGGCAACCGTGTGATTGAAAATCATTCCGGTGCCGGATCGGCCGGTGAGGCCCGGTCGGTTTATCGGGCGCACCGTATGGGCCGCGCGCGGCCCATTGTTGCGCGCCGTGCCGGTCAGCCGTCCTATCCCGTTGTAGCCGAAAACAAGGCTGCTGACCGTGTCGTTGGTGGACCCGCCGACGTAGGGCCGCTTGTTCTTGGGTACGAAATCGACCGTCAGCATCCACGCGGCCGATACGACGACCATCGTGGCGCCGGCCCCGGCGAGGTGGCTGAGCTTTTTCTTCCAGCTACCAGCCGCGCCGACGCCATAGGCGAGCGCCAGGCCCGGAAGGACCAGGTAGGCCGCCATCATCTTGGTGGTGAAGGCGAGTCCGATCAGTGCCCCGGCGAGCGCCAGGCGGGAAAGCCGACCGGACTCGAGAGCCGCCTGGGTCGCCCAGGCGGCGAGCAGGAGCAGGAGGATCATAATCGCGTCCGGATTGTTATCACGGTTCACCGCGACCATGATCGGCGTTACCGTCAGAGCCGCCGCGGCAACCAGCGCGGCGAGGGTACCGGCCTGGCGGTCGACGACGCGATACAGAACGTAGACGCCGGCACCGCCGGCGACCGCCTGCGGGGCTAGAATGCTCCAGCTGTTGAATCCGAAGATGGTGGCGCTGGCCGCCTGGACCCAAAACGCCAAGGGGGGCTTGTCAATGGTGATAAAACCGCCCGGGTCGAACGCTCCGAAGAAGAAGTTGTGCCAGCTCTCCGTCATCGACCTGACGGCCGCCGCGTAAAAAAGGTTCCCGTAGCCGTTGCGACTCAACTTCCACAGGTAGAGAACACCCGCTGCTACCAGGATGCCGACCAGCGTAACCCGCTCGACCGTCCGTCGAGACAGGAAACCCCGCAGGCTCGGGCGTGATCTTGTCGACCGGCCACCGTCCGGGGGCGTCCCCTCAACTCCAACGAACCCGTCCAGGGTGGCAGCAATCTGGTCGGGGGAACGGAAAACAGACATCAACCCTACGACACAATGTGACGCCAAAACCCCCGTCCGGTACCACCGGACCGGCGATCTGATCCGCCGATGACGGATCGCAGCATACTGTGCCGATCCAACATGAGAAAACGATGTGATGCCTCCATGTCGGCAAAGAAATAACGAAGAAATGACCAGTGCCCCGCGAGCTGGCTACGGCTACGGCTACGTAGATGAGCGTGACGGCGATGGACCGGGATGCCGGGCACCCCGTCTCCCGCCACGAGAACGCCACGCTGCGCTGCAGACCGTCGGGCGCGCGGCGCGAGCCGAGAAACCGGCTGTCGCTGACGAACCCCGCGCCAGCCAACCTCTCCGCGCTGGCCCCGCTCCGATCCGCATCGGACCCGCTCGGGCGAGTGCGTCCGTGAGCTGACATCCGGGCCTGGTGCGGTCAGGCGTCTTGGCGGACCAGGACGAGAGCGGCGGCGGCTGTCACCGCGTAGTCGAGAAAAAGGAAAAACCGGGTCCAGAGCTGCATTGCGGAGCGGTCGTGGACCACGTTGATGATCGATTGTCCGGCGTTGCTGGGTAGGTACTTCTTCATGTGCCGCGACCAGTTACCCGCCGGGTATAAAATCTCCCTATGAGTCTATCCGATGATCAGCTCGCCGTACTCGAAACGTTCATCGGTCTCGGCGAGTACGACGGGTCGATGGCTTGTCGTGCTCGGATGGTGCTGTTGAGGAATGATGGGCATTCGCCGGTGGATATAGCGCGGATGGTCGGGGTGTCCAAGCCAACGGTGTATCTGTGGTTGTCGCGGTATGACGAGGCCGGTCCGGACGGATTGGTGAGTCGGGTATCGACGGGTCGTCCGCCGGAGGTGTCGGACCGGACGCGGGCGCGGATCTTGGCGTTGACGAGGCAATCGCCGCCCGCCGGTAGCGGGTTGAGTCACTGGTTGAGCCGGGAGATGGCCAAATATCTGCGGCGGGTCGAGGGGATCGTCGTGTCGCATGCGTTCATCGCGGAATGGTGGCGGGAGAACGATCTCAAGCCGCATCGGGAAGGGACGTTCAAGCTGTCGACCGACCCTGCCTTCGAGACCAAGTCGCTAGAATGAAATAACTTGTTTCTTTTGGAGCCCTCCACGGGCACGTGACCTGCGAAACTGTTTCTCAGTAGGCATTTGTTACTTCATTACGGCTCCCAAGGTGATCGACGTCCTCGGTCTCTACCTCAACCCGCCCGAGGGTGCGCTGGTCCTATCGGTCGACGAGAAGACCCAGGTGCAGGCACTGGACCGGACCCAGCCGATGCTGCCGCTGGACTTCGGTAAGACAGCCAAGCGCACCCACGACTACGTACGGCACGGGACCACGAACCTGTTCGCGGCGCTGAACGTCGCGACTGGGCAGGTTCTGGGCACCTGGCCCCGGGCGCGGTGAAGTTCCGCCCCCGCGTCCGGGTCTGTGGTGACCCGCCAGGGCCGCGGCTGGCAGGAGACCAGGTGTCCAGCTGCCGCATCAGGGATCTGACCAGATCCAGGCCGGTGTGGACGCCACGGCGGGCCAGGGCGAGGTGGACGCGGCGGTAGCCGTAGGTGCCGTCGGACTCCTCGAACTCGATCTTGACCTGGGCGGCGAGCCAGGCCCGACGCATCGCGGTCGCTGATGTGGGCCGCTCGCGCCACTCGTAGAACCCCGAGCGCGACACACCCATCCAGCTGAACATCCGAACCAGCGGGTAATTGGCCCTCTCGCTATCGATGAACGCGTACTTGGCGCTCACCGATATTCCTGGGCGAAGAAGGCTGCCGCTTTTCCCAGGAATTCCGCTTTCATGCGGAGGTCGCGAACTTCGCGTTCCAGTTCGCGGAGCCGGGCACGTTCATGAATCGATAGCGGCGGCTCCTCGCTGACATGTTCCCGCCGATAGGTGTTAACCCAGCTACCCAGGGTGTCTTCCAGAATCCCAAGTTCCTTCGCGACGACCACGATCGGACGCGGCCCGTCGATCACCATCTTGACCGCTTCTTCCCGAAACTCGGGAGAATACTTCCTTCTATGTTGTGCCACCGGATCTCCCCTAACTCGGATGCTAATCCTATAGGATCCACAATCCGGATTCTTCGGGGCGTCTCAGCGTCGCGTATTCGATCGACTCGTATTCGGGTCGGTATGGCAAATTCTGTGACGGTGTGTGGTTGTGTTTCGTTGGACGCGCGATTGCCCAGCGTCGACGTGAGTCGTCCGCGTGCGACGACCACCACCGCTGTGCGGCCTAGCGGATAACTGCCGGCCAGCCGGTGCGGCCGCCGCACCACTGCCGCACCACCGCCGTGGGGGCGACGGGTGCAAACCGGTGGGGCGGGGTGTGACGAGCGGGCCGTGGTCGAACGAACTGCTCAGTAGCAGAACCACGGTGAGGGGCAGGGTTCGGCGGGTGGGCATGGCGCCAGTCTCGGCGTAGCGGCGCTCATGCCCACTCAGGGGCTTCCCGGACAACACCCGCTCGTATCACCTCAGGGTATTACCTCAGGTGATACGAGCGGTTATGGTGCTTCCATGAACGTCCCGACCACGCTGCTCGGCCTGCTCGAACCCGAGCCTAGCCACGGCTACGAGCTCAAACGCTCCTACGACTCGCTGTTCGCCGACAACGGCCGCGCGTTGTCGTTCGGACAGCTTTACGGCACCCTCAACCGCCTCGAACGCGACGGGCAGATCCAGGTCCTCGGCGCCGCTCCGGGCGAGGGGCCGGACCGCAAGCGGTATGTGATCACCGAGACCGGCGTCGCTCAGGTCGAGACGTGGCTCGCCGAGCCCGAACGGCCCGAGCCGATGCTCCAGGCGACCCTCTTCGTCAAGGTCGTCCTCGCGCTGCTGTCCGACCGCCCAGCCGCCAAGTATCTCGACACCCAGCGCGACGCCCACCTCGAGCGGATGCGCGAGCTGACCGCGATGCGCAAGGCAGGTCCGCTCAGCCGCACCATCCTGGCCGACTTCGGCCTCTTCCACCTCGAAGCCGACCTGCGCTGGATCGACATGACCACGGCCCGGCTCGATCAACTCCGAAACGAGATCACCCGATGAGCATCCTGTCCGCCGATCACCTCACCAAGTCCTACGGCTCGACCGTGGCCCTGCACGACGCGAGCATGTCGTTGCAGCCGGGCGAGATCCTCGCGGTCATGGGGCCGAGCGGCTCCGGGAAATCCACGCTGCTGCACTGCTTGGCCGGCATCTTCACCCCAGACGGCGGCACCGTGACGTTCAACGGCCGGGACCTGGCGGCGTTGTCGGACCGGGAGCGGACCCGGCTGCGCCGTACCGACTTCGGGTTCGTGTTCCAGTTCGGTCAACTGGTGCCGGAGCTGACCGCGGTCGACAACATGGCGCTGCCACTGCTGCTCGCCGGCGTCCGCCGCCGTCCCGCGTACGACCGGGCCGCGGCGTGGTTCCCGCGGCTCGGGCTGACCGGGCTGGAAGGCCGCCGTACCGGCGAGTTGTCCGGGGGGCAGGCCCAGCGGGTCGCGGTCGGGCGGGCTCTCGTCACCGGCCCGACGGTGCTCTTCGCCGACGAACCGACCGGCGCCCTGGACTCGCTGACCGGCGAGAACGTGATGGACCTGATGGTCGACACCGTGCGCACCGAAGGCACCGCCGTCATCCTGGTCACCCACGACGCCCGCGTCGCCGCGCACGCCGACCGGCAGATCACCGTCCGCGACGGAGCGGTCATCGCCCCCGAGGTGCACGTCGCATGATCCGCCTCGGCCTCCACCTCACCCTGCGCAGCGGCCGCGAAGCCCTCACCCGGCTCGTGGTCGCCGCCCTGTCCGTCGCCGTCGGCGTCGGTCTGCTGCTGTCCGTCCTGGCCATGTACCACGCCTACCGCGACACCATCACCAAACCCTGCTGGCAGTGCACCCAGGTAGCCGACACCAACGGGTCACTGCTGTGGAACTACCAGCAGGACATCTACGCCGGCCACACCATCGACCGGGTCGACATCGCCACCGTCGCCGCGCACACCCCGACGATGCCGGGCCTGTCGGCGCTGCCCGCCGCAGGCCAGTACGACGCATCACCCGCTCTGGTCGCGCTGCTGCGCAGCGTGCCCACCGACGAGCTCGCCGACCGGTTCCCCGGCACCCTCGCCGGCACCATCGGCCCGGCCGGGCTACAAAGCCCCGACAGCCTAGCCATCGTCGTCGGCCACCCGCCATCGGACCTGAGTTCGCACACGATGCGCATCTCGGCGATCGACACCGCGCCGCGCGGCCTGTCCACGTCGCAGATCTACCAGTTCGGCTTCGCCATGGGCGCGGTCGCGCTGCTCGTGCCGATGCTCGTCCTCATCGGCAACGCCACCCGGATGGCCGCCGCCCGCCGCGAGGAGCGCTACGCCGCGATGCGCCTCGTCGGCGCCGAACGCTCACAGATCAACATGATCGCCTCGGTCGACGCCGTCCTCGGGGCCATCGCCGGCGCGATCGGAGGCATCGGCATCTACGCGGCACTCCGGCCCGGACTGGTCCACCTGCCGCTGCTCGGATACCGGTTCTTCGACACCGCGATCACCCCGACCGGCTGGGGCTACCTCGGCGCGCTGCTGGCCGTACCGGCCGCCGCCACGGTCACCTGCCTCGCCTCACTGCGCCGGGTCCGGATCTCACCGCTAGGTGTCACCCGCCGGGTCACCCCGCCCGCGCCACGCATGTGGCGGATCCTTCCGCTGCTCATTGGCCTGGCCGTGTTCATCGTGCCGCTGCTGAACACGACCAAGCCGAACGGGACGCCCGGCCTGGCCGTCCTCGCACTGATCATGGTCATGGTCGGTCTCATGATCGCCGGACCGTGGCTGACGATGGCGGCCGCACGGCTGCTCGCCCGCACCAGCCGCGGCGGCGCCGGCCTACTGGCCGCCCGGCGCCTGGCCGACAACCCACGCGCTTCCTTCCGCATGGTCAGCGGACTCGTCCTGGCGGTCATGGTCAGCACCACCCTGGCCGCCCTCGTCCCGGCGGCCCTCGCCTCCCAAGACAGTGGACAGGTCAGCGCGCTGCAGAACGTGCTGCGGCTCGGATTCAACAACGGGAATGACGCACCGAAACCCGGGGCCGTCCTCGGCCTCGACCCCGCCGAGGCCACCCAGGTGATGGCGGCGGTCGCGGCGGTACCCGGCACGCACCTGATCCCGATCTACGCCCCCAGCACGGCCGACGATGCGCTCCAGCAGACCGGGCCGTTCTTCGGCGGCGACTCGGTGATTCCCTGCAGCGACGCCCGCCTCCTGCCGGCACTGGGCATCTGCCCGGCCGGCGCCCGAATGGTCCTGGCCGACACCGGTTCGACGTACACCGATAACCTGCGTGCGCTTAATCAGACGCTGCCGTTTATCACTACTAACAGCACCCCGACCAGCGACGACATGGCGCAGCTACGGCTGAGCGACCTGCTGGTCACCACCACCAGCGCCAGTAGCCTGGAACGGGTCCGCACCGCCCTCAGCCGCTACGGACAGGACATCGACTCGGACGAAACCCCGATGACTTTCGGTGAGGTCGCCGCGGTCCGCGCGAGGCTGTTCCTGGCCATCGAACGGGTCGTGACCGTCCTGGTCGCCATCACTCTGCTGGTCGCCGGCTCCGGACTCGCCGTCGCGGTCTCCGGCAGCCTGGTCGAACGCAAACGACCCTTCACCCTGCTCCGCGTCACCGGCACCGGGCTCGCCACCCTGTACCGCGCAGTCCTGCTGGAAACTGTGCTGCCGCTGCTGGCCGCGACCATCGTCGCCGCCGGCGTCGGCCTAGCCGTGGCTTACCCCGTCGCCCGCAGCCTGGCCCCGCAACAGCACGGCGACGTCCTGCCACACCCGACCTACTACCTGACCTTGACCGGCGGCGTCCTGCTGTCGATCGCGATCATCGCCGCCTGCCTACCGATCCTCAGCCGAATCACCGCAACCAACCACGCCCGCTTCGAATAACCGGCCACCGGTGCGGTTGATCTAGCGCAGACAGCCCGATTGGCCGTTTCCAGGCGCATGAGGGGTCAAGGCCTGCTGCTGGCGTATCGGCTCCAAATGGTGCCGGCGTTGATGACCTGCCGAGTGGCGGGACTGCATGACGTTAGATGATCGCGGTCTTGGTGACGGATGCTGCCCTCAGCCCGGCCCTCGCAGGGACGCTAGGCAGCTGTGGCCGGTTGGTGCTGGCGATCGGCGGCCCTGTACTCGGCCGCGAACCGAGTACAGGGCGAGTCGCGCGTTGTGGGCGTTCACCTGTTCGCGCAGATCGGCGAACACCGCCATCCGCCGCTGCAGCTTGTCGATGTCCTCCGCGCGTCCCGGACCTGGCGGGGCATAGACCACGTGCGGGTCG
>JAMFSN010000030.1 GCA_026225295.1 Frankia alni
CCTCGGTCTCGGCCCGGTTCCGGTTCGCGACCGGGGTGCCCGCCACCACGTCGTCGGTCCCGCAGTACCGGCCGAGCAGCACCGCCAGCGCCGACAGCAGCACCATGAACATCGTCGCGCCGCCCTCGCGGGCCACCGCCCGCAAGCCCGCCGCGGTCGCCGCCCCGACCGTGAATCCGGTCACCGCCCCGGCCGACGACCGCACCGGCGGCCGCGGCCGGTCGGCCGGCAACTCCAGCACCGGCAAACCCGCCAGCCGCCCCCGCCAGTAGGCCAGCTGCCCTTCCAGGACCTGGCCTGACAGCCACTGCCGCTGCCAGATGGCGAAGTCGGCGTACTGCACCGCCAGCGGCGGCAGCGGATCGGGCTCTCCAGCCCGGAACGCCTCGTACAGGGCGGCCAGCTCACGGCGGAAGATCCCGGCCGACCACTCGTCGAACGCCGCGTGGTGCACCGCCAGCGCCAGCACCTGACCGGCCGCACTGCCCCGGACCAGCCACCCCCGGATCACCGGCCCCCCTGCCAGGTCAAACGCCCTGCCCGCATCGGCCGCGACCAGCGACAGGATCGCCCCGGCCGGATCCGCCAGCCCGGACACGTCCGCGACCGGGAGCGCGAACCGCGACGGCGGGTCGATCACCTGGCAGGCGCTCCCGTCTTCCCCGGCGACGAGCCGGGTCCGCAGCACCTCATGCCTGGCGGTGACCGCGCCCAGCGCCAGGCCCAGCGCCGCCACGTCCACCTCCCCGCCCAGCCGCACCGGCACCAGCGAGACGTACTCCGCCGACCCCGGCTCGAGCTGGTCAAGGAACCACAGCCGCTGCTGGGCGAACGACAACGGCAGCACCCGGTCACGGCTGACCGCGGTGACCGGCGGTGCCGCGGTGCCCGGTCCCGCCGCCTCGATGACGGCGGCCAGCCCGGCCACGGTCGGGTGATCGAACAGCGCCGCCAGCGGCACCTCGGCGCCGAGCACCTCCCGGACCCGGGAGATCACCCGGGTCGCCAGCAGCGAGTGGCCGCCCAGGTCGAAGAAACTGTCAGTAACCCCGACCTGGTCGGTGCCCAGGACCTGCGCCCAGATCCCGGCCAGCATCTCCTGGGCCGGGGTCGACGGGGGCACGTAGGTCCCGGCCAGGTCGGGGCGCTGCCCGTCCGGGGCTGGCAGCGCGGCCCGGTCCAGCTTCCCGTTCGGGGTCAGGGGGAGGGCGGCCAGCTCGGTGAACACGGCCGGGACCATGTGCTCGGGCAGCCGCTCGCGCAGGAACTCCCGCAGCTGCCCCGCCCCCGGAACCCCCGCACCCTCACCGGCGGCACCCGGGACCGCCGGCACCAGCCACGCCGCCAGCCGGGCGCCCTCGCCCTCGGCCGCGACCACCGCATGGGCAACAGCGGGGTGAGACGCCAGGACCGCCTCGACCTCCCCGGGCTCGACCCGGAAACCCCGCACCTTCAGCTGCCGGTCCCCGCGGCCCAGAATCTCCAGCGCCCCGCCAGGCAGCCACCGCGCCCGGTCCCCGGTCCGGTACAGCCGCCCCCCGTCACCGGTGAACGGGTCCGCGACGAACGACGCCGCCGTCAGCGCCGGCCGCCCCGCGTACCCCCGCGCCACCTGCGCCCCCCCGACCAGCAGCTCCCCGCTCACCCCGGCCGGCGCCAGCCGCAGCGAGCGGTCGGTCACGTACGCCCGGGTACCCGCGATCGGCCGCCCCGCCGGCACCCGCCCGGCCACCACCGGGCCCAGCGCACCGGCCGCCGCACCGACCGTCGTCTCCGTCGGCCCGTAATGATTGACCACCGCCCGGCCGCCGGCCGCCGCCAGCACCTGCGCCACCAGCCCCGGCGGCGGCAACTCCCCGCCCAGCACCAGCACCCGCGACGGCAGCACCGCCCCCGCGCCGCCCACCGCCGCCAGCGCCGCCAGGTGCGACGGCACCACCTTCAGCACCTCGATCCCGTGCCCCGCCACGAAGCCCGCCACCGCCCCCGCGTCAGCCGCCGTGCCCCCCGCCAGCACGTCCACCACGCCCCCGCCCGCCAGGCCCGCGAACACCGCCGTGTTCCCGAAGTCCGTTCCCCCGCCCTGCAACAACCCGAACCGCAGCCCCGCCCCCAGACCTGCCGCCGCCGGCACCGCCGACACGTACGCCCCCAGGCCCCCGTGGGTCACCTGGACCCCCTTCGGGGTCCCCGTCGACCCCGACGTGTACATCACGTACGCCAGCCGACCCCGGGGAACCGCCGTCGGCGCCGGCGGCACCGGGGGGCACGCCGCAACCGCAGCCGCAACCACCGGGTCATCCAGCTCCACCGCCCGCACGTCCCCGGCCAGTTCCGGGGCCAGCCCCCGGTTCCCCGCCACGATCGCGGCCCCGCTGTCGGCCAGCATGAAAGCCAGCCGCGCCGGCGGGTAGCCCGGGTCGAGCGGCAGGTACGCCGCCCCCGCCAGCCACGCCGCCAGCACGGCGGTCACCATCACCGGGCCGGGCGGCAGGCACAGCCCCACCACCGACTCCGGTCCTGCGCCGGCCGACCGCAGGTAGCCCGCCAGCCGCCCCGCCCGCTCCCAAAGCCCCGCGTAAGTCAGCTGCTCAGGACCGCACGCCACCGCCACCGCGTCCGGCCGCGCCGCCTCCTGCGCCGCCACCAGCCCGTGAACACCCCCGGCTGGAACCACCGCCGGCGCGGTGCCGCTCCACCCAGCCAGCAGCTCCCGCTCCGCCGAGGTCAGCAACGGCAGCCCCGACAGCCGCCGCCGCGGGTCGGCCGCGACCGCCTCCAGCACCACCCCGAGGTGGCCCGCGATCTGCCGGGCCGTCGCCGCGTCGAACAACGCCGTGCTGTACTGGACCGCACCCCCCAGCCCGCCGCTGCCGTCCTCCGCCACGATCACCCGCAGGTCAGCCTTCGTGGCCACCTCGCCACGGCCCTCCCCCCGCCCCGCCGCACCCTCGCGGGCGAAGTAGTTGAACAGCACCTGGAACAACGGAGTCCGGGAACGGTCACGGTCAGCCGACAACTCGTCAACGAGCTGCTCGAAGGGCAGGTCCTGGTGGGCGTAGGCGCCCAGGGCGGTTTCCCGCACCTGGGCCAGGAGGGCGGTGAAGGAGGGGTCGCCGCTCAGGTCGGCCCGCATGACGAGGGTGTTGACGAAGAACCCGACCAGGTCCTCGGTCTCGGCCCGGTTCCGGTTCGCGACCGGGGTCCCGGCCACCACGTCCTCGGCCGCGCAGTACCGGCCAAGCAGCACCGCGAACGCTGACAGCAGCACCATGAACATCGTCGCGCCGCCCTCGCGGGCCACCGCCCGCAGGCCCGTCGCGATCGGGGCGGGGACGGTGAACCCGGTGACCGCCCCGGATGTGGACCGCACCGGGGGGCGGGGCCGGTCGGCGGGCAGCTCCAGCACCGGCAGGCCGGCCAGCCGCTCCCGCCAGTAGGCCAGCTGGCCATCCAGGACCTGCCCTGACAGCCACTGCCGCTGCCAGATGGCGAAGTCGGCGTACTGCACACCCAGCGGCGGCAGCGGGTCCGGCCGCCCGTCACGGAACGCCTCGTACAACGCAGCCAGCTCACGGCGGAAGATCCCGGCCGACCACTCGTCGAAGGCGACGTGGTGCACCGCCAGCGCCAGCACCTGCTCACCACGGCCCGCCCGGACCAGCCACCCCCTGATCACCGGCCCCGCCCCCAGGTCGAACGGCACCGCCGCGTCCGCGGCCAGCAGCGCCAGCGCCGCCCCGGCCGGGTCGGGCAGCCCGGACACGTCCGCGACCGGCAGCGGGAACCGCGACGGGGCGTCGATCACCTGCCGGGCCACCCCGCCCTCCCCGGCGACCAGGCGGGTCCGCAGTACCTCGTGCCTGGCCACCACCGTGCCCAGCGCCGCCCCCAGCGCCGCCACGTCCACGTCCCCGCCCAGCCGGACCGGCAGCGGCGCGACGTACTGGGCTGAGCCAGGCTCCAGCTGGTCAAGGAACCACAGCCGCTGCTGGGCGAACGACAGCGGCAGCACCCGGCCGCGGCCCACCGCGATGACCGGCGGGGCCGCCGTCCCCGGTCCCGCCGCCTCGATGGCGGCGGCCAGCCCGGCTACGGTCGGGTGGTCGAACAGGGCGGCAAGCGGCACCTCAGCCCCGAGTACCTCCCGGACCCGGGACATCACCCGGGTGGCCAGCAGCGAGTGCCCGCCCAGGTCGAAGAAGTTATCGTTAACGCCGACCCGGTCGGTGCCCAGCACCTGCGCCCAGATCCCCGCCAGCAGCTCCTGGGCCGGGGTCGACGGGGGCACGTACTCCCCGGCCAGGCCCGAGCGCAGCCCGTCCGGGGCCGGCAGCGCCGCCCGGTCCACCTTCCCGTTAGCAGTCAGCGGCAGACCCGCCAGCTCGGTGAACACCGCCGGGACCATGAACTCCGGCAGCCGCTCGCGCAGG
>JAMFSN010000242.1 GCA_026225295.1 Frankia alni
GGCACCGACCGGGCCGCCGGCACCGCCCCGAGTGGGCGCCCCGACCGCAGCCGGAGCTGCACGAAAACCAGTTGGTCACCCTGCGGGTCCTGGGTGAGCTGGCCCAGCAACGCGGCATCGGCGGCCGAGTCGGTCGGCGAGAGCGGTTCGGCAGCCAGGACCCGCCGGGTCAGCGCCGGATTCCACGTGATCGAGGCGTACCTCGCGTTCTGCGCCACGAGCTGCCCGCGTTCGTTCACCCGGCCGCGCTCCGCGGAGCTCAGGCTGGCCCGGCTCTCCAACAGCAGCAGAACCCCCACCACGGCGGCCGCCACCACCCAGGCCACCACCGGCACCCAACCTCGGGGCCGCCCGTGGCGGAACATTCCGTCCACGACCGGCCCGATGCGAGCCCGCGCGCCCCGTAGCACTCAGCCAGACTCCCACCGACGCCTCAGGACCATCGGATGGATCATTACGCTAAGTGACCCTCGGTGTGGACGTCCGGCGCGGGTCGGGTGAGCTGGGGGCCGGGCCGACGTACGGGCCAAATCGCGAGGCGACCTGGGCCCTGCCTTGCCTCCCCAATCCGGACCGGCGAGGAACTGCCCGGCGGCGGCCGTCCGTGCGAGGGAGCCAGCTTCTCATTGAAAGAGAATCAACTGACGATGTTGCTGTGAGGCCCGTTCGGGCCCGTTCGGGCCCGCCGGTTCCGACGGCCGGTCCGGCCCCGCGGTCGGTGGGCCGGCGGCCGGAGCCGGGTGGCGACCAGGGTTTCGGGCCGGATCGGGCCCGGACCGTTGACGTCGCGGCCGCTCCGTGGAAACGTAATACTCAAATCGGAGAACGTCGTTCTCACGATAGGCGATGGAGACTGTCGGCGATGGGATCGGGTGATGATGCGGACCGGGGCCCCGGTGGCCGGCGCAGCCGCCGGGGCCGGGTCGGTGGTGCCGGCGGCTCAGCTGAGCCCCGACAGCGGCGCCGCCTACCTCAACATCACCACCGAACCCGTCATCTGACGTATTTCGGCGACCAGGCGTGAACGGCGCCCGGTCCGGTCCACCGCAATGGCGCGGTCGGCCGGATCCGGGCGCCGTTCGGCGTTCAGCGGGTCGTGGCGATGCCGCCCGGCCCGGTTCGGAGGTGGTCGCGGCGGTTGGGCGTCATCGTCGACGCACCCCCCAGAGCGCGCTGACCACGACGCCCACCCGGGTCCCCCGGAGCGGCAGCGTCAGCGGGCCAAAGACGGCAGCGTCAACGCGTGTCCAGCGTCCGCTGACCATGACAAATTCCGAAAACGTCCCGATCGTCAGCGCCCCCGCGCGTCTACCGGCCCGCCGACGACGACAGTCCCAAGGCCCCCAGCAACCGTCATCGTCCCGGCGCCACAGAGCCAACGCCGACCCAGCCAACCCACGCCCCTAGCTCGGAACCCGGCCCCCGACCAGCCAGCCCCAGCCCGACGCACAGACCGGCCGCGCCAACGCACGTCCCAGCCTCCGCTGACCCGACCAGCTTGCGGTCCGACCCGGTTCGATCGGGCTGTCGCCGCATGTGACATCGCAACCGCACGCCTGAACGCCGGTTGACGCCGCCACATGGCGAGCCGGGCCCGACCGTCGTTGCGCACGCGCGTTCAGGCGCCCGCCGACGATGCTAACCGCTGACCGGGCGACCGTCCGGCCCGACCGGCGCGACCGGGCGGCCACCGCGAGTGGCGAGGGTCGCCGCCCGACCGGGCGCCGTTTCGGCGTTCAGCGGGTCGTCGCGGTCAGCTCCCGGATCCGGACGGCGTCGAGCACCA
>JAMFSN010000243.1 GCA_026225295.1 Frankia alni
CACCAGGCCAAGCTCGACGAGCTCTACCGCGATTTCGCCGCTGTCGGCATGACCCCGCTGTGGACCACCCGCGAGGGGCTCATGCCCGTCCACCCGACGCCACGCGCGGTTCCGCACCTGTGGCGGTGGAATGAGCTGTACCCGCTCGCGGCGCGGAGCGCGGAACTCGTCCCCGTCGGGCGGGGCGGCGAGCGACGTGCTATCAGTCTCGGCAATCCGGGCCTGCCGGGAGACCCCTACACGACCCCGACGCTCTGGGCCGCCATCCAGTACCTCGCACCGCGCGAGAGCGCCCCTGAGCACCGGCACTCCCAGTCGGCGTTCCGGTTCGTCCTGGAAGGCGAGGGCGTCTGGACCGTCATCGACGGCGACCCGGTGGCCATGCGGCGCGGCGACCTGCTCCTTACGCCCGGGTGGCGATTCCACGGTCACCAGAACATCAGCGACGAACCGATGGCCTGGCTGGACGGACTCGACATCCCGTTCGTCGCCCAGACTGACCAGGGTTTCTTTGAGTTCGGGCCTGAGCCGCTCAGTGAGCTCGCCACTCCCGCCCGCAGCCGCAGCGAACGGCTCTGGGGCGGGCCGGGCCTCACGCCGCTGTCCGCCGCCGGCACGGCGCAGCCGTCCTCGCCGCTGATGGCCTACCGGTGGGAGCACACTGACGCCGCGCTGACCGCCCAGCTTGAGCTTGAGGACGAGGGGCATCCCGGCGTCGTGTGGCCTGGTCATGCAGCTATCCGGTTCACCAATCCCACCTCCGGCGGCGACGCGCTGACAACGATGCGGACCGAGATGCACCGGGTGCGAGCGGGTGCGGCCACCCGGCGCACCAGGACGTCCGCTTCGTCGGTGTGGCAGGTCTTCGAGGGAACCGGCACGCTGACCATGAACGGGCAGGAGTACCAACTGCGGCGCGGCGACGTCATCGCCGTCCCGGCCTGGACCGAGTTCGACGTGCGGGCCGCCGGCGGCCTCGACTTCTTCACCTTCTCTGACGCTCCGGTCTTCGAGAAGCTCGGCCTGCTGCGCACGGAGGTCACGGGCTGATGCGACTGGCCACCATCCGCACGGCGTCCGGTACCCGCGCCGTCCGCATTGACCGTGAGCGAGCGGTTGAGACCGGCCACGCCGATCTCGGGGTGCTCCTCGGCGAGACGAACTGGCGCGAGCAGGCCGCGACGGCGGACGGCCCCAGCCATGACCGCGCGGCGCTCGACTACGCTCCCGTCGTCCCCCGGCCAGGGAAGATTATCTGCGTGGGGGTCAACTACGCGGCGCACATCGCCGAGATGGGGCGCGGCACCCCGTCCTATCCGACCCTGTTCGCGAAGTATGCAGAGGCGCTCATCGGGGCCAATGACGACATCGTCCTGCCGTCGGCATCGGAGGCGGTGGACTGGGAGGCCGAACTGGCCGTCGTGATCGGCGCGCCGGCCCGCCACGTCGACGAGAGCGCTGCCGAGCTGTCCATCGCCGGATACACGGTCCTAAACGATGTCACCGCCCGGGACTGGCAGTACCGCACGCTGCAATGGCTTCAGGGCAAGACCTTCGAAGCCACCACGCCGATCGGGCCCGAGCTAGTCACCGCCGACGAGGCTGGGAGCGGGCTCGAACTGCGGTGCGAAGTCGACGGCGAGGTCGTGCAGACGGCCGACACCGACGACCTGGTGTTCGGCGCGACCGCGACGATCGCGTACGTGTCGACGATCCTCACCCTGCGGCCCGGAGACGTCATCGCCCTTGGCACACCGGGGGGCGTGGGCCATGCACGCAAGCCACCGCGCTACCTGCGGCCGGGACAGGTTCTCACCACATCGATCGCGGGCCTCGGACAGTGCAGGAATGTCTGTGTCGCGGAGAAGTGATCAGATCGCGGCGACCAGGCCGCCCGCCGGTCCCTGGTGGATCGATGGCGAGTGGTTCCTTGGCCGGGCTCTGGATCGGCTGCCCGGTGTCGACCCCGACGGCCCGTCCCTGCTTCCGGGCTGGTCGCGCCGGACCCTGATCGCCCACGTCGCCCGCAACGCCGACGCCCTTTGCAACCTGCTGACCTGGGCGCGGACGGGAGTCGAGACCCCCATGTACGCCTCGACCGAGGCGCGTGACAAAGCGATCGCCGCGACCGCGCAGCTTCCGCCTGACTCACTGGTCGAGAACTGCCGGTCAGCCTCCCGGCGGTTCGCCGCGGCCGTGAACGGCCTGCCCGGGCCCGCGTGGGACGCGGAAGTCCGGACAGCGCAAGGTCGCACCGTCCCGGTGTCGCAGGCGGTGTGGATGCGCTGCCGCGAAGTGTGGGTACACGCTGTTGATCTCGGCACCGGTAAGAGCTTCGCCGACATCCCCGACGACGTGCTCGCGGCACTGATAGACGACGTCACCGCGATGTGGGCCCGGCGCGATCAGACGCCCGACGTGAGTTTCAGCGCTGGCGACCGCCAGTGGGGTACCGGCAAGGTCGTAATGGCGGCCGACCTGGCTGACCTCGCCGGCTACGTCACCGGCCGACGCCGCGATGCCGTCGACGGCCGGCCCCCTCTTCCCTCATGGTTGTTACACGCCAGTACTCCCTGGCCAACACCGTGCAGGCAGTAGTCGACCTCATCGAGGGCGAGTGGAGGTGCGGCAGGGCGCATTCATGAACGACGCCGGCGGAAGCCCAGCGCATCGCCCGCTCGCCGAAGCCCTGGAGGTACGCTCGCCGAGATCGACCCCGACATGCCGCCCGGGCTGGTCGCCGGCTCCTTCGACCACCGGGCCTCGTCCGGGCTGCGCTACATCGTGAACCCGCCAGGCTCGGCCGCCCGGATCCAGCAGCACCTGGACATCGGGCAGGGCGAGGTCGACTGGGACGCGTTCTTCACCACGCTGTCGGACCTGAACTTCGACGGCATCGCGACCGTCCGCGTGTTCGCCTGGGAAGAACGCGCCCGCGAGTCCTCCGTCCGCAACCCGCGGCAGATCCGGCACTACCTCGCCAAGCACGGAGGGACCACGCCGTGACCTGACGAAGCGGGCCATGGGCGGCCCCGGGAGGAGCCACGGTCCGTTCATCCCGATGATTTTTCGCATTTCCCTCAGCTCGCGGGGTCGGTGGCTGCCTGCTTGACCTGGCGGACGCCGTTTGGCTCCGACCCGGAGAGGGGCGGTGCCGACGTTTCCGGTGTGCCTTCGCCATCCTCGCTGTCTAGCTGTTTGAGCTGCTGAGCGCGGAACTGCCGCGCCCGCAGGCGCAACGCCCAGGAGGACAGGGCGATCGCGAGGATCAGGGCCGCGCCGTTGATCAGCGGTGACGCCCACAGGGGCGCCCCGAGGAGCACCAGGCCCGAGGAGACGAAGGCCAGGAAGAGCGCCGCCACGAACAGCCCGAGCACGTTAAGCCGACCGGGCGTGAAGGCGGTCGAGCCGAGGAACACGGCCGCGAAGATGGGCAGGAGCAGCGTGTCGGCCGAACCAGAAGCGGTTGCCGACCCGAGCTGTCCGGTGAGCACGATCCCGGCGACGCCCGCCAGGGTGCCGCCGAGCACGAAGCTGACGATCCGGTAGAGGCTGGGCCGGATCCCGGTGAGGGCGGCGGCCCGGGGGTTAGCCCCGACCGCGCGGAGCTTTCGCCCCACCGGCAGATAGCGCAGCACGAAGGCCACCACGATCATGCTGACGATGCCGTACCAGACCGAGAGCGGGAGCCCGAGCAGGTCCGTGCGGACCATCGACGTCACGCTGTGCGGGACGGTCAGGATATCCGTCGAGCGGCTGTAGGCCAGGCCTACACCGCCAAGCAGCGTCGCCATCCCGAGGGTGCCGACGAAGGAGGGAACGTGGAGCCGCTCGCTGATCAGCCCGTTGACCAGGCCCACGAAGGAGGTGACGAGCAGGGTGATCAGCACCGCGAGCGGTGTCGCGACGCCGTCGTTCTCGGTGAGCACGGCAAGCACTATGTTTGCCAGGGAAATGTTCGCCGCGACGGACAGGTCGATGGAGTCGGTGAGCAGCGGGATCATGATCGCGAGCCCGCCGATGATCACCGGCGTCTGCTCGTCCCACGTGTACTTCACGTTGTTCCAGGTCGCGAACTCGGTCGGCCGTGCCAGGCTGAAGCCGGCGAGGGCCAGGATCAGCAGGACCAGGAGTCCGTAGCGGCCAAGGCGGTGGGTCATGCCGTTCCTCCGTATGCCATTTCGGTCAGCAGATCGGCGCTGATCCGCGAAGCCTCCAGGTTCCCGACGGCGAGACCGCGCCGCATGACCACGGCGCGGTCGCAGAGGTCGACGATCTCCTGGAAGTCGGTGGTAATCACCAGGGCCGCCGTGCCGTTGACCTCGCAGTCCCGGCGAATCCGACGGTGGATGTCGGCCTTGGCCCCGACGTCGACGCCCGCCGACGGCTCGTTCAATATGACCAGGCGGCGGTCGAAGCCGAGCCACTTGGCCAGCAGGATCTTCTGCTGGTTGCCGCCGCTGAAGGTCATGACCTCGCGGTCCGCCTGCGGGGGCGAGACACGGAAGGTCTCGAGCAGCCGCTGGCAGGTCTCCCGGTCTGACCTGCCGCGCAGCGGGCGCCACCAAGGGCCGCGCGGGGACATGAGCACGTTCTCGACCGCGGTCAGCCCCCCGGCGAGGCCGTCGGCCGTGCGGTTCGCCGGCACGTAGCCGAGGCCGGCGTCGAGTGCCGTGCGCACGCTTCCCGGCTGATAGGGGCGCCCGTCGAGGGCGACGGTGCCTGAGCTCAGCGGCGCGTCCCCCATCAGCGCCAGCCCGACGGCGAACTGCCCGGCGTCGGCCAGCCCGCAGAGGCCGAGCACCTCCCCCTCCCTGATCTCAAGGGACAGCGGGCCGAAGCCGGCGCCGCGCAGGTTCTCCGCCGCCATCCGGAGCCGCCGGACCGGCCGCGTCCCCGGACGCCGTGGAACGTTGCCCGACGCGTCCTCTCGCCCGGTGATCAGCCGGATCAGCTCGGCTTCTGACAGCTGGGCCGCGCTGCGCCTGGCGACGCTGCGGCCGTCGCGCAGCACGGTCACCCGATCGCAAACGCGGAGCACGTCCTCGCTGCGATGAGTGATCAGCACGCAGGCGACGCCGTCCGCGCGCAGGCCGGCCAGGATGTCGAACAGCTTCCTCACCTGACGGGCCTCGAGATAAGCCGTCGGCTCGTCAAGCACGATGAGCCTGGCGCCGTGGGCCAGGGCCCGGCAGACGGCGACCAGCGTCTGGTCGGCAAGGGGGAGCTCGCCTACCAGCTTGGTCACGTCGCAGTCGAACCCGAGCCTGTCGACCACGGCGCGGGCGGCCGACTCCGAGGCGGACTGGCGGATCAGCCCGCGTCGCGTGCTGAACCCGCTGGAGAGCGCGATGTTGTCGGCGACGGAAAAGTCGGCGAACAGCCCGAGATCCTGGTGGATGAAGGCCAGGCCCGCCTTGCGCCGCTCGGCCGGGCCGCCGCTTGCTTGTTCACCGAAGAACCGGAGTTCGCCGCCGTCCTGGCGTTCCGCCCCTGCCAGGATGCGGACAAGCGTCGACTTGCCCGCGCCGTTCTCCCCGAGCAGGCCGTGGATCTCGCCGGCGCGGACCTGGAAGTCCACGCCGGCGAGCGCCAGCGTCGGCCCGTACACCTTCCGCACTCCGGCCGCGTCGACCGCGAGCTCTGCCGGGCGAGAACCCGGAGAAGCGGCATCGCGAAGTGGGGTGTCCGCGGTCATGTCAGCTTGTCACGCTTAGGATCGCGGCCTTGAGCGAGACCTTCCAGGCCTGCTCGTACGGCGTCACCCAGTCGGTGACCTTGAGCTGCGCGGCGGTAATCGACGCGTAGCTGGTTCCCGGGGAGTCCTGCGGGGTCCAGTAGGAGATCGGGAACCTCAGCGCGTTCTGGGCGATGGCCGGCTTGCCCTGGGCCAGGCGATTGACGTCATCAAGCGCCGCGAGCGCTACAAGCGCGTCCGGGTTCTCCACGACGACGGGCAGCTGTCCCGACTTGAGGAGCTGAATCGCCTGTGGGTCCGCGCCGTCGACGAGCAGCTCGGCGCCCTTGGCCTGGGAGGAGCTGATGCCGTTGATGGCCCCCTGCAGGGGGAGGGCAGCGGTCGGCCAGATGACGTAGTTCGTGTCACTGTGCGTCGCGAGCGCCGCGGACAGGCTGCTCTGCGACTGGATCGGGTCGGTGAAGATCGCGGGGTTGAACTGCTGCATCACGGCCGTGCAGCCGGAGCAGGCGCTGAGGTAATCCTCGGCCGCGGGGCTGTTGACGTCGGTGAAGCCGGGCGCCTCGACGACCATGACCTTGGCCGAGCCCTTGCTGTGGGCGACCGACCAGGCGGCGAGAAGCGCCTTCTGCACACCCTCGGCGACCGGAACGTAGGCGTCGTAGCCCGTCCCCGTGGTGCTGTCCTGGTGCAGGTCGATGGTGTAGATCCCCTGGGCCTTCGCCTCGGTGAGCGCGGGCCCGACCCACGTGCCAGGCGTGGCGCCCGCGATGATCGCGGTCGGCTTCTCGAGGATGGCCTGCTGCATCGCCGCAAGCGCGGCCGCCTGCGTCGGCGAGGTGGCCGCGATCACCTTGACCTGCCAGCCGAGCTGGTGTCCGATCGCCTGGATCTCCTGGGCGGCATACCGGTCGAAGCCGGTGGGCAGCAGCTCAAGCACGTCGACCGTGATGCTCTTGCCCTTGACCAGGGGGGTCGGCGTCGGCATGTCCGACGCCTTCCACCCAACCATCTGGTCCCCCGGCACGACGCCGAAGCTTGGGCCGGTGACCGCGGAGGCGGCCGCCTTGTCAAGCAGGGCCTGCGACTGACTCACGTAGCTTCCGGTACCGGCGCCGGCGGATGACCCGGCAGCCGCGCTTGAGGACGTCGTCCCTGCGGCCGGGGTGCTGGCGGCCGGGGTGCTGGCCGCTCCCCCGCCGCTTGAGGAGCATGCGGCCAGCGAGGCCAGGGCGGCGGCCCCGATCAGTGCCGGCCCGATCAGTGAACGTCGGAGCGCCGCGGAAACCGCAGAGCGCTCAGGGGTCGTGCGCCTCATGTGGATTCTCCTGTGTCATCGAAGGTGGGTCGCGGTGCGCTCAGGACCGCGGGTTAAGCGGCACTCGGCACGCGGCACGGAAACCACTGGTGACCAGCGTGTTTCCGTGTTCCGAGTCGTGTGACCGTGCTCACAGCACGATAATCTCAACGATCAATAAATGCAACAGTTGTAGGCTCGCATCTTGAAATGTGTATCAAGTAAGTCAGCGGCTTGACACTGCTTAGCAGTCAGGTATCGACTATGGATTCTTCATCAAGAAGTCTTAGAACAACAAAATGTTGCATGTCGTGGGGAAAGCGTCGCGCCGCCTACCGGGGCAGGCCCATCCCTCGCGCGATGAGATTGCGCTGGATGTCGCCCGTGCCGCCCGCGATCACGCCCATGATCGAGGAGCGAAGACCCTCCTCGAAGCACCCGTCGCCGACCGCCGCGCTGACCCCGGAGCCGACGAGCGAGTCGGGGCCAAGCAGCGCGATCGCGGCCGCGTTGAGATCCTCGGCCAGCTCGGTCGCCATGACCTTCGCCATCGGCGCCTCGGTCCGCGCACCGGCGCCTGCGGCCATCGCCCGCACCGCGGCGTTGACCAGGGCGCGCGCAGCCTGCAGCCGGACCGCGAGG
>JAMFSN010000244.1 GCA_026225295.1 Frankia alni
AACCAGGTCGAGGGGGTCGGTCACCTCCGGGTGGATGGTGTGGTGGTCAGGGTCAAGGGCCACTCGCGTCTCGAACATGTGTTCGATAGTATCGCGGTGTTGCCTACCCCGCCAAACCGGTTTCGCCGACCTGAAAGGACGCGATATGACCCCCGCGTCAACGCCAGCTACCGCAGCCCACGACAAGACGTTTCGCGCCGGCCGGAGACCCGTATCGCGCGCGGCCACCGCCCACACCTCACCAAGATCCTGGAAAGACGCCCCCGTCCTGAGTCATCAATCGTCGGATCAACGACCCAGAACACGAGTTCGCAGGTGAGCTGGTTCGCGGGCGGCGGTTCCTCTTCGTAGCCGACCGGTGGCGAAAATTGTCGGACCCGTCCAGTAGAACACTGTGTGGCAGGGACAAATGCTCAGCAGGGGGTCGCCGTGGTCGAGGACGACGAAGCCGAAGGCTTCGAGCAGGTCAAGACGCGGTCGTTGCACCTCCTGGACTACCTCACGGCGCTGGCCGCCGAGCGGACGGTGCAGCCGCGGCGGGTCCTGGCCGGGTACCAGCCACCGCTCATCCGGCCGGCCGACGTGCCCCGCCAGCCGGGGGTGCTGCTCGGCGCCACCGCCGCCCCGGCCGCCTGGTTGCAGGTCCGGAAGGTCGAGGAGCCACCGCCGCCACCCCCACCGGTCGACCTCGACGCCTACCTGGGCAGCACCGAGTACCTGGGCAGCACCGCGGCTCCGGGCACCGCGGCCGACCCGGCCGACCCGCCGACCCTGCCGCCGGATTTCGACGAGGTCTGCGCGCGGCACAACAAAGACCCGGCCCCGCTCCGGGCGCAATTCGCCGCCTGGCTGGCCCAGCAGTGGGAACCCTGGGCCGAGCGGGCCCGGCCGGCCCGCGCCGCCCGGGTGCTTTACCAGCTGCTGTACGACCTGCGGCTCCAGCTCGCGCGGGACAACGCCACGCACGAACTGGTGTGGGGGCACGGCGAGCTGATCTGGTCCCTGGGTGGTCACCCGATCGACCACCCGCTGGTCATCACGGCCGTGACAATCGAGATGGACACCGATACGGGCGTGCTCACGGTGGTCCCCGACGGTCTGCCGGCCGTCGAGACCGACCCGTTGCACGGGCTGGGGCTGGCCGCGCTGGAGGAGCTGACCGCCCTGCGGGACCGGGTCCGGGCCAGCCCCCCCGACCCGTGGAGCGCCGGCGGCCTGGCCGAGGTCTTCGACCAGGCGGTCGCCCCGTTGGGGCTCGACGCACGGGTGCTGGCCGGCGGCCCGGGTCCGGTCGAGCTGCCCACCCCGGGCCCGGCGGCGGTCCTGGTCGACACCTGGGTGGTGTTCGTCCGCCCCCGCCCGGCGCTCTACCAGCGGTTCTACTCCGAGCTTCGGCAGGTGCTGGCCGAACGCGACGAGATGCCGGAGGTGCTCGCGGCGATCGTCGCCGAGGGCCGCGACGGACGGTCAAACGCCGACCCGGCCGGCCCCCCGGGTCGCCCGGATCGCTTGGACGGGCTCGGCCAGCGCCTGCTGATGCCGCTGGCCAGCAACGACGAGCAGGAACGCATCGCCGTGCAGCTGACCCGGGCCCGCGGGGTCACCGTCCAGGGTCCGCCGGGCACCGGTAAGAGCCACACGATCGCCAACCTGGTCAGCCACCTCGTCGCCCACGGCCAGCGGGTGCTGGTCACCGCGCACCACGAGCAGGCCCTGAGTGTGCTGCGGGGCAAGATCCCGGCCGAGCTGCGGGACCTGTCGGTCGCCGTGCTCGGTTCCAGTTCGGCGGCGCTCGGCGAACTCCGCGCCTCCGTTCAGATGATCATGGATGCGGTGTCGAGCATCGACGAGCGGCCGGAAACCGCCGCCGTTGCGGCCCTGGTGACGCAGCTCGACGCGGCCCGGGCCCAGGAACGTCGCCTTGAGCTGCGCCTGGTCAGCCTGCTGGCCGACGAGGCCGCCGAGTTTCCGCTGGTCGACGGGCCGGCCAAGGCCGCCGACGTCGCCGCGTGGCTGGCCGCCCACGAAGCCGAGGGCGATCGCATACCCGACCGGCTGCTTCCGGACGCGCGACCGGGGCTGACCACCGCCGAACTCGACGAATTCTTCCAGCTGGCCGCCCTGACCAGGGATGACGCGAGGGCGGCTGAGCTCGATCGGCCCGAACCCCGCGACCTGCCGACCGCCGCCCAGCTGTCCGGGCACTTTCGGCGGCTCGACGGGCTCCGCGACGATCTCGCCGATCTGGAGACCCGGGGCGTCGAGCTGGCCGCGGTGGACGCCCTGGGCGCCGAAGCCTGGTCGCGGCTGGTCGCCGACGTCGAGAGCGCCGCCCAGGTCACCGCGGTCCGGGAGCCGTGGGTGGCCGCGGTCGGTGAGCAGGTCGCCGGGTCCGCGGCGCTGGCCGGATTCTGGGCCGAGCAGGCCGCCGAGCTCGGCGAGGCGGCCCGGACCATCATCGAGCTGCGCCGGGTGACCTTCGGGCGGGCGGTCGTCGTCCCCGACGGCGATCCCCGCGTCCAGCAGGAATGGCTCGACGAACTCGGCGACCGGTTCACCGCCGGTCGGGGGGTCCCGCGATTGGGCCACAAAGATCTCCGGACGTTCCACGGGAGCGTCCGCGTCGACGACCTCGAGCTGCGGACGGCCGGCGACGTCGAGGTCGTGCGGGCCACGATCCGCGAACGGGTGACCACCGCCGCCGCCGGGCGCCGCTACCAGGAACTGGTCGGCCTGGTCGGGGCACCGCCCCAGCCGGTCGATGCCCCGACGTTCCTGCCGACCCTGGAAGCCACCGTCGTCCGGCTGCGCGAAGCGGTCACCTGGGAGACGACCGGCCGGCCGGCCGTCGTGGCCCGGCTGGCGACGGTCCGGCCCGACACCCCGGGCCGCCCGACGAGCGCCCAGTGGGCGACGGCCGCCACCATCCTGGCCGGCGCGACCGAACGGCACCGGGAACGCGACCTCACCGCGAAGATCGACCGGCTGGGCGCGTTCCTCGACGACGGGTCCGCCGGACCCGGGGCCAGCCCGTTGTGGGCGACCCTGCGCGACCAGCTCGATCGCCGCGCGCTGGACGGGTGGGGCGCCACCCTCGCGGAAGCCGCCCGGCTGGCCGGGCTGCGACCGGCGCTGGACCGTCGCGACGGGCTGGCCCGCCGGCTGGCCGTCCACGCTCCCCGCTGGAGTGCCCGCATCATCGATCGGGGCGGCGACCCGACCACCTGCGGCGACCCGGCCGAACTGGCCGACCTGTGGCGGTGGCGGCAGGCCCAGACCTGGCTCGAGGACCTGCTCGGCGGGGGTGACGCCGATGCGCTCCAGCACCAGTTGGCCGCGACGACCGCCCAGGTCGGCCAGCTCGTCCTGGAGGTCGCGGCCCGTTCCGCGCGCCTGGGCATGAAAGCCAACCTGCGCGAGGATCAGCGCCGCGCGTTGCAGGGCTGGCTGCAGGCGCTGGCCCGGATCGGCCGGGGAACCGGCAAGTTCGCACCCAAGTGGGAGGCCGAGGCGCGCGCCCAGATGCCGACCGCGATGGGGGCCGTCCCGGTCTGGATCATGCCGATCCACCGCGTCCTGCAGAGCTTCGACCCGCGCACCACCGACCTGTTCGACGTCGTCATCGTGGACGAATCGAGCCAGTGCGACGTGCTGTCCCTCGGGGTGCTGGCCCTGGGCCGCAAGGTCGTCATCGTCGGCGACGACAAGCAGATCAGCCCAGCGGCGGTCGGGGTCGACCGGGACCGCGTGTTCCAACTGATCGACGCGCACCTGCCCGGCTTCGCGCAGCGTTTCCTGCTCGACGTCGAGGCCAGCCTGTACGACACCGCGACCCGGGTCTTCCCCGACGTGGTCCTGCTGCGCGAGCACTTCCGCTGCGTCCCCGACATCATCGGTTTCTCCAACCGCTTCTACGACGGCCGGATCCTCCCCCTCCGGGAAGACGCGGATCTCGGGATCGGGCCGGCCGTGCGGGCGGTGCCGGTCCCCGACGGGATCCGCACCCGCGGGCCCTACGGCGACGTCAACGAGCCCGAAACGCGGGCCGTCGTCCAGCAGATCATCGACTGCTGTGACAACCCGGCGTACGACTCCATGACGTTCGGCGTGGTCACCCTGCTGGGCACCGGGCAGGGTCGGCTCATCGAACAGAGCCTGATCGCGAAACTCGGCAGCGAGGAATACGAACGGCGCCGGATCCGGGTCGGCGACCCGTACAACTTCCAGGGCGACGAACGGGACGTCATCTTCATCTCGATGGTCGCCGACGACAACCGGTCAGCGGCGACCAGGAATGCCGACCGGCAGCGGATCAACGTCGCGGCCAGCCGGGCCCGCGACCAGCTGTGGATCTTCCACAGTGTCGACCCGGACGTCCTGCACCCGGACGACGTCCGCGCCCACCTGCTGGCTTACGCCTACGGCATCAACACGCCGCAGGCCCAGGTCACAGCGCTGGAAGAACGGTGCGAAAGCGACTTCGAGAAACGGGTGCTGCGGGAGCTGCTGCGCCGGGGGTACCGGGTCCGGGCCCAGCATCCGGTCGGCCACTTCCGGATCGATCTCGTCGTAGAGGGCGACCGCGACCGGCTGGCCGTCGAGTGCGACGGCGACCGGTTCCACGGCCCCGACCAGTGGGACACCGACCTGCGCCGGCAGCGGGTGCTCGAACGCCAGGGCTGGAAGTTCTGGCGCGTACGCGGGTCGGCCTTCTACCGCCACCCCCAGGACGCCCTCGCCCCCCTCTGGGAACGACTCGCCGAACTCGACATCCAGCCCGTTCGGACCGCCGATCCCGCCCGGTCCCCCGACGACATCCCGAACGCCGAGCTGTGGGACCCGGAAGGCGCTCCGGACGCCACATCCTGAGCACTCCCGTGTCAGGCTCACAGTTCGTTCAAAACGTCGAGGATCTCGTCCGCCCACCAACGCCCACGCAGGCCACGGCTCTCGCCGCTCTCACGAAGTATTCCGAGATCGGTGAGCTGGCGAAGCAGGTGAAGTGCGCCCTGCGGACTCACATTCAGGTGCGAACCGACGAAACCGGTGGTGAGCACGGGATTGCCGAATGCAAGGTCCACGATCTCCGCCGCGCGGCTACGGCGACCACGGAGCGTTGCCCTACACCGCTCGCGAAGATCGGTGAGCCGCTCGGCTCGCTCTACGGACCGGGTGGCCTGCGTGGCCACCGCGTCGAGGAAGAACCGCAGCCATCCCTGCAGATCACCGTGTTCGCGGACCCCCTGCAGGTGTTGAACGTAAACGTCTTTGCTGCGCTCAAGCTGTGCGGACAGCGGCAGGAGCGGGGCCGGCAACAGATCCTGTTCGACGAGGAACAGCACGATGAAGAGCCGTCCCAGACGCCCGTTCCCGTCCAGGAACGGATGGATCGTCTCGAACTGGTAGTGCAGGAGCGCCGCTCTGATCAGCAGCGGCAGAACCGGATCGGCTTGGTGTACATACCGCTCCCAACTGTCGAGGGCCGGCCACATGGCCTCGATCGTCGGTGGGACGAACAGCGCGGTTTCCGGTCGGTTGTCAGGTGATCCGATCCAGTTTTGCGACCGACGAAACTCGCCGGGCGTCTTCTCCTGGCCACAAACGCCTTTGAGGAGAATCGCGTGCATCTCGCAGAGCAACCGCTTGCTGATCGGAAGATCTCTTAGCCGTCCTAGACCATGTTCAAGGGCGTTCACATAGTTCTGGACCTCGCGGACGTCCAGGTCTGTAGTTTCGCCGCCAACCGCCGCCGCATCGAACACGTCGGACAGGGATGCCTGCGTGCCCTCCATCCGCGAACTCGCGAGCGCCTCCTCCGCAAGGTACGAGGCCAGGAACAGATGGGGATTGGGAAGCAACCGGCCTGCTCCCGCGAGCCGGCCGACCGCCCGGTCCGCGTTGCTCAGGCTCCCCACTGTCGCCAGATCAAGCGGAACCTCGCGGGGCAGGTTCGTAGGCGACGTAGGCATGGCGTCCACCGGTCGAGACGGCTCGGCCCCACTGCGGTGCCCGGTATCGCTTCGCGTCCATGACGCCAGAACCTACAAGCAAACAGGGCGTTTACTTGTAGGTGGCCCGCCGACCGACAAGTTTGCTTGTCGGTCCGCGCACCCAACGGTAGACCGACAACCGACAAGTAAACTGGCCATTTACTTGTCGGTGACCCCTCAACCGACAAGTAAATTTGTCGGTCCGCGCGCCTAACGGCGCACCCGGTGCGCCCGCGGAACGGTAGGTGCGGGTGCACCGGGTGTTCCGCGGAACCGCTCGTCGGTCAGAGCCGCAGCATCCGGCAGCACACGGCGCAGCGGGGGCCCCGGTGCCACTCCTCGAACTCGGCCTCATCCAGCGGGAGCACCGCGTCCGAGGATCCGCAGACCGGGATGTTGCGGGTCTGATGCAGCGCGTGCGCGCAGGTCGTCCGGAAGATCGGGAAGTCGGGCGCCTGGACGGCGGCCGGGCGCCCCGGCTGCCACACGATTCCGACCACGTGTCCCACGGGCCCATCCTCGCGCATCGCAGCACAACCGGATAGTGCAGGGTTCGCGACGTCCAGTGAGGTGGCCGGCCGGCCGGATGGCGACCGGGCCGCTCTGGCCCGCGCGGCGGCCCGGTGGATCCGCCGGCCTACGGGCGGGTTCCGCATCGTCGTCGCGGATAGCCTCAGAATGCCGCAACAACGGTCGATTTCCCCTGCTCACGACGCAGGTGCGGAGTAGGGTTTGCTCCGTGCCAGCCTTTCGGATCAGTGAAGCGGCCGGACTGCTGGGCGTCAGCGACGACACTGTCCGGCGCTGGGCCGACAGTGGGCGGCTGGCCACCGTCCAGGACGACGCCGGCCGGCGGGTGGTCGACGGTGCCGAGTTGGCCCGGTTCGCCGAAGATCTGGCCGACGTCAGCGGGCCCCCGTCGGGCCGGGCGCCGATCGTGCGCGAGTCGGCGCGCAACCGCTTCCCGGGGATCGTCACCCGGGTGGTCCGCGACGGCGTGATGGCCCAGGTCGAGATCCAGGCCGGACCGCACCGGATCGTCTCCCTGATGAGCCGCGAGGCGGCCGACGAACTCGACCTGCGGCCGGGCGTGCTCGCGGTCGGCTCGGTGAAGGCGACCACCGTGGTGGTGGAAGTGCCCGAACAGCCCTGAGATCGGCCCGTCCCGCACCTTGTCCCGCAGCATCCCGACCGCCACGACCGCCGACCCGGTTCCCGCTGAAGGAGTTTCACGTGCGTATGTCCCGAATGATCGTCACCGGTGCCGCCGCCGGTGCCCTGGCCGTGGTGGCCGGCTGCGGATCGACGTCGGGCGGCGGCTCGACCGGCGCGGCGCCAACCAGTGCGGCGCCAACCAGTGCGGCGGCCACCTCGAGCGCCGCGTCGTTGTCCGGCACCGTGACGGTGCTGGCGGCCGCCTCGCTGACCGGGACGTTCACCGATCTCGGCAAACAGTTCGAAGCCGCCCACCCGGGCGTCACGGTCAGGTTCAGCTTCGGGGCCAGCTCGGCGCTCGCCCAGCAGATCAACGCGGGCGCACCGGCGGACGTGTTCGCCTCGGCCAGCACCAAGAACATGACCCAGGTGGCCAGCCACACGTCGAACCCGACGACCTTCGTCAAGAACGAGGCCGAGATCGCGGTCCCGCCGAGCAACCCCAAGAAGATCACCGATGTGGCCGACCTGGCCAGGTCGGGTGTGAAGGTCGCGCTCTGCCAGGCCCAGGTGCCGTGCGGCGTCGTCGCCCAGGCCGTGTTCACCAAGACCAGGACGACCGTCAAGCCGGTCACGCTGGGCGCCGACGTCAAGAGCGTCCTGACCACCGTCGAGCTGAACGAGGCCGACGCCGGGGTGGTCTACAAGACCGACGTGCAGGCGGCCGGCAGCAAGGTCAAGGGCATCGCCATCCCGGAGAACGAGAACGCCTCGACCGCCTACCCGATCGCCACGGTCACCGGCAGCAAGAACGCCGCCGCGGCGGCCGCGTTCGTGGCCTACGTCCTGTCCCCGGCCGGGCGCACCGTGCTGACCGAGGCCGGGTTCGCCCAGCCGTGACCGCGCACCGGTGACCCGCGGGGCATGAGTCTCCTGCCGTGACGAGAGGGAACGCCCGACGGACCCGGCCCGACGGCCATCGCGGTGCACCCTGGCCGCTGGCCGTCCCGGCCGCGGTCGCGGTCGCGTTCCTGGTCCTGCCGCTGGTCGGGCTGCTGGTCCGGGCGCCGTGGCGGCAGCTGCCGACGCTGCTCGGCCAGACCGCGGTCCGGCAGGCGCTGGTCCTGTCCCTGGAGACGGCGACGCTCGCGACCGCCGTGTCGATCCTGGTCGGCGTGCCGCTGGCCTGGGTGCTGGCCCGGGTCCGGCTGCGCGGCCGGTCCGCCGTGCAGGCCCTGGTCACGCTGCCGCTCGTGCTCCCCCCGGTGGTGGGCGGCGTGGCCCTGCTGCTCGCGTTCGGACGCAACGGGGTGGTGGGTCGCTATCTCGATTCCTGGTTCGGGATCACCCTGCCGTTCACGACGGCCGGGGTCGTCGTCGCCGAGACCTTCGTCGCGATGCCGTTCCTGATCGTGACCGTCGAAGGGGCGCTGCTGGCGGTCGACCGCCGGTACGAGGACGCCGCCGCGACGCTCGGCGCCGGTCGCTGGCTGACGTTCCGGCGGGTGACGCTGCCGATGATCGCCCCCTCGGTGGCGGCCGGCGCGGTGCTGTGCTGGGCCCGGGCGCTCGGCGAGTTCGGCGCGACGATCACCTTCGCCGGCAATTTCCCGGGTACCACCCAGACCATGCCGCTGGCCGTCTACCTGGCGCTGGAAACCGATCCGGCTGCCGCGATCGCCCTCTCACTGCTGCTGCTGGCCGTGTGCGTCACGATCCTGATCGCCCTGCGGCAACGGTGGGTCCCGGGCGTCCGCGGCCCGGCCCCCGCCCCGTGACCGGCCGGGCGGAGGGGATGGCCAGAGCGGCGCCGGACGGGCTGGTCGCGGAGATGCGGATCGAGCGGCCCGGCTTCGAGCTGCGGATGGCGTTGACGGTCGGGGCCGGCGAGGTGGTGGCCGCGCTCGGGCCCAACGGCGCGGGCAAGACGACCCTGCTGCGGACACTGGCCGGACTGAATCCGCTCACCGCCGGCCGGATCACCCTCGGACGATCGGTGCTCGACGATCCGGCCGCCGAGGTCTTCGTACCGGCCGACCGCCGGCCGGTCGGCGTCGTCTTCCAGGACTACCTGCTGTTCAGCCACCTGTCGGCCCGGGACAACGTCGGCTTCGGGTTGCGGGCCCGGCTCGGTCTGGACAGGCGGACGGCCCGCGACCAGGCGAACGGCTGGCTGGACCGGTTCGGCCTGACCGGCCTGGGCGACCGACGGCCGGCGCAGTTGTCGGGCGGGCAGGCCCAGCGGGTGGCGCTGGCCCGGGCGCTCGCCCCCCGGCCGCGCCTGGTGCTGCTCGACGAGCCGCTCGCCGCGCTCGACGTCTCGACCCGGTTCGAGGTCCGCGCGTTCCTCCGCGCGACGCTGGCCGACCTCGGCGCCCCGGTCCTGCTCGTCACCCACGATCCGCTGGATGCGATGACGGTCGCCGACCGGTTGATCGTCCTGGAGAACGGACGGGTCGTGCAGGACGGCCGACCGGCCGAGGTGGCCCGGCGCCCGCGGACCGCCTACGTGGCCCGACTGGTCGGCCTGAACCTGTATGCGGGCATCGCGAGCGGCGGCTCGGTCGACCTGTCGACCGGTGGTCACCTGCGGCTGGCCGACCACGACGCCCGCGGCCCGGTGCTGGTGGCGGTCCGACCGACCACGGTGGCGCTGCACACCCGCGAACCGCACGGCAGCCCCCGCAATGTGTGGGCCGGTCCGGTCACCAGTCTGGAACCGTTCGGCGACCGGGTCCGGGTGACGGTCGGCTCGACCCCATCCATCCACGCCGACATCACCACGGCCGCGCTGGCCGACCTCTGCCTCGGGCCGGGAACGCCGGTCTGGGCCGCGATCAAGGCCACCGATCTCGACGTCTACCCGGCCGGCGATCATCCGACCGGAAGATGAGGCCTGGCCCGGCAGACCCCGGGGCGTCCGGTCGGGGCCGGACGGCCAAACCCCAGCGGACCGGGACGATCACGCCCGGCTGACCGGAACCGGGGTCGGCGAGGCGACCCCGGCCGGGTCGCGCGTCCACCCGGGCCCGCCCAACGTCGCGCCGAGGCCGTTCCACAGCAGGCCCATCAGCCGCCGGGTGGTCTTCTCGGGCGTCTCGTCGGGATGATCGAGGATCCACTCGGTGAGCGATTCCGCCGAGCCGACCAGCGCGGTGGCCAGCGGCCGGAGCTCGGCCCGGTCCAGCGGCGGCAGGCCCTGGGCCCGCACCGCGCCGTGGAGCAGTTCGACGATCTCGTCCAGCACGGTTTCCCGGATGGCGGCGACCTCGTCGGCGACCGGGCCGGACTGCCCCCGGGCCTGCCGGTGCAGGACGTTCCACGCGTCGCGGTAGTCCGCGACGAAGGTGAAGAAGGCGTGCAGGCCCCGGTAGACCTGCTCCTCGACCGGCAGGGCCGGGTCCAGCACCGCGGCGATGGCCGCCACGAACCGGCTCGACTCCCGGCGCATGCAGGCCCGGAACAGGTCGGCTTTCGAACCGAGATACAGGTAGAGCATCGGCTTGGAGATTCCGGCGCGCTCCGCGATCTCGTCCATGGAGGCCTTGTGGTACCCCCACCGCGAGAAGATCACAATGGCAGCGTCGAGCATCTGCTGTTCCCGCTCCGGCCGAGGTAACCGCTTCTTCTCGCTCACGCTTGTCATCCTAAGTACCCGAACGTAAGGTTACCCGTCAGTAATGTCGCATTGCTCAGTGAAACGGCCCCGATGGGCCGCCACCCCCGGAACCACCGCGCCCGGCACCAGATAGGACGACCATGAGCTTCAGCCTCGACCTGACCGAGGAGCAGACGGAGCTGCGCGACTGGGTGCGCGGCTTCGCGACCGACGTCGTGCGCCCGGCCGGCTCCGAATGGGACGAACGCGAAGAGACCCCCTGGCCGATCATCCAGGAGGCGGCCAAGATCGGCCTCTACAGCTTCGAGAGCCTGGCCCAGATGTGGGCCGACGAATCGGGGCTGTCGCTCCCGGTGATCAGCGAGGAACTGTTCTGGGGGGACGCCGGGATCGCCATGTCGATCTTCGGGACGACGCTCGCCGTGGCTGGGATCTTCGCCTCCGGCACCCCCGAGCAGCTCGGCGAGTGGGTGCCCCAGTGTTTCGGCGACCCCGCCGACCCGAAGCTCGGCGCGTTCTGCGTCACCGAGCCCGACGCCGGGTCGGACGTGTCCTCGATGCGGGTCCGGGCCCGCTACGAACAGGCCACCGACGAGTGGGTTCTGAGCGGCCAGAAGGCCTGGATCACCAACGGCGGGATCGCCGATGTCCACGTCGTGGTGGCCTCGGTCGAGCCCGGCCTCAAGGCCCGCGGCCAGGCCGGCTTCATCGTTCCGCCGGGCACCAGGGGCCTGACCGGCGGCCCGAAGATCCGCAAGCTGGGGCTGCGCGCGTCGCACACCGCCGACGTCTTCCTCGACGACGTCCGGGTGCCGGGCTCCTGCCTGCTGGGCAGCAAGGAGGTCCTCGACGAGCGCCTGGCCCGGGGCCGGGAAGGCCGCAAGAGCAGCGGCCAGGCCGCGCTGCGCACGTTCGAGGTGAGTCGGCCGACGGTCGGCGCCCAGGCCATCGGCATCGCCCGCGCGGCCTACGAGTACGCGCTCGACTACGCCAAGAACCGGATCCAGTTCGGCCGGCCCATCATCGAGAACCAGGCGATCGCGTTCGCCCTGGCCGACATGCGGATGGAGATCGACGCGGCCCGGCTGCTGATCTGGCGGGCGGCCTGGATGGGCCGCAGCGGCAAGCCGTTCACCGCCGGTGAGGGCTCGATGTCCAAGCTCAAGGCCGGTGAGGTGGCCGTGGCCGCCACCGAGAAGGCCGTCCAGATCCTCGGCGGGGCCGGCTACAGCCGCGACCACCCCGTCGAGCGCTGGTACCGGGACTCCAAGATCTACACCATCTTCGAGGGGACCTCGGAGATCCAGCGGCTGGTCGTGGCCCGGGCGATCTCCGGCGTGCACATCAACTGACCCCGGCCGGGCGGTGGCGGGCCGCGAGCCGGCGGACGGCCGCCCGGGTGACCGGCTCGACGATCCGCACCGCGAGCGGCCCGACCGTCGCCATGATCAGGACGTAGGCAGCGGCCAGGGCGGCCAGGCGGGGCTCGACGCCGGCCGCGGCGGCCAGGCCGGCGATGACGATGCTGAACTCGCCGCGGGCGATCAGCAGACTGCCGGCCCGGAACCGGCCGACCGGTCCGATGCCGACCTGCCGGGCCGCCCACCAGCCGGTCGCGACCTTGGTGACGATCGTGACCAGGGCCAGCAGGGCGGCCACGCCGAGCACCGGCGGGATGTCGCCCGGGTCGGTCCGCAGGCCGAAGAAGACGAAGAAGACCGCCGCGAACAGGTCCCGGAGCGGCAGCAGCAGTTCCCGGGCCCCCTCGGCGACCTCGCCGGACAGGGCGATACCGACCAGGAACGCCCCGACCGCCGCCGACACCTGCAGCCGTTCGGCGATCCCGGCGACCAGCAACGCCAGGCCCACCACCCGCAGCAGCAGCACCTCGTCGCTGCTGCTGAACACCAGCCGGCTGACCCGCGGCCCGAAGCGCAGCGCGACAACCAGCACCAGGGCCAGCAACCCGAGCGCGGCCGCCACCGACCCGGCGCCGGCCAACACAGTGCCGCCGGCCAGCAGCGCGGTGAGGACCGGCAGGTAGACGGCGATCGACAGGTCCTCCAGGACCAGCAGGGACAGCACCGTCGGGGTCTCCCGGTTCCCCATCCACCGCAGGTCGCCGAGCAGTTTGGCGGCGATGCCGGATGACGAGGCGTAGGTGATGCCACCCATGGCCACCGCCGCGACCGGCCCCCAACCCAGGATGAACCCGGTCACCAGGCCGGGCGGGAAGTTCAGCGCCAGGTTCACCGCGCCGGACGGCCCCTGGCGGCGCAGGTTGGCCAGCAGCTCGTCGGCGGAGTACTCCAGGCCGAGGGTCAGCAGCAGCAGGACGATGCCGATCTCGGAACCGACGCTGATGAACTCGGTCCCGGTGGCCAGCGGGAGCAGTCCGCCCTCGCCCACCGTCAGGCCGCCGAGCAGGTAGAGCGGGATGGGAGAGATGCCCACCCGGCTCGCGAGGGTGCCCAGCAGCCCCAGCGCGAAGATCACTCCACCCAGCTCGAGCAGCAGCGTCGAGCTGTGCACCCGGGTTAGCCGCTCACCAGCAGGTTCGCGACGGCGGTGGTGCCCTCGGCCGTCCCGATGACGACGGCCACATCCCCGCCGGCGAACCGGAAGTCGGGCCGCGGCGAGGCGATCACACCGCCGGACCGCACGACGGCGACCACCGAGGCGCCGGTCCGGGTCCGCGCCCGGGTGTCCCCCAGGGTCCGGCCGTCGTACGGGGAACCGGAGGGGACGGCGAGCTGGACGCTGGTCAGGCCGTCGATCTCGCGGTGCAGGTCGGCGACGCGCTCGACGAAGGTCGGGGCGCCCAGCAGCTCGGCCAGCACGCCGGACTCCTCTTCACTGAGATCCAGCAGGTCCCGGCAGGTGTCGGGATCGGCGGCGCCGTACACGACCAGTTCCCGGGAGCCGCCCCGGTGGGCGACCACCCCGACCCGCTGGCCGCGCCGGGTCACGAACTCGTACCGCAACCCGATCCCGGGCAGCCGGGTGCGTTCGACCTGCATGCGGGCGGTTCTCCCTCGGATCGCCGGACGCGGGCGCGCGACCCGGCGGCGGTCGCCGACGATCCGCGAAACCCGTAACCGGGTCGCCCCTGGCCTTTAGTGTGGCCCCCGTGGACACGCCCCGGGAGACGCGCGTCGCGTGGCGTCCCGAGACCCGGGCGGTGACCGCCGGCCGGCCGCGGGGCCCGGGCGAGCCGCTCAACACCCCGCCGGTGCCCGCGTCGACGTTCCGCGACGGCGGCGAACACACCTACGGCCGGTTCGGCAATCCGACCTGGAGCGCCTTCGAGGACGCGCTCGGCGAGCTCGAGCACGGCCGGGCGCTGGCCTTCGGCAGCGGGATGGCCGCCGTGTCGGCGCTGCTCGCGACGTTGCCGGTCGACGCCCACGTGCTGGCCCCGGCGGACGCGTACAACGGCGTCCGCGCGGCGCTCGCCGACGCCGCCGCACGGGGGCGGCTGCGGTACACGACGGTGGACAGCACCGACACGGACGCCGTGCTGGCCGCGCTCACGGCCACCGGCCCCGACCGGGCCGATCTGCTGTGGCTCGAATCGCTGACCAACCCGCTGCTGGGGGTGGTCGACCTGCCGGTCGTGCTGGCCGCGGCGGCCGGGCAGGGGGTGCCGACCGTCGTCGACAACACGTTCGCGACACCGATGCTGGCCCAACCCCTGAACCAGGGCGCCACGGCGGTCCTGCATTCGGCCACGAAGTTCCTCGGCGGGCACTCCGACCTGGTCCTCGGGGCGATCGTCACCGGCGACGGCGGCCTGGCCGAGCGGCTGCACGAACGGCGCACCCTGGACGGCGGCCTGCCCGGCGTCACCGAGACCTGGCTGGCCCTGCGGGGCCTGCGGACGCTGCCGGTGCGGCTGGCCCGGGCCCAGGCTTCGGCGGGGGTGCTGGCCGAACGGTTGGCGGCCCACCCGCTGGTCGGCCGGGTGCGCTATCCAGGGCTGGCCACCGACCCCGGGCACCGCCGGGCGGCGGCGCGGCTGAGCGGGTCCGGCGCCGTCCTGTCGTTCGAGCTGCCCGCCGCGGCGAGTGCGGACCGCCTGGTCAGCGCGCTGCGGCTGGTGGTCGCGACGACCAGCCTCGGGGGGGTCGAGTCGACTGCCGACCGGCGGGGTCGGTGGCCCGGCGAGGAGTACCTGCCGCCCGGGCTGATCCGGCTGTCGGTCGGCCTCGAGCACGTGGAGGACCTCTGGGACGACCTCCGGCAGGCACTCACGAATGCCGAACCCGGTTCATGAGACTTCGTCCGCGTTATCGCCCAGACGTGCCAGCCCGTCATGAAGCGTGGGCGAACGGCGTCCCACGCCCTATACATGAGGCTGGGGACACAACGATCGTGACGAAGGCCAGCGGTCGGGACGGTGCTCGACCCGGCAATGCGGGTACTGGTAACGGCCAGGACCATCGCGGCGGAGGCGGCCCGCACGTGGGCCGACGGCTCAGTCGGACAGGGGGCTAGACGGTGAAGGTGGTGAAGCGCGGCACCGTTGGTATTGCCCTGTTCGTCTCGGGAGTGCTGTCGATTCCCGCCGTCGTCGCCGTCGACCGCAGCCACTCCGGCGACCTCGACAACAGCCTGGCCAGCTCGGCCACGACCGGCAGCTCCACGGCCTACGGCGCGGGCGCGCCGAACCTCGGATTCGGCGGGCTGGCCGGGACCGCCTCGGTCAGCCCGGTACCGGCGCAGCCCTCCGGCGGGATCGTCCAGCGGGGCGCCGCCGGCGCGGCCACGGCCAGCACCTCGGCGATCACCCAGGCCCGGATCCGCGGCTTCGCGGGCGTGACACCGGGCGGCACGGTCTCCGGCCAGGTCCAGATCCGGGCCATCGTGACCGGAACCCTCAACGCGATCACGTACACGCTCAACGGCTCGATCCTGATCTCCTACGATTCGCTGTGGCAGCCCTACCTGTTCTCCCCGGACGGGATGGGCCTGGACACCACGAAGATCCCGAATGGGATCTACACGCTGAGGGCGGTGCCGCGCGACTCGGCGGGGGTGTCGGCGAGCGTCACGTTCCAGGTCCTCAATCGGAACACTCCGGTGCTCGCCTCCTCGCTGGCGGCGCCCGCCTCGTACAGCTACTACCAGAGCTGAGCGGGCGTCGGTGGCCGGCTCAGCTCTGGCCGGACCCGGCCGCGGGGACGGCGCAAACCCCTTCCACCGGACGGTCCGCGGCACCGGTACGATGGCTTTCAGCCCCCGACCCCAGGCGACGCGACCATCGGTCACCGCGGCGGACGGGCGGTCGCTTGGTGGGTGTAGCTCAGCTGGTAGAGCACCGGGTTGTGGTCCCGGTGGCCGCGGGTTCAAGTCCCGTCATCCACCCCAGGCGTAGGTCCCCCCGGGTCAGGTGACCGGGGCTGACCCGGCGGCCGCGTCGCTGTCGGCCCGCAGGGTCGCCGCGTCGCTGTCGGCCCGCACGGTGGCCGACAGTTCCCGCGCCGCCTCGGTGCCGAGCCCCGGCGGCGGCACGAAGACGGCCCGGCGGTAGTACCGCAGTTCTTCGATGCTTTCCCGGATGTCGGCCAGCGCCCGGTGACCGCCCCGCTTCGGGGGCGCCGCGTAGTAGGAACGCGGATACCAGCGCCGGGCCAGTTCCTTGACCGACGACACGTCGATCATCCGGTAGTGCAGGTAGCTGTCGAGGGCCGGCATGTCGCGGGCCAGGAAGCCGCGGTCGGTCGCGATCGAGTTCCCGCACAGGGGGGCCTTGCCCTTGTCCGGCACGAGGCTCTGGACGTAGGTGAGGACCGCCTGCTCGGCCTCCGCGACGGTCAGGACCGAGGCCCGGACCGCGTCGGTCAACCCGGAATGCGCGTGCATGTCCCGGACCACCGGCGTCATCTCGTCGAGCGCCTCGGCCGGCGCCGAGATCACCAGGTCGATACCGTCACCCAGCACATTGAGCTCACTGTCGGTAACGAGACAGGCGACTTCGACGAGCCGGTCGGCGACCAGGTCGAGACCCGTCATCTCGCAGTCGATCCAGACGAGACGGTCCATCCCCCAGACCCTAGGGCATCCCCGTGGTGTACGTCACGACGGTTGGTGAGCCGCTACTCGATCTCGAACAGACCCTGCCGGACGGCGTACATGACGGCTTCCATCCGCGAGTGGAGCTGAAGCTTGTCGAGGATGTTCCGCACGTGGTTCTTGACCGTGTTCTCACTGATGAACAGCCGGCGGGCGATGTCCCGGTTGGCCCGGCCTTCCGCGACGAGCTTGAGAACCTCCAGCTCACGGGCCGTGATCCGGGTCGCGGCCGGCACCCGGGGGCGCTCGTCGGAGCCGCGCGCGATGGACGCGAACTCGCTCATGAGCTTCGAGGCCATGAAGGGACTGATGAGGCTCATCCCGCCGTGGACGGACCGCACCGCGCCGGCCACCTCGTGCGGAGGGATCGACTTGAGCAGATAGCCGACGGCACCGGCCTTGATGGCGTCGAACAGGTCGGACTCGTCATCGCTGAACGTCAGCATCACGATCTTCGCGGACGGGACGGCATGTTTGATCGCGGCCGCCGCCTCGATCCCGTCCCCGTGCGGCATGCGGATGTCCATCAGGACGATGTCGGGAACCGTGTCGGAGGCCAGCTTGGCCGCCTCCCGGCCGTCACCGGCCCGCCCGACCACGTTGATGTCGTCCTCGACATCGAGGGTGGTCTGCAGACCCTGCAGGAACAGCTCGTGGTCGTCGACGACGAGGACCCGGATCGGCTCGGACACCGGAGCCTCCGTCTGGGGCGGGACGCTGACGGTCATCATTGATCGAAACTAGGTGCGAGAGGGCGCCGGGACACGGAAGACCATCGGGCACGCCTCCGGGGACCGACACTCATGGTTACTCCAAGTGAGAGCCCGGATACTATGAGTGGGAGACGTCTCGGAAGGTACGACACGCCGTCGGAATTCGCACCATCCGACATGTCCGAATAATACGCCGAGCACCCCCACCTTCGGGCTAGCGACACGCTCATCCAGGCCTCCTACCTGGGGTTCGACCCCGTCCCCGGATCACACACGGATAGTGCTCGTGGAACGAATCGGCTGGGCCGGACGTTCCCATCTCACCCCTGTTGCCCTATTCGTGCCAACCGGGCTACTGGAATCTCAGCGGCGGGCCGGGCAACCTGTTGTCATGATGGCTGTCGTACCGGACGACCGACCCACCTCCCTGCACATCAAGCCGGGCACGACGTGGGCCGAGGCCTACGCCCGGTGTGTCGAGGTGGCGCCCGAGGCATTCACCGACGAGCGGATGCTCAACCTGTGGGGCGGCGCGTGGCACGCTTCCGGGGTCCCTCAGCGCAGCCTGAGCCCCCTGGACGCCACCCCGATCGCCGGCCCGCCGATGATCGATCAGGACGAGGCGCGGGAGGCGATCCGCGCCACCCTCGAGGAACACAAGCAGTGGGGCGATGTCCCGCTGACCGAGCGCAAGGCCCGGGTCAGCGCCGCCGTCGAGGCGCTCGACGCTCAGCGCGACCTGCTGGCCCTGCTGCTGGTCTGGGAGATCGGCAAGCCGTGGCGACTGGCCCGCACCGACGTCGACCGGGCCCTCGACGGGGTGCGCTGGTACGTCGAGCAGATCGACCGGCAGATCGCCGGCCGCAGCCCGCTACCCGGCCCGGTCAGCAACATCGCCAGCTGGAACTATCCGATGAGCGTGCTCATGCACGCCGTGCTCGTGCAGGTCCTGGCCGGCAACGCGGTGATCGCGAAGACGCCGACCAACGGCGGCGCCGCCTGCCTGACCCTGGCCTGCGCCCTGGCCCGGCGCGAGGGGCTGCCGATCGCGCTGGTGTCCGGGTCCGGCTCCCGGCTGTCGCCGGCCCTGGTCCGCGCGCCGGAGCTCGGGTGCCTGGCGTTCGTCGGCGGCCGCTCGGTCGGCGGGCAGGTCGCCGCGGCCCTGGTCGACACCGGCAAGCGGCACTTCCTGGAGCAGGAGGGCCTCAACGCCTGGGGCATCTGGGGCTTCTCCCGCTGGGACCTGCTCGCCGGACACCTGAAGAAGGGGTTCGAATACGGCAAGCAGCGGTGCACGGCCTATCCGCGGTTCGTCGTCCAGCGGCAGCTGTTCGACCAGTTCCTGGAGATGTACCTGCCGGTCGTGTCCTCGGTGCGGTTCGGTCATCCGCTGGCCGTCGAGAACGACGACGACCCACTGCCGGAGCTGGACTTCGGCCCGCTGATCACCGTGGACAAGGCCGCCGAGCTGGCCGGCAAGGTCGACGAGGCGATCACCAAGGGCGGCGTTCCGCTCTACCGCGGGTCGCTGGCCGCCGGGCGGTTCATCCCCGGGCAGGACACGTCGGCGTACGTGGCGCCGGTGTCGATCCTGTCTCCCCCGCCGTCCAGCGCGCTGCACCACGCCGAGCCGTTCGGACCGGTCGACACGATCGTCGTGGTCGACTCCGAGGCGGAGCTGCTGTCGGCTATGAACGCGTCCAACGGCGCACTGGTCTCGTCGCTGGCCTGCGACGACGAGAGCGCCGCGGCCCGACTGGCCGGTGAGCTGCGGGCCTTCAAGATCGGGATTAACAAGCCGCGCTCGCGGGGCGACCGGGACGAGGCGTTCGGGGGCCGCGGGGCGTCCTGGAAAGGCGCCTTCGTCGGCGGTGACCTGCTGGTCCGGGCGGTAACGGTCGGAGCCGACCCCGAGGAACGCCTGTTCGGCAACTTCCCGTCGTACTCCCTGTATCCCCAGACCTGACCTATCCCAGACCTGAGGCAGAGAGCCGGGCCGCTTTCGCGGAACGCCGGTTGCCGACGCAACCAGCGTTCCGCGGAACGCGCGGCCGAACCCGATCCCGACGGTGTGTTCTTTGACAAGAGCTTTACCGTACGACCCGCACCTGTCATTCAGAGAAGGCTTCCCGGTCGCTCCGGCGCGGTACGAACCGCGATCATCGTCTACCTGTACGTCGGTCAGTTCCTGTCGAAGAAACACACCGCATTCCTGGATTCTTCCTAAAATGGTCAGGCCGGCGGCGTCGCCACCAGGCCCACGCCCGCCACTATCACTACCAACGCCCGCATCCGCGTAACTCAGGGCCATAGCCGAAGAATTTAGACCACGACGCCGCCGCGGTGGCGGTAGTACTACCCGATTCGCGTCGCCGATTATCGGGAGAACCCACGTTTGAGGGCGACTCTCACCCCTCTTTCCGAGGATGGCGAATCGTATTTCTCGCCGTGTCGCGACCCCTTACCTCGGCACCGTGCATTACTTTGTGTGATCGACCGGGTCGGCGCGTCCGCCGTTATGGTGGCTAGGTTTCCGAAGGATGGTTGGATGCAGGGGTCTGGGCGGCGGTGGGCCCTACTGGGCAGGGTCCGGTCAGCGGCCCTCGTCGTCATCATCCTGGCCGCCGCGGTGGTCGTGCCGACCGCATTGCCCGGTCTACCTTCGGCGCAGGCCGCCGGCTCCACCCTTTTTGACCAGCCATTCCATAACAATACCGCGAACGGTCTGGGATCGGTTTCGTTGCCCGGGTTGCCACCGGCCGCCCCGGGATCGAACTTCGCTTGCCTGACGGCCGCCGGGAACTCGACCACCGGGCCGTTGAAGAGTTGTCTCACGTCTACCGATACGGCGGGGACCGGCACGCTGCGGTTGACCGACGCCAGCACCACGAAGGAGGGCGGCGTTTTTGGCCTGACCAGTGTACCGACCTCGCAGGGCCTGGACGTTACGTTCAACACCTACCAGTACGGGGGCAGTAGCGCCGACGGTATGACGTTCGTGGCGGCGGCCGTGGATCCGGCGAACCCGCTGGCCCCGGCGGTGATCGGACAGTCGGGCGGGGCGCTCGGCTATTCGGGGACCCACGCGAGCATTGGTCTCGTGAACGCCTATCTCGGGGTCGGGCTCGACACCTTCGGTAATTTCATTACCAGCACCTACGAAGGGACCGGCTGTACGGACCCTGCGTACGTCACGACGACGAAGGTGGCCGGGCAGGTCACGATCCGCGGCCCCGGTTCGGGCACCGTCGGTTATTGCGCGGTCAACAGTACGGCGACGTCGTCGGCGTCGCCGCCGCTGGCCCTGCGCGCTACGGCCCGGGCCGGATCGGTGGTTCCGGTCGAGGTAGTGATCAACCCGACCGCCACGGCCATCACCACGGCGTCGGGCCTGGCGGTGGCGGCCGGCGCGTACAAGGTGGTCTTCACGCCGGTCGCGGGGACCCAGCGGACTCTGACCGGCACGTTGCCGACGGTGCCGACGACCCTCTACCCGTCCTCGAGCTGGCTGACCTCCGCCGGCATCCCCAAGCAGCTCGCCTTCGGCTGGGTGGCATCGACCGGCGGTAGCACGGACTTCCACGAACTCGACTCCGCGAAGGTCACGACCTTCAACCCCGTGCCGCAGCTCGGCGTCGCCGCCACCAGCTACAACGCCGCGAGCCTGGCCCCGGGAAATCCGGTGACCTACACCGTCACGCCGAGCGTGACAGCCGGGGCGGATGAGGCGTCCCCGGTGTCGGTGACGGAGACCTTGCCGACCGGGGTGGTACCGGCGGGTGCCTTCGGCACCGGCTGGGTCTGCGCCGCACCTTCCGGGCAAAAGATCACCTGCACGAACAGCAACGCGCCATTCACCAACGGGACGAGTCTCAATCCGATCACCGTGGTCGGCATTGTCACGGGCTCAGCGGTTACCACGGCCGTGGTCCAGACGACGATCAGTACGGCGTCGTCCGGTGACGCGAACCCCGGGTCCGCGGTGACAACGACCGCCGGAACGATCGCGGCGGCGCCCTCCGGGCTGACGTTGAGCTCGACGTCGAGTCTCATCGCCGGCGGCGGCGCGGTCACGATCTCCGGGTCGAACCTGACCGGCGCCACGGCGGTTGAGATCGGGACGACGGCCGAGCAGCAGGCCGGCACCCCGGTGGTGCTGCTGCCGTGCGCGAGCGGGGTGACGAGCGGGTGTTTCGTCGCCAACGGCGATGGGACGATCACGATCCCGTCGATGCCCAGCCGGTCCTCGGCGGCGGCGGTGACGGTCACGGTGGTGACCCAGGGGGTCGCCGGAGCGGCGGCCTACACCTACACCTCGCCGCCGTCCGCGCCGTCCGCGCCAACGGCCACGGCGGGTATCACGTCGGCGACGGTGAGTTGGACCGCGCCGGC
>JAMFSN010000245.1 GCA_026225295.1 Frankia alni
AAGCCGCCGTTCCCGCTGCTGCACGTCGACACGACCTGGAAGTTCCGGGCCATGTACGAGTTCCGCGACACGCTCGCCGCCGACCTTGAGCTCGAGTTGCTTGTGCACCGCAACCCCGAGTGCGTCGAGCGGGGAATCAACCCCTTCGACCACGGCTCGGCGACCCACACCGACATGTGGAAGACCCAAGGGCTCAAGCAGGCCCTGGACCGCCACCGGTTCGACCTCGCCTTCGGCGGGGCCAGGCGCGACGAGGAGAAGTCGCGCGCGAAGGAGCGCGTCTTCTCGATCCGCTCGGCGCAGCACCGCTGGGACCCCAAGCGGCAGCGGCCGGAGCTGTGGCATCTCTACAACGCTCGCAGGCAGCCCGGCGAGAGCGTCCGGGTGTTCCCCCTGTCGAACTGGACCGAGCTGGACGTCTGGCAGTACATCGACCGTGAGCACATCCCGGTCGTCCCGCTGTACTTCGCCGCCCCGCGCCCCGTCGTCGAACGCGACGAGGCCCTGATCATGATCGACGACGACCGCATGCCGCTGCGGCCGGGCGAAGAGCCCCAGCTGCGGAGCGTCCGCTTCCGAACGCTCGGCTGCTACCCGCTGACCGGAGCGGTGGAGAGCTCCGCGTCGACCGTTCAGGAAATCATCCAGGAGATGCTGCTGACCACCAGCTCAGAGCGCCAGGGCAGGGTGATCGACCACGACTCGTCCGGGTCGATGGAAAAGAAGAAGCAGGAAGGGTACTTCTGATGTCGCACGCAGCCAGTGACCTCGCCAGTACAGACATCGACGCCTACCTGCGGCGGCACGAGCGCAAGTCGATGCTGCGGTTCATTACCTGCGGCAGCGTCGACGACGGCAAGAGCACGCTCATCGGCCGCCTGCTTTACGACTCCAAGCTGGTGTTCTCCGACCATCTCGCGGCGCTGGAGAACGACTCGAAGACCGTGGGTACCCAGGGCGGCGACCTTGACTTCGCGCTGCTCGTGGACGGGCTCGCCGCCGAGCGCGAGCAGGGCATCACGATCGACGTCGCCTACCGCTTCTTCTCCACCGAGCAGCGCAAGTTCATCGTCGCCGACACGCCGGGGCACGAGCAGTACACCCGCAACATGGTCACCGGCGCGTCAACGGCGGACCTGGCCGTGATCCTCATCGACGCCAGGAAGGGGGTGCTCACCCAGACCCGGCGGCACAGCTACCTCGTCTCCCTGCTCGGCATCCGCCACATCGTTCTCGCGGTCAACAAGCTCGACCAGGTGGACTACAACGAGGCCGTCTTCGACGCCATCGAGGCCGACTACCGCGCATTCGCGGCGGAGATCGGCCTGCCGGACATCCAGTGCATCCCGTTGTCGGCGCTGCGCGGCGACAACGTCACCGAGCCAAGCCCGAACACGCCCTGGTACACGGGCCCGACGCTTATCGAGCACCTCGAATCGGTCAAGGTCGCCGACGACGTTCAGGCCGGCCCGTTCCGGTTTCCCGTGCAGTGGGTGACCCGGCCGGACGCCAGCTTCCGCGGGTTCGCCGGCCAGGTCGCCGGAGGCAGCGTGCATCCCGGGGACCTAGTCCGCGTACTGCCATCGGGCCAAGAGAGCTCCGTCGCCCGGATCGTCACCGCCGACGGCGACCTCGACGAGGCCATCGCGGGCCAGTCCGTCACCGTCACGCTCACCGACGAGATCGACGTCAGCCGGGGCGACGTCATCGCCGGGGCGGCCTCCGCCCCGGACGTGGCCGACCAGTTCGAATGCCACCTCGTCTGGATGAGCGAGGAGCCCATGCTGCCCGGCCGCCCCTACCTGCTCAAGCTCGGCACCAGTAGCGTCGGTGTCGCGGTGGCCCAACCGAAGTACAAGATCAACGTCAACACCCTCGAGCACGCCGCCGCCCGCACCCTCGAACTGAACGACATCGGCGTCTGCGCCATCCACCTGGACCGCCCGGTCCCCTTTGACCCCTACGAAGGCAACCGTGACATGGGCGGGTTCATCCTCATCGACCGGTTCACCCAGGCCACCGTGGCCGCCGGGCTGCTGCGCTTCGCGCTGCGCCGGGCCCACAACATCCACTGGCAGGCCGTCGAGGTGAACCGGGACAGCCGGGCCCGGCACAAGGGCCAGCGCCCCGCCGTCGTCTGGTTCACCGGGCTGTCCGGGGCCGGCAAGTCCACCATCGCGAACCTCGCGGAAAGGCGCCTGCACAGTGAGGGCTTCCACACCTACCTGCTTGACGGCGACAACGTCCGGCACGGCCTGAACAAGGACCTGGGCTTCACCGACGCCGACCGGGTGGAAAACATCCGGCGGGTCGCCGAGGTGGCCCGGCTGATGGCCGACGCCGGCCTCATCGTCCTGGCCTCTTTTATCTCCCCGTTCCGGGCCGAACGCCAACTGGCCCGTGACCTGCTTGGCCCCGGCGAGTTCATCGAGGTCCACGTGGACGCCCCGCTGGAGATCGCCGAGGGCCGCGACCGCAAGGGCCTGTACGCCAAGGCCCGCCGTGGTGAGCTGGTGCATTTCACCGGCATCGACTCACCCTACGAGCCGCCCGAGGCACCCGAGCTCCGCATCGACGCTAGCGGTACCGTGCCCGCCGACGAGTCAGCCGGCCTGGTCGTCGAGTACCTCCGCCAGGCCGGCGTGCTCACCCCGCCCGCTGAGGGCTAAATAGCTAGGAGGCTGGCCTCGTGCGCTTCATCTACCAGTTCCCGGAGACGACCGGGACCGACACCGACATGCTCGACGTTGGCCCGCTGCGGGACGTGGGGGTCGCCGCGGAAAAAGCAGGGTTCACCGGGATCGCGCTGACCGAGCACCCGGTACCCGGCGCCCGATGGCTGGCCAGCGG
>JAMFSN010000246.1 GCA_026225295.1 Frankia alni
CCGAACCACGCGGCCGCCAGGCCCGGGCCGCGCCCTCGGCGGAACCGCCCAGCGGCGCCCGCACCAGCCGCCGCCCCAGCAACCCCGAACCGCGCACCGCCACTTCTGTCTCGGGCCCGTCGCCGGCCAGGATCGCGGCCACCCGGGCCAGCCGGTCGTCGTCCGGGCCGACGCCCGGGCTCGGCGGGACGTCGATCAGGCCGCCCCAGTGCGCCGGGTCCTCCGCCGCTGCGGCGGCGCCGAGCCCCCAGGTCAGTGCCTGCGCGGGAGCGGTCACCGGGTCGGACACATCGGTCGAGACCGCTCCGGACGTCACCGACCACAGCCGGGCCGGAAGACCGAGGTCACCGAGCGCCTGCAGCGCGGCCACCGAGGCGGCGATACCCCAGGGGAGGTCCGGGTGCCCCGGGACCGTGCCCTCGCCCAGCGGGAGCAGGGAGATCACTCCCGCGGTGGCTTCGGTCAGCGTCGGCTGAATCTTCTCCCGCAGGGTTTCCCGTCCCCATTCGTCGCGGCCGACCGCAACGGCCACGGTGTGCTCGAGCACCCGGGTGAACGCCGCGCTCCAGTCCTGCGCCGCCGTCGCGCCGGGGACAAGCAGCAGCCAGCTGCGCCGCGGGCCGTCCGCGCCAAGCGCCGCACGGGATGACACCGCGGGCGTCCCGGCGGCGACCGGCCGCCAGGTCACCCGGTAGCGCCAGGCGTCCGTACCGGCCGGCCCGGCGGGCGCACCCGGCACTTCGCGATCGCGGATGCGCAGCCAGTACCGGTCGCGCTGGAACGGGTAGGCCGGCAGCGGGACGCGAACGGGCCGGTGCGCGGTGCAGGCCCGGGCCCAGTCGACGGGCCCACCGCGGACCCAGGCCTCAGCCAGCGAGGCGTACATCCGGCGAAGGTCGCCCTCGCCGCGGCGCAGCGTGCCCACGACGACCGCGTTTCCCGGCTTGTCCTCCGCGGTCTCCTCGATCGCGGCGGTCAGCACCGGGTGCGGGCTCGCCTCGATGAAGACCCGGTGGCCCGAGTCGAGCAGCGTCCTGGTCGCGTCGGCGAACCGGACCGGCCGCCGCAGGTTCTCGTACCAGTACTCCGCGTCCATCACCGCGGTGTCCAGCCATTCGCCCGTCACCGTCGACAGCAACGGGACGTTCCCGGTCCTGGGCTGCAGCCCGGCTAGCGATCGGAGCAGGCTTTCCTCGACCTGCTCGACCTGGGCCGAGTGGGAGGCGTAGTCCACCGGCAGCACCCGCGCCCGCGCCCCGTTCGCCCCGGCCAGCGCGACCAACTCCACCACCGCGGCCTGCTCGCCGGCCACCACTACGGACCGCGGCCCGTTCACCGCGGCAACCGATATCCGGCCGTCGAACCGGGTGATCCACCGCTCGACTTCGGGCCCGGGCCGGGCTAGCGAGGCCATCGCGCCGGCCCCGGACAGCGCGGCCAGCGCCCGCGAGCGCAGCGCCACCACCCGCGCGCCCTCCGCCAGCGTAAGCGCCCCGGCCACCACCGCCGCCGCGATCTCCCCCTGCGAGTGACCCACCACCGC
>JAMFSN010000247.1 GCA_026225295.1 Frankia alni
AGGCCGAACAGGGCCGCGACCGCGAACCCGTGGGCCATCGCCGTGGTCAGGGTCCGACGGCCGGCGACCGTGGCGGTATCGACCGGACCGGAGCCGGCGCCCCCCGACGTGTAGACGGTGACCAGCACCGCGAGGCCCAGCGACGCGCCGACCTGCTGCATGGCCTGCAGCACCCCGGAAGCCGACCCGGCGGACCCGGCCGGGACGCTGGACAGGATGGTCAGGTTCAGCGGGAAGAAGCTCAGCCCGGTTCCGACCCCGATCAGCACCAGCGGACCGAAGGCGACCGCCAGGTAGCCCCCGTCGGCCGAGATCTGACTGAGCCAGGCCGCCCCGGCGATGATCAACGATGCGCCGGCGACCATCGGCGGTCGCGCGCCGAACCGGGTCACCAGCCGGGCCACGATCCGGGAGGTGCCGAACAGGCTGAGTGACAGCGGAAGAAAGGCCAGGCCGGCCCGCAACGGGCCGTAGCCGAGGACCTCCTGGACGAACTGGGTCAGGAAGTAGAAGGTCCCGAACATCGTCGCGGGCAGGAACAACATGTTGAGGTAGGCGCCGACCCGGTCCCGGTCGGCGAACAACCAGCCGGGCACCAGCGGCTCGGCCGCGCGGCGCTCGGCTACCGCGAACAGGGCACCGGCCACCGCCGCGACCGGGAAGGCCGCAATCGCCAGCGGGTCGGTCCACCCGCTACCCGCCGCCCGGATGAACCCGTAGACCAGCGCGACCATCCCCACCGTCGAGGTCAACGCGCCGGGCAGGTCCAGCCGGGCCGGCTGGCGGACCGTCTCGCGGACGAACCGGGGCGCGAGCGCGAGCACCGCCCCGCCGATGGGCAGATTCACGATGAACACCCACCGCCAGGAACCCCAGGCGGTGAGAATCCCGCCGGCCAGCAGCCCCAGGGACAGGCTGACCCCCGAGACCGCCGCGAACGCGCCGAGCGCGCGGTTGCGAGCGGGGCCGGCCGCGAAGTTGCTGGCGATCAGGGCCAGGGTGGACGGTCCCGCGAACGCCGCACCCACCCCCTGCGCGGCCCGGGCGGCCAGCAGCAGGGCCGGATCCGCCGCCAGGGCGGCGGCCAGCGACGCGACGGTGAACACCACGATCCCGGCCACCAGGACCCGGCGCCGGCCGAAGATGTCCCCGGCCCGGCCACCGAGCAGGAGCAGCCCGCCGAAGCTCAGCGTGTAGGCGTTCGTCACCCAGGACAGGCCGGCCGGGGAGAAATGGAGCCCGGAGGAGATCCGCGGGAGGGCCACGAACACGACGCTGGCGTCGAGGAACAGCATCAGCTGACTGATCAGGAGGATCGCCAGCGTGAGCCCGGGCCGACCGACGCCGGCGTCCCGTTCGTCGGGGTCGACGCGGGCTGTGGGCCGCCCGTCCGGGGCGGTGGGCCGCCGCACGTCCGACGGCGGAAGGGTCTGTTCGGCCATGAGGGCGCTCCTGGAGAGGATGCTGGGTTGTGTGACGCGATGCGACGGGCCGATCCGGCGGGACGACGGTGGCCCGCCCCCGGGCAAGCGGAGCTACACTCCGGTTGATATCGGGAGACAATACGGAGTCACCCTCCGTTTGGCAACCATCAGGGACCGCCCGTGAGCACGCGACCGGAAGCGACGGCCACCTTCGGAGCGGGAACGGCCGGCGCCGGGCCCGCCGATCCGGGCCGGCCGATGCGCGCTGATGCGCGCCGCAACTACGACCGGCTGGTCGCGGTGGCCACGGAGGTGTTTGCCGAACAGGGCGCGGACGCCGCCCTGGACGAGATCACCCGGCGGGCGGGCGTCGGGCCGGGAACGCTCTACCGGCACTTCCCGAACCGGAGCGCCCTGCTGGAGGCGGTGTTCCAGGTCCGGGTCCAGGCCATGGCCGCCCGGGCCCGCGAGCTGGTGGCCGACCAGGCGCCGCTGGACGCGCTGACCGGTTGGATGCGGCTGTTCGTCGCGCACGTGAGCGAGTACCGGGGTCTGGGCCTGGCCCTGATGGACGCGCTCGGCGAGACGGACTGTGGTCCGGGCCGGCCGCCGGACGACGTGAACGGGACGCGCTTTCTGGCGCTCTGCCACGGGACGCTCCGGGACGCGGCCGCCCATGTCCTGGCCCCCGCGCAGGCCGCTGGCGTGGTGCGATCGGATCTCACCGCCGCCGAGATTCTCCGGGTGGGCAACGTGGTGGCCCTGGCCACCGAGTCGTCCCCGGACCGGGAAACCGAAGCCGACCGTTACCTCACGTTGATTCTGGACGGCCTGCGCGGACGCTGACCGGTCGTACCGGCCCGTCC
>JAMFSN010000248.1 GCA_026225295.1 Frankia alni
CGTCGCCGAGGTTCTGGATGAGGTGCGGCTCGGTGACGAACGGCGCGAGACCGAGCCAGGGCACGCCCTCGGAGCCCATCGGTGGCGGCGGCAGCGTCCGCGTCGCCGCCTGCCGCGCCTCGAAGTACATGATCCCGTGGCAGCCCACCCCGCCGCCGGCCAGCGCGCCGTCGGGGACGATGGTGGAGCGGTTGTGCGGGCACCCGCTGCAGTACCCCGGCGGCCGCGCGGGCAGCTGGAGCAGGGGCAGCGACGTGCGCCTGGCCGGAGCCGACGCCCGCCCCGTGTTCATTGGTTCGGAACGCAGGCCCGGCCTGACCCGGGTGAGGACGGCGGTGACCGCGCGGGGGTCGAGCTCGCCGACCGAGGAGGTAAGCGGCTGGCCGGAGCGGTCGCGCTTGCCGGAGACGGGGACCGCGCTCCCGTTCTCGTGCAGGATGGCGCGTAGCTGGGTCTCGATGAACGGCCGCTTCTCCTCGATGACGACAAGCTCGTCGACGGAGGCCGCGAACTCAAGGACCGTGTCGGTCACCAGCGGGTAGGTCATGCCGAGCTTGAGCACCCGGACGCCCGCCGCGGCGAGCTCGTCGACGCTGAACGCCTCGATCACGTCGAAGTAGGTCTTGCCAGCGCACACCACGCCGAGCGGTGCCCCGCCCGTAGCGCCGACGACGCGGTCGAGCCCGGCCGCGCGCGCGTACGCCTGGGCGGCGGCCAGCCGCCGCACCATCACCAGCGCCTCCTGGTCGGGCACCTGGTGCGGGCCGAGGGTCGCCAGCGGGTGATGGTGCCAGGGCCGGCCGTCGACGACCACGTCGCCCGGCTCGGCGGCGGCGTGCCGGGCGAGATCCAGGTCCACGGTGCCGATGCCGTCCGCCACCGCGGTGACGATCTTCAGCCCGACCCAGCAGCCCGCGTACCTGGACATCCAGAACGCGTGGGCGCCGAGGTCGAGCACGTCCTGCTGGTCACCGGGGAAAAGCACCGGCACGCAGGCGTCCTCGAAGGTGTACTGGCTGTCGCAGTTGAGGGTGGACGACTTCGCCCCCGGGTCGTCGCCGCAGAACATGACGGCGCCGCCGTTCGGGCCGGTGCCCATCGAGTTGGCGTGCTTGAGCACGTCACCGCAGCGGTCGAGGCCCGGTCCCTTGCCGTACCAGGCGCCCGCCACGCCGTCGATGCCGTCGTAGGGGATGACCGCGCCCATCTGGCTGCCCCAGACGGCGGCGGCGGCGAGCTCCTCGTTCACCCCCGGCCGGTGCACGATCCGGTGGGCGGCGAGCAGGTCGGCGCCGCTGCCGTCGAGGGCGAGGTCGAAGGCGCCGAGCGGCGAGCCCGGGTAGCCGGAGACCATGGTGGCCGTGGTCAGGCCGTCGCGCCGGTCGAGCTGGTGGCGCAGCAGCAGCAGGCGCACCAGCGTGTCGACGCCGGACAGGATCGACGTGTCGGCGGGAGCGGACTGCCGCTTCCCCTCGGTGACCGGTGCGGCCGTCACGGGTAGAGCTCCGCGTTGACGTAGGCGAACTGCCCGTCCTTGAGCACCGCGCGCCGCAGTTCCGGCCGTTGCAGCACGGTCACGTCCTGGCTGGGATCGGCGTCCACGATCAGCAGGTCCGCGAGGAAGCCCTCGGCCACCTCGCCGCTGTTCACCCCGGCGGCCTGGCCGATGTTGCGGGTCGCGGTGAGGATCGCCTCGACCGGCGTCAGGCCGACCTGGTCGGTGTACCGTTGCAGCTCGGCGGCGTAGGTGCCGTGGTGCGTCCACTGGTGGCCGAAGTCGCCGCCGGA
>JAMFSN010000249.1 GCA_026225295.1 Frankia alni
GGGCGACCACCGCGCTGACCGGCGGCGGGATCCTCGCCACCTGGGATCTCTTCCTCGATCCGCAGATGGTCGACGCCGGGCACTGGCGCTGGGCGGCGGGGCCCCCCGGTGAGCGCGGCTGGCTCGGCACGACCCTTAACGGCATCCCGCTGTCCAACCTGGTCGGCTGGCTCGTCGTCGGGACCGTGCTGGTGGCGGCGCTCGACGCACTGCCGGACCCGACCCGGCCGCAACGGGCCGGCGCGACCAGACCGACCGGCGCGACCAGCCCGGCGGACGACCGGCTGCCGATCGTGCTGCTCGGCTGGACCTACGCGTCCAGCGTGCTGGCCAACCTGGCGTTCTTCGGCCGACCGACGGTCGCCCTCGTGGGCGGCCTGGCCATGGGCGCGGTTCTGGCGTTCGCCTTCATCGACCCGGTCCGGGTCCGGACCAGCGGCCGGCGGCGCCCGGTCATCGACCGGTGATCCGCGGCCGCCGGAGCAGTAACCGCCCGAACTCCGCCGGGCCGGTCCGGACCACGGCTGCCGCCGCGGTCCGGACCGCCGCCGCGGCCGCCGGCCTCGTCGCGGTCCACACCGTCATCAACGCCCGGCTGCTGCGTACGGCCCCGCCCGCCCGGACGATCGGCGAGCGGGCGTCGGTGCTGCTGCCGGTGCGCGACGAGGCCGGGCGGGTCGGGGCCGCCCTGACCGCCATCCTCGCCTCCACCCACCTGCCCGACCTGGAGGTGCTGGTCGCCGACGACGGGTCGACCGACGCCACGGCCGCGATCGTGGCCCGGATCGGCGCGCGGGACGGACGGGTCCGCCTGCTGACGGTCGAGCCTCCGCCGCCCGGATGGCTCGGCAAGCCGCACGCCTGCGCCACCCTCGCCGACGCCGCGACCGGCCCGGTCCTGATCTTCGTTGACGCCGACGTCACCGTCGCGCCGGACGGGTTGGCCCGGACGGTCGCCCTGCTGCGGGACGCCCGGCTCGATCTCGTCTCGCCCTATCCGCGCCAGCAGGCCGGCACCCTGGCCGAGCGCCTCGTCCAGCCGCTGCTGCAATGGTCGTGGCTGGCGCTGCTGCCGCTGCCGGCGGCCGAACGGTCGGCCCGCCCGTCGCTGTCGGCGGCCAACGGCCAGGTGCTCTGCGTCGACGCGGTCGCCTACCGGCGGGCCGGCGGTCACCGGGGCGTCGCGGGCGCCGTCCTCGAGGACATCGCCCTGGTCCGGGCGGTCAAACGGGCCGGTGGACGGGGCGGCGTGGCCGACGGAACCGACCTCGCGACGACCCGGATGTACGACGGGTGGGCGCCGCTGCGGGACGGCTACGCGAAGTCGCTGTGGGCGGCGGGCGGCACCCCGACCGGGTCGGCCGCCCAGCTCGGCGTGCTCGGGTTCATCTTCGTCCTGCCCGCCGCGGCCGCGCTGGCCGGTTCGCCGGCCGGGGTCGCGGGCTACCTCGCCGGCGTCGCCGGCCGGGTCGTCGCCGCCCGGCGGACGGGCGGGCGGGCCTGGCCGGACGCCCTCGCGCAGCCGGCCTCGGTCGCGGTGCTCGGTTATCTGACGGCCCTGTCGTGGCACCGCCGACGCCTGGGCACCGCGACCTGGAAGGGCCGGGTCCTGCCGTGAAGATCGTCGTCATCGGGGCCGGGGTCGGCGGGCTGGCCGCCGCCGCCCGGCTGGCTACGGCCGGGCACCGGGTGACGGTCTGTGAGGCCGGTCCGACCGTCGGGGGCAAGCTCGGCTGGTACGAGCGGGACGGCTTCGCCTTCGACACCGGGCCGTCGCTGCTCACCCTGCCGCAGGTGTTCGAGGACCTCTTCGCGGCGACCGGCGCGCCGCTGTCCGACGTCCTGGAACTGGGCCGGCTCGACCCGATCGCCCGTTACCGGTTCGGCGACGGGGTGGTGGTCGACGCATTCGCCGACGACGACGCGTTCGCCGCCGAACTCGGGCGGCAGCTCGGCGGGACGGCCGCCGCGGACTGGACGGCCTTCGCCGATCGGGCCCGGCGCGTCTGGGCCGCCACCAACGAGACGTTCCTCGAACGAGCCCGGCCCGGCCCGCGGGGGCTGGCCCGGTTGGCGGCCCGCCGGCCGGGCGACATCGGCCTCATCGCGCCCGGGCGGACCCTGCGCGGGTTGGGTGCGTGCTACCTGCGCGACCCGCGGTTGCGGCTCATGCTCGACCGCTACGCCACCTATACCGGCTCGGATCCGCGCCGGGCCCCGGCCGCGCTGGCCGCCGTCCCGTACGCGGAGCGCGCCTTCGGCGGTTGGTACGTGACCGGCGGGCTGCGGCAGCTCGGGCTGGCGATCGCGGACCGGGCCGCCGAACGCGGCGCCCGGCTGCTCACCAGCTGCCCGGTCACCTCGATCACCCGCGGCCGCGACGGACGGGTGGACGGGGTGCGGCTGGCTGACGGCGGCCGGCTGGCGGCCGACGCGGTCGTCGCGAACGTGGACGCCGAAGCGGTCTACACGACCTTGCTGAGCGCCGGCCGGCCGTTGACCGGCGTCGGGTCGGCCCGCCGGGCGCTGGGTCGGGCTGTCCCGTCGCTGTCGGGTTTCGTCCTGCTGCTGGCCGTCCGCGGGCGCACCCCCGACCTGGCCCACCACTCGGTGTTCTTCCCGGGCGACTATCCGGCCGGCTACGACGCCGAACTGGACGCGGTCTTCGGCGGCCGGCTGGCCACCGACCCGACGGTCTACGTGGCCGCCCCGCCCGACCCGCGCCTCGCTCCGCCCGGCGACGAGGCCTGGTTCGTCCTGGTCAACGCGGCCCGGCACGCACCGGGTCGGGCCACCGGCCGGCCCGGTGCCGGGCGCGGAACGCGGGCGGGCGCCGCACCGGGCCGGACCGTCGACTGGGACCGGCCCGGCCTGGCCTCCGCCTACGCCGACCGGATCCTGGCCGTCCTCGCCGCGCGGGGTCTCGACGTTCGCGACCGGATCCGGTGGCGGGAGATCATCACCCCGGCCGACCTGGAACGTCGCACGGGCGCGGTCGGCGGGTCGATCTACGGGACGTCGTCGAACGGATCGCGCTCGGCGTTCCTGCGTCCGGCGAACGTGTCCCCGGTGCCGGGCCTGTTCCTGGTCGGCGGGTCGTCCCACCCCGGCGGGGGGTTGCCGCTGGTGGCGATGTCGGCCCGGATCGTCGCCGGCCTGCTCGGTCCGGCCTGACCAGCACCGCGCCGGGCCGGCCGCCCGGAACCCTTCAGGCCCGGCCGGACAGCTGCCGGTGGACGACGGGCACGAGCTGCGCGATGCCGACCGCGCACACCCCGAAGGTCGCGGCCGCGCCGATGGCGCCCGCCAGACCCGCCCGGCCGGGCCCGAGACCCGCCCCGAGCAGCGCGAACGCGGTGACGATGACGCGGGTCGGGCGTTCCCCGACGGTCACCACCCCGATCTCGCCGAACCCGGCCCCGCTGGCCCGGGCCCGGATGTACTCCAGCATCACCAGCGCCCCGCCGGCCGCTCCGGCGAGCCAGCCGGGCGCCCCCAGTAACCACAGCCCGAGCAGGTAGATCCCGTCGCACAGCCGGTCGGCGACGGAATCCAGGACGTACCCCCAGGCGGTGACCCGCCCGGTCAGCACGGCCACGCAGCCGTCGAGGTTGTCGAACAGCCCACCGACGATCACGATCGCCACGCCGGCCAGCGGCCACCGTCCGCCGACGGCCGTGAGCGGCAGCACCACCAACGTCAGGCCCACGCCGGCGGCCGTCACCGCGTCGGGCGACACGCCGCGCGCGGCGAGCGGCCGGCCGAGGCGGTAGGTGATGGTGAGCCAGACCCGCACCAGCCACAGGCCGGTGGCCGGGTCGTACCCGCCGTGTGTCCGGGCCCACAGCGTGAGGTAGTTGTCGCGGTCGGGAACGGGGGCGGTCACCGGCTCATCGTGCCGGAGACCGTATGGTTTCCGACGGGTCGAACCGTCGATCCACCGCACGCGTCGCCAGGAGTCCCCGGTGCCATCTGAAGCGCCCTTCGTGATCGAAACCGTCGACGACGTCGCCGCGGACGATCTTTTCAACTCCGGCCGGGACCAGGTGGTTATCGCCATTCGGATCACCCCGGTGTTCGGGCAGCTCGATCTCGGGGTCGTCGCGGCCGTGGTCGACGAAGCCAACGTGCGCGGCTTCACCCTGGTGCGGGAGCGGTCGTTCCGCGACGAGTGGCTGATCTGCGTCTTCGACGCATTCGACGACGCGGATTAGTAGCTCCCCCGGCCGGTCGCGCGACGCCCCCGAAGGCCCGGGCCGTGCCTAGCCGGACTGGTCGGCGCCCAGGTTGCGGTAGACCTCGCGGGTCGCGGTGGACCGGTTGAGCGTGATGAAGTGGATGCCGGGCGCGCCGCCGGCCAGCAGCCGTTCGGACAGCTGGGTGGCCACCTCGACCCCCACCGCGCGCACCGCCGCCGGGTCGTCGGCCACCGCGCGCAGCCGCTCGGCCAGCGCCCCGGGGAACGTGGCGCCCGACAGCAGCGCCATCCGCTCGATCTGGGCCACGTTCGTCACCGGCATGACTCCGGGGATGATCGGCGCCTCGCAGCCGAGCCGGCGGACCCGCTCGACCATCCGGAAGTAGTCGTCCGGGCCGAAGAAGAACTGCGTGATCGCGTAGTCCGCGCCCGCGTTCAGCTTGGCCACGAGCTGCCGCGCGTCGAAGTCCAGATCGGGCGAGCGGGGGTGCTTGTCCGGGAAGGCCGCGACCCCCACGCAGAAGTCGCCGAGCGACCGCACCAGCCGGACCAGGTCCTCCGCGTACGACAGGCCCCGCGGATGGGGCTCCCACCGCCCCTGTGGGTCGCCGGGCGGGTCACCGCGCAGCGCGAGCACGTTACGGATTCCCGCGCCCGCGTAGCTACCGATCACCTGCCGAAGCTCGGCCACCGAGTGGTTCACGGCGGTCAGGTGCGCGAGCGCCGTGAGGGTCGTTTCGGCGGCGATCCGACCGGTGACCCGGACGGTGCCGTCCCGCGTCGAGCCGCCGGCGCCGTAGGTCACCGACACGAACGACGGCCGGAGCGCCTCGACCTCCCGCAGCGACTGCCACAGGTGCCGCTCGCCCTCGGCGGTCTTGGGCGGGAAGAACTCGAACGAGAAGGACGTCCGGCCCGAGGCCAGGATCTCGCTCACGGTCGGTTCCCGGGTCCCCAGGCCCTCAGCGACGCTCATGGGAGGAGGGTAATGGGTGCCCGACGCGTCCGGAACCAGCACGGCCCGAACCCCGGCGCACCGCTGGGTCCCTCACCGGCGCGCGGCTTCGACCGTCGCCTGCACCTCGGCGCGACCGCCGCGGCTACGCACCACCAACCGGTGGGCCGCCGCCGGATCGGTCGTCACCGCGACCCGGCCACCGCCGGGGTCGGCGGCCTCGACCTCGAGGCGGTAGCCGACGTCCGGCACCACCAGCCGCACGTCGCCCGCCGCGCTGCTGACCAGGGCCTCGGCCGGCGGCGCGGCGAAGTGCAGGACGATGTCACCCCCGCCGCCGCGGACCGCGACCCGGCGGCCGGACAGCTCCCGGCCGGTGATCCCGCCAGTGCCAGTGACCAGTTCCAGGTCGCCCCCCGACCCCCACAACGCGATCTCCCCGGCCTGCACCTCGGCCCGGACGTCGGTCCCGCGGGGCAGGCGCACCGACACCCGCGCCGTCACACCCCGGGCATCCACGTCCAGCCGCCCCCCGACCTCCGTCACCGTGGGTCGGGGGGCGCCGGGCCGGCCGGTCAGCACGGTCGGGACGCGGTGGGTCAGGACGCGGTGGGTCAGAACGATGTCGAGTCGCGCCCCGATCCGGTCGTCCTCGGCGATCTCGAGCCGGCCGGCCCCCAGCCGGACCCGCAGCGCCGTCGCGTCGGGATGGTGGGTCACGGCCCGGTCGGCCGGCCGGCGGATCAAAGCCAGGCCTCCCAGGGCCACCGCGAGCAGCGCCGCGCCGAGCACGACGACGAGGGCGGTCAGGAACACGGGGCCTCCCACGACGTCAAGTGGCGCGAACCGGTCATCGGCATAGGCTGAGGATGATGGCAGGTCATCCCGTCAAGAGCCCGCCCCCTGCGGTTCCCCTCGCGCGCCACCAGCCGGTGCGGGACGACCTGCGCGGTCGGGTGCGGGCCGCCGTCGACGCGTTTGTGGAGGCCCGGGCCCGCGAACTCGACGCCATCGATCCGGCCCTCGCCGCGCTGACCGGCGCGGCCGCCGACCTGATCCGGTCGGGCGGCAAACGGCTCCGGCCGGCCTTCTGTTACTGGGGGTGGCGGGGGGCGGGCGGCGCCGCGGACGGTCCCGAGGGCGACGCGGCGGTCGTCGCGGCGGCCAGTCTTGAGCTGCTGCACACCTGCGCGCTCGTGCAGGACGACGTGATGGACGGGTCCGCGACCCGGCGCGGCCGGCCCGCCGCGCACCGCCGCCTCGCGGCCACCCACCGGGACGCCGGCTGGGTCGGCGACCAGGCCACGTTCGGCTCGTCAGCGGCGGTCCTGCTCGGTGACCTGCTGCTGGTCTGGGCCGATCAGATGCTGGCCGGCAGCGGGCTGTCGGACCCGGCGATCCGGCGCGCGTGGCCGGTCTACTCCCACATGCGGGCCGAACTGATCTGCGGGCAGTACCTCGACCTGGTCGGCCAGGTCTCGGAAACCCTCGACCTGACCGCCGCCCTGCAGGTCGCCCGCTACAAGAGCGCCAAGTACACCGTCGAGCGGGCGCTGCACCTGGGGGGCGTGCTGGCCGGCGCCGACCGCCCCCTGCTGGAGGCCTACTCGGGGTTCGGCCTACCGATCGGCGAGGCGTTCCAACTGCGCGACGACGTGCTCGGCGTGTTCGGCGACCCGGCCGTGACCGGCAAACCGGCCGGCGACGACCTGCGCGAGGGCAAACGGACGGCGCTGATCGCCCTGGCCCACACCAGGACCGACGCGGCCGGGCGACGGGTCCTGCACCGGCTGCTGGGCAACCCGCTGCTCGACGCGGCGGGAGTCGACGAACTGCGGACCGTGATCGTCGGGGCTGGCGCGCTGGCCGGCGTCGAGGACATGATTTCCGACCGGACCCGGGCCGCGCTCGCCGCGCTGCGGTCCGGACCGGTCGACGCCGGCGCCCAGGAGTCGTTGACCGAACTGGCGGTCGGCGCGACGACCCGTCGGCACTGAGGCCGGGCCCGTGGGACTGCGCGTGCGGACGGTGAGCGGGCCGACCGACCGGGTGGTGGTGGTCGGGGCCGGGTTGGGTGGCCTGTCGGCGGCGCTCCGGCTGGCCGGCGCCGGCCGGTCGGTCACGGTGCTGGAACGCGAAGCCGTCCCCGGCGGCCGGGCCGGGCAACTGGTCGACGGCGGGTACCGGTTCGACACCGGCCCGACCGTTCTGACCATGCCGGACCTGATCGCCGACGCGCTCGACTGCGTCGGCGAACGGCTCACCGACTGGCTCGACCTGCGACCCGTCGATCCGCTGTACCGGGCCTTCTACCCGGACGGGTCGCGGCTGGACATCCACGCCGACCCGGCGGCCACCGAGACGGAGATCGCCCGGGTCTGCGGCGGGGCCGAGGCGGCCGGCTACCGGCGCTACGTCACGTTCGTCTCGGCCCTGTACCGGGCTCAGATGCGGACCTTCATCGACGCCAACGTCGACTCGCCGTTCGCGCTGGTCGGCGCGGACCTGGCCCGGGTCGCGGCCCTCGGCGGGTTCCGGCGGCTGGCGCCCAAGGTCGGCACCTACCTGCGCGACGAGCGGACCCGCCGGCTGTTCTCGTTCCAGGCCATGTACGCCGGGCTGTCGCCGTACGACGCGCTGGCCCTGTACGCGGTGATCGCCTACATGGACTCCGTGGCCGGCGTCTTCTTCCCGGTCGGCGGGATGCACGCGGTGCCGGTCGCGCTGGCCGGCGCGGCCGTCAAGCACGGCGTCGACATCCGGTACTCGACCGCCGCCACCCGGGTCGAGCTGGCCGGGACGCGCGCGGTCGCGGTCCACACCGCCGACGGGGACCGGATCCCGGCCGACGCGGTGGTGCTGAACCCGGACCTGCCGGTCGCCTACGCCGAGCTGCTGCCGGCCGCGGTGGCGCCCCGCCGGGTCGGGCGGCTGCGCTACTCCCCGTCCTGCTTCCTGCTGCTGGCCGGCAGCACCGCGAGCTACGCCCAGACGGCCCACCACTCGATCCACTTCGGCCGGGCCTGGCGGCGTACCTTCGACGAGGTGATCAACCGCGGCGAGCTGATGAGCGACCCGTCGTTCCTGGTCACCAACCCCAGCCGGTCCGACCCGGCCCTGGCGCCGGCCGGGCGGCACAGCTACTACGCGCTGTTCCCGACGCCCAACCTGGCCGGCCGGGCGGCGCTGGACTGGTCGGTGGTCGGGCCGCGCTACCGCGACGAGGTGATCGAGACGCTCGAGCGGCGCGGCTACACCGGTTTCGGGGACGCGATCGAGGTCAGCCACACGACGACGCCGGCCGACTGGCGGGCCCGGGGCATGGCCGCCGGCGCCCCGTTCGCCGCCGCCCACACGTTCACCCAGACCGGCCCGTTCCGTTCCTCGACGCTCGCGCCGGGCCTGGACAACGTCGTGTTCACCGGCAGCGGCACCCAGCCCGGGGTCGGGGTGCCGATGGTCCTCGTCTCGGGGCGGCTGGCCGCCGAGCGCATCCTGGGCCCGGACCCGGCCTACGCATCGCGGGCCTGGCGGTGAAACCGCATCGCGGGCCTGGCGGTGATCAGCCGGGGCCTTGCCGGGTTGGCAGACCTCCCACGGTCTTGGGCGTCAATCGGGCCGGCACCGTATGTCCTGGCGGTCGTCGCTGGTCCGGTGGCACTGACGCTCAGCCGGGATCCCCGGACTAGCTGGGTCAACGCACGCTGGAGGGCCCGTGGACTATGACCTCTGTCCACGGAACATCCGCGCCGCCCGAGCCGCCGCAGACCGGGCCTGTCATCGCACCTCCCAGCGCCCGCCGACCCTGGCAGTTGGGCCAGACCGGGCAGCCGGCGTCCCGGCCGCCGGGTTGGCAGGCTCAGCGGAGGTCAGAGCGCGCTGGGACGATGACGCTTGCCGAGGGCCCGCTCCGCGTCGTTGTCGGCGGGCGCTGGGACGTACGGGGACGCTGCCAGCCGCGGCTTTCGCGGCAATTGGCAGCATCGATGAAGATCGTTTGCACGGTGACGTTGACGCCGATTCCGCGCTGATACTGCCAGTCTTCCCGGAAAGCCCGACCCGGCAAGCCCGCTGAGACCGCCGCCCGGCCGTCCCGACCGTGGCGGTCGCCTCCAATGCGCCTTGGACGCGAGTTGGCACCAATGGCACCGTGGGCTGGTGGCGGGAAGGTTGAGTCTCGGCGTCAGCGGAACGTCTCGACCACGCCGGCCCGGCCGGTGGCCCGGCCGAGCGGCGCAGACACGGAAATCGGCGGGACGCGGGCATACCGGTCAGCGGACGGCTTAACGCTTCGTAAATTGTGGGGCGATGGCGACGTTGCCCGCCGCGCGGGGGTCCAATGACCCGTCGGGCTGCGAGACTACAGACCATGGACGAGAGCACCGGAGCTGGCGCAGCCGAGCTCGAGCGCGCGCTGTTCGAAGTCAAGAAGGTCATCGTCGGCCAGGATCACATGGTCGAGCGGATGCTCGTGGCGCTGCTCTCCCGCGGGCACTGCCTGCTCGAGGGCGTGCCGGGGGTGGCCAAGACGCTGGCCGTGCAGACCGTCGCCACGGTCGTCGGGGGCACCTTCACCCGGCTGCAGTTCACACCCGACCTGGTGCCCTCCGACATCGTGGGCACCCGGGTCTACCGGCAGACCCAGGAGCGCTTCGACGTCGAGCTGGGCCCGGTCTTCGCCAACTTCGTGCTGGCCGACGAGATCAACCGGGCGCCGGCCAAGGTCCAGTCGGCCCTGCTGGAGGTGATGGCCGAGCGGCAGGTGTCGATCGGCGGCATCACCCATCCGCTGCCCACCCCGTTCCTGGTGCTGGCCACCCAGAACCCGATCGAGTCCGAGGGCGTCTACCCGCTCCCGGAGGCCCAGCGCGACCGGTTCCTGATGAAGATCAACGTGCCCTACCCGACGGCCGGCGAGGAACTCGAGATCGTCCGGCGGATGGGGACCCGGCCGCCGAAGGCCGGCCAGGTCCTCGACCCGGAAACGCTGCTCGCGCTGCAGAGCAAGACCGACGACGTGTTCGTGCACCACGCGATCGCCGACTACGCGGTGCGGATCGTGCTGGCCACCCGCGACCCGGCCGCCTACGGCCTGCCCGAACTGGCCGGCCAGCTGTCCTACGGCGGATCCCCCCGGGCCTCGCTCGGGCTGGTCGCCGCGGCCCGGGCGCTGGCCCTGCTGCGGGGCCGCGACTACGTGATCCCCGAGGACGTCGGCGCGGTCGGCGGGGACGTCCTGCCGCACCGGCTGGTGCTGTCCTACGAGGCGTTGGCCGAGGGCGTGACCACCGAGGAGATCGCCGAGCGGATCCTGGAAGTGGTCGAGCCGCCGCGCATCGCCCCCCGGCAGAGCCGCGAGGAACTGCCCGAGCGCGGTCCGAAGGACCGTTCCAAGGGGTGGACCGCCGACACCGCCGGCTTCCCCGAATACCGCGGCCGGTCGTGAGCGCCGCGAACCAGGTCGCCCCATGAGCCGGGAGACGCCGTGAGCGGAGCGCGACAGCCGACCCGGGGCGGCGGCGCTCCGGACCGTTCGGGCGGGACCGACCCGGCCATCGAACGGACCCTCCGGCGGCTGGAGCTGGCGGTGACCCGGCGGCTGGACGGCCTGCTGGTCGGTGACCATCTGGGCCTCATCCCGGGCTCAGGCACCGAGAAGGCCGAAAGCCGGGAGTACCGGTTCGGCGACGATGTCCGCCGGATGGACTGGTCGGTGACCGCCCGCACCACCGTGCCGCACGTCCACGACCTGATCGCCGACCGGGAGCTGGAGACCTGGGTGGTGGTCGACCTGTCGGCGAGCATGGAGTTCGGGACGGTGCTGGCCGAGAAGCGGGAGCTGGCCATCTCGATGGTCGCCGCCGTCGGTCACCTCACCGCCCGGACCGGCAACCGCACCGGGGCGGTCGTCATCTCCGGGTCCGGCCTCGACATCGTGCCGGCCCGACCCGGTCGCGACGGGCTCCGGGCCCTGCTGCGGGTGCTGCTGTCGACCGCCCGGACCGCCTGGGACGCCCCGACCGCGCGGCCCGACGCCTCGGCGGCGACCGACCTGGCCGAAGCGATCAGCCGGCTCGAGAAGCCGCGCCGCCGCCGGGGGTTGGCCGTGGTGATCTCCGACTTCCTCACCCCGGACCGGTCCTGGGAGCGGCCCTTGCGCGTGCTGGGCGCCCGCCACCAGCTGCTCGCGGTCGAGATCCGCGACCCGGCCGAGATGGAGCTGCCCAACGTGGGCCACCTGACCGTGGTCGACCCGGAGACGGGCGCCCGCCACGAGGTGCCGACCGGGTCGCGCCGGCTGCGGGCCCGCTACGCCCGGGCCGCGGCCGACCACCGCCAGGAGGTGGCCCTGGCGTTGCGGCGGGCCGGCGCCGGCCACCTGGTGCTGCACACCGACCGGGACTGGATCGGCGACGTCGTGCGGTACGTGTCGGCGTCGCGGCGCGGCGTCGGGGGGCCGCGCCGCGCGCCGGCTGGCGGCGGGGCCCGAACCGGCGGCGTCCGGACCGGCGGACTCAGGACCGGCGGACTGCCGCCCCGGCCGGGCATCGTCGGTAGCAGCATCGGCGGCGAGGTCGCCCGTGAACGCGCCCGCGCCCGGCCCATCCCACCCGCCGGCGCCGCCCGGTGACCTTCCTCGCGGAGCACTGGCTCTGGCTGCTGGTCGCGGTGGCGGCCCTGCTCGGGCTGTACGTCTACATGAATCTGCGTCGGCGCACCTACGCCGCCCGGCTGTCGAGCGCCTCCCTGCTGTCGACGGTGCTGCCCCGCCGCCCGCAGTGGTGGCGGCGGCACCTGCCGGCCGCGCTGATGCTGCTGACCCTGATCGCGGCGATCTTCGCGCTGGCCCGGCCGGCCCACGCCGAGCGGGTCCCCCGCGAGCGGGCCACCATCATGCTGGCCATCGACGTCTCGAACTCGATGGCCGCCCAGGACGTCGCCCCGGACCGGCTCGACGCCGCCAAGATCGGCGCCGCGGCCTTCGTCGACCAGCTCCCCCCGAAGGTGAACCTGGGGCTGGTGGCGTTCTCCGGCACGGCCTCGGTGCTGGTCGCGCCGACCACCGACCGCGACGCGGTGCGGGCCGGCATCCGGGCCCTCCAGCTCGGGCCGGCGACCGCGATCGGCGAAGGTATTTTCGCCAGCCTGGCCGGCATCTCGGCCGCGAACGCCCAGCTGTCCTCGCCCGGGCAGGGCCCGCCGCCGGCCGCCATCGTGCTGCTCTCCGACGGCGAGACGACCCGCGGTCGCCCGAACGACCAGGCCGTGGCGGCGGCCCGGACGGCCCATGTCACGGTGAACACGATCGCCTACGGGACCGCCGGCGGCACCCTGGACGTCGGCGGCCAGCAGATCCCGGTGCCCGTCAACGAGCAGGCCCTCAAGCAGATCGCCGATCAGACCGGTGGCAGTTACCATCGGGCGACCTCCGGCGACGAGTTGAAGTCGGTCTACCGCAAGCTCGGCAGCTCCGTCGGCTACCGGACCGAGCACCGCGAGGTGACGACGTGGTTCGTGGGCTTGTCCGTGCTGCTCGGCCTGGTGGCCGGGACGACCTCGGTCCTGCTGACCTCGCGCCTGCCGTGAACCCGGCCGGCCAACGGGAACTGACCGCCGCCGGCATCCTCGAGCCGGCCCTGCGCCGGTCCTACCAGGCCTGCCGGGAACTCAACGCCGCCCACGGCCGCACGTACTTCCTGGCCACCCGGCTGCTGCCCGAGTGGAAGCGGCCCTACGTCCACGCGCTGTACGGGTTCGCCCGGTACGCCGACGAGATCGTCGACGACCTGGATTCGACCTTGACGGGCGGGCGCAAGGCGGCCCTCCTGCACACCTGGGGGGACGACTTCCTGGCCCGGGCCCGCGCGGCGGTCCCGGCCGGGGGCGCAGACGTCCCCCGGCCCGCGGCCCGCGAGGGTGGGCCCGGCGAGGGTGTGCTGCCGGCCGTCCTGGACACGATCGCCCGGTGGGACATCCCCCTGGATCACTTCGAGGCGTTCCTGCGGTCGATGGCGATGGACCTGACCGTCACCGGTTACGACACGTTCGACGACCTGATGGGCTACGTCCACGGCTCGGCGGCGGTGATCGGCCTGCAGATGGTCCCGATCCTCGAGCCGACGTCCCGGGCCGCCCCGGCCTACGCCTACGACCTGGGCGTCGCCTTCCAGCTCGCGAACTTCATCCGGGACGTCGGCGAGGACCTGCGCCGGGGCCGGGTCTACCTGCCCGCCGACTCGCTGCGGGCGTTCGGGGTGACCCGCGACGACCTGCGGTCCGGGGTGGTGGACGGCCGGGTCCGGCGGCTGCTGGCGTTCGAAATCGCCCGGGCCCGGGAACTGTTCCGGTCCGCCGAGCCCGGCATCCGGCTGCTGCACCCGACGTCCCGGGACTGCATCCGGACCGCCTTCGTCCTGTACGGCGGGATCCTCGACGCCGTCGAACGGGCCGACTACCAGGTGCTCGACCGGCGGGTCGCGGTCGGGACCGCCCGGCGCCTCACGGTCGCCGTGCCGGGTCTGGCCCGGGCCCGGCGGTCCCGGCGGTCCCGGCGGTCCCGGTCGACGGCCGGGCGGTGACGGCCCGGGCGGTCACCGCCCGGGCGGCGGCCGCCGCGGCGGCCAGCAGGACGACGGCGGCGGCCGCCGAGATCGTGAACAGGGCCTCCCCCGCCCCCCGCGGCGCCCGGCTCAGGTAGAGCGACCCGAAGGTCGCCACCCCGACCACGAAACCGATCTGGGTGGTCGTCGCGACCAGCCCGCTGGCCGCCCCCGCGTCCCGGGGCGCCACCCGGGCCGCGATCTGCCCGATGGACGGCGAGAACCCGCAGCCCAGGGCGACCCCCAGGATGAACATGACCGGCACGGCGCCGGGATCGGACCAGCCCGCGCGGGCCAGCAGGCCGACCCCGAGGTAGGCCGGGACGGCCAACAGGCGCCCGGCGGTCGGAATCCACCGGTGGGTGCGGGCCGGCAACCGGCCCCACTGCAGGCTGGCCAGGGCGAAGCCCACCGCCGCGGCCACGAACGTCAGACCCGACCCGATCGGGCTGTAGCCCAGCCCGATCTGCAGGAACAGCGTCAGCGCGAACAGCGTCGACGCCCAGCAGCCCATCGTGAGCAGCACGCCGACCAGGCCGGCGCGCAGGCCCGGGTCAGCCAGCAGCACCACGTCGAGCACCGGCTGACCGCCGCGGGACCGCAGCCGCAGGGCGTGGGCGGCGAACGCACCGACCAGCACCGGGCAGGCAGCCAGGGTCGGGATCGTCCAGGCCGGCCAGCCCTCGTCGTGCCCGAGGACCAGCGGCAGCACCAGCGCGGCCAGGCCGCCGGACAGCAGGGCAACGCCGAGCAGGTCGAGCCGCTCGCGGACCCGGGGCCCGTCGACCGGCAGGATCCGGGGAGCGGCGATCATCAGGACCACCCCGATCGGAAGGTTCACCGCGAACACCAGGCGCCAGCCGCTGCCGAACAGATCAGCGGAAACCAGTGCCCCGCCCAGCACCTGTCCGGCCGCGACGCCGCCGGACAGCACCGCCGCGTACAGGCCCAGCGCCCGGGCCCGTTCCGGGCCGACGAACTCGCGCTGCAGCACCGACAGCACCTGGGGCACCATCAGCGCGGCCGCGGTGCCCTGCAGGACCCGGGCGGCGATCAGCACGCCGGTGACCGGAGCCACGGCGCAGGCCGCGGAGGCGAGGGTGAAGGCGGCCAGGCCGGCGACGTACGTCCGGCGGTAGCCCAGGTCGTCCCCGAGCCGCGCGCCGGTGACCAGCAGGACGGCGTACGCCAGGGTGTAACCCGAGACGATCAGCTGCAGTGCCGAACCGGAGGCGTGCAGGCTCCGGCCCATGTCGGGGATCGCGACGTTCACCGCCGACGCGTCCAGCGCCGCCATGGCCTGGCCGGGCAGGAGAACGAGCAGGACGAGCCACCGGCGGCGGTCGAACCGGGCCGCGGCCGGGTCCGGTCGGGCCGGCCTCGGTGCGGCCGGGTCGGGCGACGCCGCCGGGTCGGGCGACGATGCGGTGGTCGACGGGATGAAGGTGGGACTCGACGTCATGACGTCAACTCTCGGCGGACCGCGAGCCAGGTACCAGACGGTGGTTATACGGGTACCGGCACCACCTGGCACCGGTCGGCCGCCTGCCGCATCCTGGAAACATGACCACCGCTACCGCCGCCGGGACGTCCGACCGGTCGACCGATCCGTCCCTGGCTGCGGCCGGGCGACAAGCGGCCGGCGGGGAGCTGGGCGCGTTCCTGCGCAGCCGCCGGGCCCGGTTGTCGGCCGCCGAGGTGGGCCTCGCCCCCGGGCCCCGCCGCCGGACCCCGGGCCTGCGCCGCGAAGAGGTCGCGCAGCTCTCCGGGGTCGGCCTGACCTGGTACACCTGGCTCGAGCAGGGACGGGCCCCGAACGCCAGCGCCCAGGTGCTCGACGCCGTCGCCCGCACCCTGCGGCTCGACGCCGCCGAGACCGACCACCTGTTCCGGCTGGCCGGGGCGACCCGGTCGGAACCACCGACGGTGCCGACGACGGTGAGCCCGACACTGCGGGCCGTCCTCGCGGCCCTCGAACCGAGCCCGGCCTACATCGTGAGCGATCGGTTCGACGTGCTGGCCTGGAACCCGGCCGCGGTCGACCTGATCACCAACTTCGAGGCCCTGCCCCCGGAGGACCGCAACATCGTCTGGCTGGCGTTCACCCGGACCTGGTTCCGGTCGCTCGTCGACTGGGACCGGGAGGTGGATTGGCACGTGGCCCAGCTGCGCGCCAACTCGGCCGGCCACGTCGGCGAGCCCTACTGGGACGGCTTCATCCAACGGTTGCTGGCCGTCAGTCCCGACTTCAGCGCGAAGTGGGCGGCCCGGCTGGTCGCCGGGCCGGCCGAGCGCCGCAAGTCCCTGATGCACCCCCGACGGGGGATGCTGCACCTCAACACGACCCCGATGCTGCTGCCGGAACTGCCCGGGACCCGGATGATGGTCTTCACCCCCGCCGACGACGCGACGGCCGAACGGCTCCGTGGACCCCACGGTCGGTGGTCCGGCACCCGCCGCGACCCCGACCCGTCCGTGGTCACGTAGCGGGTCGGTAACAGTGGGATCGGGGGCGGCTGGACGGGGTGGCGCGGCCGGAGTGACTGGACTGACTGGACTGACTGGACTGACTGGAGTGGCAGCGTCAGGGGGCGCACGTTGGCATCGTCAGCGCGCTTTTTGCGCGCGCTGACCATGCCGGTCGCCCGCAAGGCCCCGTCCGTCAGCGTCCTCGCGCGTTCCCACCGCCGCTGACCACGACGGTTCCGAGGCGCCCGGCAAGCGTCATCGTCCCGGCACCGAATAACGGACGCCGACCCCGCCACTTCGACTCGGCCCGGTCGGTCGAGCAGAGCGTGGTGACGTTCGAGATCGCGTCGTACCGCGACATCGTCAAACTGACGCTCACCCAGACCCACCTCCGGTCCGTGGCCGACCGGGAGGCGATCGGAAAGGGGTGGCCGACCGTTTTCGCCAATCTCAAGACGCTCCTGGAGACGGGCGGCGGGCTGCCGACGGCGCCCTGGGAGTTCCACGCTGACGAGCGCTCAGCTCGAATGGCAGAGCACGGGTAGCCGTCTGTCCGGGCCGGCCAGCAACGTCCGGGCCTCAGACGGTCAGCGTCAGCGGCCCGGCGGTTCCACGGTTCGGGCCAGCGAGCGGGGCGCGACCAGCGTGTAGGACGTCCGGATCCACTCGGTGACCAGCTGCCAGCGTTCGGCCGGCTCGTCCTCGGCCAGGGTCACCGAAACCCAGCCGTGGCGGCCCAGCCCGTACCCCATCGGGCTGACCGCCGGGTCGGTGGCCACCACCGCGGCCGCCTCCTCCTTGGGCAGCTTCACGGTGATGCGCCCCGCGTCGGGCGCCGAGAACACGAAGTTCTTGCCCCGGACCCGGAAGGTCGGCTCCCCGTCCCAGGCCTCGATGTCGACCCGTTCGACCTCCGGCAGGTCGGCCACGACCGCCTCGATCCGCTCCAGATTGCCCATCCCGCCCCGTCCCTGGTCGACCCGTCCGTCCCGTGTCACAACCGCCGACCGGTCACCCCGGCCGCCCGGTCACCCCTGCCGCCCGGCCCTCCGTCAACGGGTCGGCGGCAACCGTCGTCCCCACCAGACCCACCAGGCCAACGTCTGCAGGACCAGCGAGAACCCGAACAACAGATCCTCGACCGGGGCGTAGGCGACGCGCACGCCGATGATCGCGTCCGGGTTGTACCGCACGATATCGAGCCCGGTGAGCACCCCGTTGGTGAGCAGCTGGAACGTCACGATGATCGCGTAGGCCACCCAGAACGCGCGCCGGGTGAGCAGCCGGGTCCGCAGCACCAGCAGGTCGAGCGCCGCCGCCCCGATCACGCCGACCACCGCCAGGGCGGTGTAGCTCACGGGCCCGACTCGCCCGGCGCCCCCGACCCGTCCGGCGTGACCTCGTCACCGACCGCCCAGCCCCGCACGGCCCGGACCGCCTCCAGGGTGAGGATCGCGCAGACCGGCACGACCAGGAAGAACAGCAGTTCTTCGAGCGGCAGGCGACCCGGCAGCCGGACCCCGGTGGTCCGGGCCCGGTCGTAGTACCAGTGGTGGCGGGCGATCGCGTACAGATCCCAGACCACGAACACGGCCGCCACCGGAACGAGGGTCAGCACCAGCCGGAGCGGCCGGGCGTAGACCCGGGTGTGCAGCACGATCTCCAGCGGGGCGGTGCCCAGCAGGCAGGCGACCAGCACCGCCAGATAGATCAGATGCGCCATGTCCCGTCCGGCCACCGCCGCCCGACCCGATCCGATCCGGCCGGGATCAGGTCGACCGCAGCCGGCGGCCGAGCGAGGCGGCGGCCGCGGCCGGGTCGTCCGCGCCGGTGATCCCGCGCACGACCACGACCCGGCGGGCCCCGGTGGCGAGGACGTCATCGAGCGTGTCCTCGCCGACGCCACCGGTGACGAACCAGGGCTTGGCGCCCGGCTCGAACGGGGGGGCGAGCCGCGCGGCCAGTCGGGGCAGCTCCAGACCGACCGGCGCCCGGCCGGCCTTGGTCGGGGTCGCCCACACCGGCCCGACGCAGAAGTAGTCGACGTCCGGATCGGCGATCGCCGCCCGGAGCTGGTCGGGGTCATGGGTCGACAACCCGATGAGCACGTCCGGGCCGACGAACCGCCGGGCCACCGCGGGTGGGATGTCGTCCTGACCGACATGCAGGATGTCGACCCCCGTCGCCGCGGCCAGGTCGGCCCGGTCGTTGGCGCTCACCAACGGGCCCGACCGGGAGCCGGCCGGCCCCCGGGACCGGGCCGCCGCGGCCGCGGTGCGCGCGATGGTCAGGGCCAGCACCTCGGCGCGCCACTCGACGGTCTTGTCCCGGACCTGCACCAGGTCGACCCCGGGCGCCCCCAGCACCCCGTCCAGGAACGGGCCGAAGGACGGCCGGACGGGCGTGCACAGGTACAGCCGGGCGTCGGCGAGGGCGGCCAGCCGGGTCGCCCGGCCCGGGTCAGCCACCGGCGACGGCACGCACGACCTCCAGCACGTCGCCGTCGGCCAGGACCGTCGCGGCCGCCTCGGACGGCGTCAGCGCCACGCCGTTGCGCTCGACGACCGCGCTCCCGGGCCGCAGCCCGAGCTGCCCGAGCAACGCGGGCACCACGGCCCCCTCCTCGAGCTGCCGCTGCTCGCCGTTCACCGTCACCAGCACCCGGCCAGCTTATGAGGCGGGCGAGCCCGGGGGGGCCCACCCACCACGCGTAGGTCAGAAGCCGAGGGCCTGGGCCCGCCGCTTGATTTCGGTGCCGCGGTTCTCGGTCAGGGCCTGGATCGGGGTGCCCGGCAGTGTGGGGTCCTCACGGAACAACCACTCGAGCGCCTGATCGTCGCTGAAACCGGCGTCGCGGAGCACGGTGAGCAGGCCGGTGAGTCCCTTGAGGACCATCCCGTCGGAGACGAACTCCGCCGGTATCCGCAGGACACCGTCCCGGCGGGTGGCGAGGATCTTGTTTTCCTTCACCATCTGACGGACCCGGGTGATGGGAACACCCAACTGGTCCGCCACATCCGGCAGGGTCAGCCAGTTCATGGTCACAAAGTAGCTACCTTCCGGGCGGCGCGCAGCATCGTGGTCGAGGGGGGCGGGGGAACGATCGGGTCGGCGATCCGGGTCGCCCCGGGCCGGCCGCCGTCGAGCTGACCGTAGCGGTCACCCGGGGAGTGGGCGTCACTCGGGCGCCGTGGGGGCGCCGTTCGTCGCCGCGGACCGGGCCGCCGCCTCCAGCACCGAGATCACCCGCCGGCCCTCGCCGGCCAGGGCCGGCAGCGGCCAGCCCGACACCAGGTGGTCGGCGAGCGCGCGGTGCCCTTCGACGGTCCGCGCCGCCGCGCCCGAAACCGGCACCCGGGCCACCACCCCGTCGGCCCGGTACAACATCATCCCGCCCGCCCCACCGGAAGCGGGCGCCCCGGCGCCGGGGCCGTCGTTGGTCGGCCCGCCGCCCGCCCCAGGCGTCGACGGCCCGACGAGCGTCCCGTCGACCCCTTGGACACAGAAGGCCGGCCGGGGGTACGCCTCGACATCCGACAGCGTGACCTGCGCTTCGGTCCCACCCGCGAAGCGCACCAGGATCCGGCTGTGATCGGTGTTGGCGACGTCGTGCCAGGTGTGTTTCCCGCTCGTCGCGGACACCCAGTCGACCGGCTCGTCGATCAGGCCCAGCAGCCACCCGACCGGCCCGACACCCTGGTCGAAGAGCTGGCCGCCGGACAGTCGGGTGTCGTCGTGCCAGGTGCCTTCGGGCCGGCGGAACGCCGTGGCCGACACCTCGATCCAGAACACCGCGCCGACCGCCCCCCGACGCACCGCGGCGGCGGCGGCCCGGTAGGCCGGGATCCCGCCCGGTCCGGGCATGGTGGCGACGGTCAGCTCCCGCTCCGCGGCCAGGGCCGTCAGCTCGTCGGCGTCGTGGGCGGACAGGCTGTGGGGCGCCTCGATCAGGACGTGCTTGCCCGCTTCCAGGGCCCGCATCCCCCACTCGGCCCGGGTGTTGGAGCGGGTGCAGACCGCGATCAGGCCGAGGTCCGGGTCGGCGACCAGCTCCGTCGGAGTGGTGTACCGGCGGACCCAGGCCCCGGCGTCCGGGCCGGCGATCGACGGGCCGGCGACACTCTCGGTGACGGCGCCCAGTTCCAGCCCGGGGGTGGCGCGGGCCGCCGCGGCGTGGGCGACCGCCCGATCGGTGGTTCCGAGCACGCCGACCCGGACCGGCGGCCGGTCGTGGACGTCGAGGGCGTACCGCAGCCACCGACCGACCAGGCGCTGGAACTCGGGATCGGCGAGCGTCTCCTCGGACCCGCCGAGGGTCAGCACCCCCAGCCCGGTGGACGGCCGCCAGGTGCAGACCGGCTGCTCGGCCAACTCGTAACGGACGGTCAAGAGGCGTTGAACGTCGTCGGCGACCTTGTCGACCAGCACCCACGAGTCGACGAACCGTTGGTCGGGGTCGAGCCGGACCCCGACCTCCTGGCCGTGCTGACCGGTCGCGACCCGCAACTCGTAAGGCGGGATGGTCCGGGCCGGCACGAGGCCGGTGGCCTCGACGAGCGGGCTGTCGGCCGGCAGCGACCCCAGGGTCGGGCCGGCCAGCAGGACGGGGACGCTCTGCCGGGCCCGGTCGAGCAGATCCTGCTCAACGGTGTCGAGCGGACGATCGATCAGCACCAGCAGCGCGTCGGCGGCCCGGGCCGAGGTCGGGCCGAGCCCGGCCCCCCGCAGATGCTCCCCCAGAGCCGCCGCGCCGGGCCGGTTGGATACCAGATGAATGCGCGGCACGCTGGGACTCTAATAAATGATGACACCCGTTTGGCCATCGGGTGCCGGTGTCCGGACCGGCGAGTCGCGCTCCGGTCGCGGTCCGGTCGGGCGGCGGTCTACAGCGACTTGACCGGGACGCCGGGGTCGGCGAAACGCTCCTGGTCCACCGGCGGGCCCGCGCCGATCAGCCGGCGGCCGGCCATGACATCCAGCGGTCGCCTGGCCGCGAAGATCGCGCTCAGGCGACCGGCGTCGTCGAACCAGCCGACCGCCCACTTCGGCTCGCCCGGATCGCCGCGCCAGACCGGCTCCGCCCCGGCCGGCCGGTGACCGGCGTACTGGAGCATCCGGCCCAGCTGGTCGGACCAGACGTAGGGCACGGGGTCGTACCGGGTCGGCTCACCGAGCAGCGTCGCCACCGCCGCCACCGGCGCCTGCTGGGCGTTGTCCCAGTGCTCGAGCCGCAGCCGGGTGCCGAACCGGCCCGACCACCAGGCCGCGCAGTCACCCACCGCCACCACCGGGCCGGCCGAGGCGCCCGGGCCGGCGGCGGTCCCGGTCCAGGAAACGGACAGGAACTCGTCGGTCACCACGCCCCGGTCCAGTTCCAGGCCGCTGTCGGCCAGCCAGTCGAGCCGGGGCCGGACGCCCACCCCGACCAGGACGACGTCGGCGGCCAGATGATCCCCATCGGCCAGTTCCAGGCCGTCCGGGCGGACGGCGGCGACGGCGGTGTTGAGGCGCAGCTCGATGCCGTGCTCGGCGTACCAGGGAGCGGTCACGCGCCCGACCGCGTGGTCGAGCGCGACCGCCAGCGGCGCGGAGCCCGCCTCGACGACCACCACCTGCGCGCCGGCGGCCGCGGCGGCCGTCGCGACCTCGGCGCCGATCCACCCGGCGCCGACGACGGCCACCCGGGCCCCGGGGACGAGCTCCTTCCGCAGTTCCAGCGCGTCGTCGATGGTGCGCAGGACCCGTTGCCGCCCGTCGCCGGGCAACGTCACCGGGTCCGCGCCGGTCGCGATGACCAGACCGTCGTAGTCGAGTGGGCCCTCGTCGGTCTCGACCACGCCGGGCCGCAGGCCGGTCGCCCGCCGGCCGAGCAGCAGCTCGACCCCGTCGAGGTCGATCGGAAAGGTCGTGTCGTCGACCTTGCCGGCCAGGACGCCCTTGGACAGCGGGGGCCGGTCGTAGGGCCGGTGACGTTCCGCGCCGACCAGCGTGATCACCCCGGCGTAACCCGCCCGCCGCAACTCCTCACAGGCCCGGCCACCGGCCTGACCGGCCCCGACGACGATCACTCGCTCCATGAGGCGAGGCTAGCGGTCGGAACACCCGGCGCGCACGGGATCGGAGCGCCCCCCGCGCCGGCCGTCCCCAGTTCAGCCCGGGCCGGGCATCGCGTCCGCCGCCAGTCGGCGGTTGGCATGGCCAGCGGACGCCCCAGGGCCCGCTGGCAACGACCCCCAGCCTGTGTTCGGGCCCGGACGGGCGACTGCCGGGTCAGCCGACGCCCAGACCTGCGCCTGCCCTGCCACTTGCGGCCCAAACCGACCCACGGCGAGGCGGGCCACTCGCTGGCACCGTCAGCGCCGGCTGGGAGACACGCTGATCCTGACGACGGCGGCCAGCCGAGGTCCGGCCGCGTACTGGTCTGAAATCCGCGTCCCGAGGTTGGCCCCCCAAGCGGAGTCCCGGTGACGCGCTTGGGGGGCCAACCTCAGCCAGGCGGCGGCTCCCGCTGACGCTGCCCCTGCGGGCCGACCGGTCAGGCGTCGACCAGCGGGAAGGCGTCTTTCCAGACCGGCTCGTAGCCGTTCGCGCGCAGCATCGCGGCGATCTGGTCCGGGGAGCGTTCGTCGCTGATCGAAAACTGCTCCTGGGCCTGGCCGGGCGTCGTGTAGCCGCCCGGTTCGGTGGAGGATCCGGCGCTCATCGTGGTCACGGCGATCTGCACCAGCCCGTCGCGCAGGGCGGCCGGTTCCCGGGTCGACAGGACGATGCCGACGTCGGGGGCGAACAGTCGCAGGGCCGCCAGGGCCTGCACGAACGCCGCGTCGTCGACATCCACGACCGGGGGGAACCCGCTGGCGCTGGGTTTGAGGCGCGGGAGCGCGACGGCCACCTCGGTGCGCCAGTAACGACGGGCCAGGAAGTCGGCGTGGGCGGCCAGGGCCAGCACGTCGGCGCGCCAGTCGGTCGCGAGCCCCAGCAACGCGCCGAGCCCGAGCCGCCGGACGCCGGCCTCGGCGGCCCGCTCGAAGGAGGACAGGCGCCGGTCGAAGTCGCGTTTCCAGCCGGCCACGTGCACCTCGCTGTACCGGGACCGGTCGTAGGTCTCCTGGTAGTGCACGACGCCTTCCAGCCCGGCGGCGACGAGCCGGCCGTAGGTGTCGTCGGAGAAGGTCTGGGTCTCGATGGCGATCGCCGGGAAGTGCGGACCTAGCCGACCGACCACCTCGACCAGGTAGTCGGGCGAGACCTCGAGCCGGTGCTCGCCGGAAACCAGCAGCAGGTGCCGGAACCCGCGGTCGGCCAGGATGGCCGCCTCGTCGACCACCTCGGCGGGAGTCAGGGTCCGCCGGACGACGTCCAGACCTTTCGCGAAGCCGCAGTAGGCGCAGGACGACAGGCAGGCGTTCGACACGTACAGCGGCGCGAACAACCGGACCGCCCGCCCGAACCGGCGCAGGGTGACCGCCCGGGCGGCCGCCGCGATCTCCTCCAGCCGGGAGCCGGCAGCGGGGGCGAGCAGGGTGGCCAGATCGGCCAGGCCGGCCGGGCCCCGGGCGGCCCCGTCGCCGACCGCCAGCCGGGCCAGCGCCCCGTCGACGGCCGCCGGCGACGTCTCCACCGCCGCGGCCGACAGACCGGGTACGTCGAGGCGCTCCAGCTCCTGGGCGAACAGTCCCGGCGGCGCGCTCACCCGGCCGACCGGCCCGCGGTGCCCACGGTGGTCCCGGCGCCGCTCAGTCCGGCCAGGAAGCCGGTCAGCGGGGAGGACGGCGCGGCGTCGGTGGCCCCCCGGGACCGGCCCCGGCCGGCCAGGTGGCCGAGACGGCCGGCCACGGTGGCCAGGGCGAAGGCCCGGGCCATGGTGACCGGGTCGGCGGCGACCGCCACGGCCGTGTTGACCAGCACCGCGTCCGCGCCGATCTCCATGGCTTCGGCGGCGTCGGACGGCACCCCGATACCGGCATCGACGACGACCGGGACCCCGGCCGCCGCGACGATCGCCTCGATCGCGTCCCGGGTCCGCAACCCCCGGTTGGAGCCGATCCAGCTGCCCAGCGGCATGACCGTCGCGCAGCCGGCCTCCTCCAGGCGCCGGGCCAGGATCGGGTCCGCCGAGCAGTACGGCAGCACGGTGAAGCCGTCCGCGACCAGCAGCTCGGCGCCCCGCAACGTCTCGATCGGGTCCGGCGCGAGGGTGCGGGGATCGGGGGTGACTTCCAATTTCACCAGTCCGGTACCGCATGCCGCGCGCCCGAGCCGGGCCAGCCGCAGCGCCTCATCGGCGGTGGCCGCCCCCGACGTGTTCGGCAGGAGGGTCACGCCGGGCGGGACGAAGTCGAGCACGTCCCCGTCCCCGGCCCGGGACAGGTCGACCCGCCGCAACGCGACCGTGACGATCTGGGCCCGCGACGCGATCAGGGCGGCGCGCATCAGCCGGTGGTCGGCGAACTTGCCGGTCCCCAGCAACAGCCGGCTGGTGAACAGGGCGCCCGCGATCCGCAACGGGTCGTCGTCGGTCAGCGGCAGATCGCCGGGTACCAGCTCGTCCCCGGGGCTGTGCACCGCGACCAGATCCGAGCTGGGTGTACTCGTGCTGGTCGGTGGCGCCTGAGCATTGCCGGACGTCATTTCGCCTCCCCACGCGCGCATGATCGCGATCGGGTCTGCGGGTCGCCGACGGCTGGGTGGCCGGCCTCTCAGCCCGCGTCCGCGGGCTCCCCGGTACTCGTCCGGGCAATCCTACGTGGCTCCGGGCGCCGGCCGGGCCGTTCGACCCGCCTGACCAGTATTACTCCGCGCCACCAGTAGCCAAGTTGTGGTCACACAGAGTAAGACTCACTCTCAGTAGGTAGTCACTACTGAGAGGAATCGAATGTCGCGTTTCCCCGCTCGGCGCGGTGCTGTCCTGCTGGCCGTTCCCCTGCTCGGAGCCCTGCTGGCCACCTCGGCCGCGCCGGGGTGGGTGCCGTACCACGTCAAGTGGGGCGACAGCCTGTGGAGCCTGGCCAGTTCGCACGGGACGACGGTGGCCGCCATCCAGCGGGCGAACGGCCTGGCCGGCGACACGATCTACGCCGGTGGGGTGCTCTCGTTGCCGGGCGCCGGCGCACTGGCCCTGACCGGCTCCCCGGGGTGCACCGGGCCGAGCGTGGCGATCCGGCGGGGCGACAACGCCACTCGGATAGCCGAACGCAACGGGGTCAGCCTCGCGGCCCTGGCCCGGGCCAACGGGCTGACCGGCGGCATGAAGATCCTGGCCGGTCAGCGGCTCGTCATCCCGACCCGGGCCGGATCGTGCGGCTCCGGCTCCGGCACGGCCAACGGGGTCGGCCGCTCGGACGCGGCGACCGTGCGGGCCATGATCCGGGCCACCGCCCTGCGCGAAGGCGTCGATCCCTCGCTCGCGCTGGCCATCGGTTCGGTCGAGTCGGGTTTCAACCAGTCGGCGCTCAGTTCCACCGGAGCGGTCGGGGTCATGCAGCTCATGCCGAAGACCGCGGCCTGGCTCGGCGGGATGATCGGTCGCCCGATCAACTCGCACTCGGTCACCGACAACATCACCGGCGGGGTGGTCTACCTGCGCTACCTGCTCGACGCGGCGGACCGCCGGACGGCCATCGCCGGCTACTACCAGGGGCTCGACTCGGTCCGCCGGATCGGGATGTACACCGACACCCGGCAGTACGTGGCGAAGGTGCTGAGCCGGCGCCCGGTCTACGCCTGACCATTCCACGCGACCGGGCGTTCCTGCGGCCCGATCTCGGACCCGGGCCTGGTGGGCCCCGCTTCGGCGGCGGCGGGCCCGCCCGGGCGGGCCAACGCCGACGCACCCTGACGCGGCCGACAGTCCGCTTCCCAACTCCGGCAACTTTCCGGGCGCTCCATCGCGTCAATGGTGGGCGGCGGTGCCGCGCCAACATGTCCCTTCGCCGGCTCTCGCGGCGGGACAGGAGGGAAACCGGAGTGGAAGACCAATTCACGTGGTTCGTGCGCCACCGAGGGCCGGCGCTGCGCCGAACCGCCTACCTGCTGACCGGGGATGTCGGGCGGGCCGAGGATCTCGTGCAGACCGCGCTCGTCGCCTTATGGCTACGGCAGCGCCGGGTCGCCGGCCACGGCTGGGAAGCCTACGTGCGCCGGACCATGGTCAATACCTCGACGTCGTGGTGGCGGCGGCGTTCTTCGACCGAGCGGCCCACGGAAACCGTCCCGGAATCCCCCGCCGCGACCGGGTGGACCGACGCCGTCGGCGACCGCGCCGAGCTCTTCGACGCGCTGCGACACCTGTCCGCGCGCCAGCGCGCCGCCGTCGTGCTGCGCCACTACAACGATCTCAGCGAGGCGGACACCGCCCAGGCCATGGGCTGCTCCGTCGGCACCGTCAAAAGCCTCACGTCGCGCGGACTCGAGCGCCTCCGCCACGTTCTCGCGGCGACGTCCCCGCCCGCGGTCCCGCCGGCCCCGCTGCCCGCGGCCCCGCCCACCACCACGCCCCGGACCGCCAGGGAGTCGTCATGACCGACAGCGACACGACCACCCTCGACAACCTGTTGCGGGCCGTCGCCGACCGCCTGCCCGACAACCCGGCGCTGGCCGAGCAGGTGGTGGGCCGCGGCCTGCGCCGCCGCGCCCGCACGCGCGCCGTCGCGGTCGTCGCGGGCGTCGCCGTCGTGGCCGCGACGGCCGTCGCGCTGGTCGCGGTCAACCCGACCGCGCCAGGCCACTCCGGCGGGGTCAACCGCATCACGATCGACAACACTCCGCCGCCTGCTCACCGGGCCCCGACGACGGCCGGAAAGCCGACCAGCCAGACGCCGACGCGGCCAGGGACCCGCGAGACGTTCGGCCGGCTGAGCTACACCCTCCCGCCGGGCTGGAAGGTGCTCCGCGACTACGCGCACGGCCCGCAGACGCTCGCCGGCAGCTCCATCGCCGCCGGTGAGGAAGTCTGCATCGGGCCGGGCCGGCAATCCGACCAGGGCCCGTGCGCCGGCATCGAGCTCGACCGGGGTGGCTTCCCGGGGCGGGAGACGACGCAGTTCGTAGCCCACCAGCCCGGCGGCTGGTACGCCGGGACCGGCGTGTCACCCTGCCCGGTCAACCCGACCGCCGGGGGCTTCAACGGCATGCAGATGGGTCCGGGGTCCCGCGGGCTCGAGCTGGGCCCGGTGGAGCAGGGCACCCGCCGACTGGGCGCCCTGACCTACGACTACGACCAGTGGCTCGGCCATTGCGACGACGGCTTCGCCTTCACGCCCCAGGCCTGGTCGCTGCCGGTGTCCGGGTACCGGATCCTCGACCTGCTCTCCCATCCCGGGACGGAGGCGCTACTGCGCGGCATCACGCTGCGATGACGAGTCGGACCAGGGCGGTCGGGGCGTCGACAACGTCCCGACCGCGCTCGTTCCCGACCGCCGTTCGGGCCGGTCCGCGGACGCGTGGAGGCTGGGTCCACCCGGGCGCACTTCGCGGCGGTCGGCGACAATCGTAAGCTCATTCATCGTGGACGCCATCGTGTCCGACCCGGTGGTCGGTCGCCTGCTGGACGGCCGCTACGCCGTGGCGGAACGGCTGGCGGTCGGCGGCATGGCCACCGTGTACGTCGCGCACGACAACCGGCTCGACCGCGAGGTCGCGCTGAAGGTCATGCACCCGGGCTACAGCCACGACCGCGAATACGTGGCCCGTTTCTACCGGGAGGCCATGGCGGCCGCCCGGCTCAACTCACCGCACGTCGTATCGATCCTGGACCAGGGCACCGACGACGGCCCCGGTGGCCGGGTCGTCTACCTGGTGATGGAGCTGATCCGCGGACGAACCCTGCGCAAGCTGCTCAGCGAACGCGGCCCGCTGCCGGTCGGGCTCGCCTTCACGATCATCGACCCGGTGGTCGCCGCGCTCGCCGCCGCCCACCGGGCCGGCATCATCCACCGCGACATCAAGCCGGAGAACATCCTGCTCGGCGACGACGGCCGGGTGAAGGTGGCCGACTTCGGGCTGGCCCGGCCGATGGCCAACGGCTCGCCGTCGCTGACCCAGGGCGTGCTGATGGGAACGGTCGGCTACCTGGCCCCCGAACAGCTCTCGACCGGCCACGCCGACCCCCGCAGCGACGTCTACGCGGCCGGGATCGTGCTGTTCGAGATGCTGACCGGCGAGACCCCCCACCCCGGTGACACCCCGATCGCGGTCGCTTACCAGCATGTGAACGCCGACGTCCCGGCGCCGTCCTCGATCCGGCCCGGCATCAGCCCGGCGCTGGACCAGTTCGTGCTCGACGCGACGGCCCGCGATCCGCGGCGGCGGGCGGGCGACGGCACCGACATGCTCGACGAGCTCCACCAGCTGCACGACTCCGGCGCATTCGACGACGCCGGTGAGATCGAGGGGTCGGCCGCCGCCGCGGATCCGGGCCGGGGCGGCAGCACCGCCCTCATCCAGCGGACGTCCGAGTTCGACCGGTCGGGGCTCGAGAGCTACCGGCGGGCCCACTTCGGCGCGGCCGACGACCCGCCGCCGCCCGGCTCCTACCGGCGCGGCGACGGCGCGGGCGGCCGGCGCTGGCTGCCCGCCCTGATCGGCGTGGGGCTGGTGATCCTGCTGGTCGCCGGAATCCTGGCCTGGCGGGGCGGCGGGAGCAGCAAGGTCCGGGTGCCGTCGGTGGTCGGGCAGAACCGGGTCGCGGCGACCCGGGCCCTGACCCAGGTCCACCTGGCGTCGTCGTTCGGCACGGCGGTCTACAGCGCGACGGTCGCGGCGGGCAACGTGGTCGCCCAGCGGCCGTCGGCCGCCGCCATGGCCAAGCCCGGGTCGACGGTCGTGATGGTGCTCAGCAAGGGCGCCGCGCCGGTGACCGTCCCGGACGTCAAGGGCCAGACCCAGGACGCCGCACGCACGATCCTGACCCGGTACCGGTTGGGGGTGGCCGGCACGAGGCAGCAGTACGACGCCACCGTGCCGGCGACCCGGGTGATCGGTACCGACCCGGCCACGGGCGGCCGCGTGGACGTCGGGTCCCAGGTCACGCTGATCATCTCAAACGGCCCGAGCCAGGTGACGGTGCCCACCGACCTCATCGGCGAGGACTACGACACCGCCGCGCGGGAACTGACCGCCCTCGGGCTGACCCCCAACCGGCAGGACGTGGCCAGCAACGACGTCGACCAGGGGCAGGTCGCGCGGACCGGGCCGAACCCCGGCCAGAAGGTCAACGCCGGCGAGACCGTGACGCTGTTCGTCGCCAACGGCGACCTCAACATCTTCGGCAACGACGGCGGCGTCACCGTCCCGAACGACATCAAGGGCCAGGACGCCACCGACGCCCAGCACGAGCTACGCGACCTGGGACTCAAGGTCCGGATCATCGGTCCCAAGCACGACACCGTGCGCGAACTGTCCCCCGGTGAGGGCAGCGCGGTCAACAAGGGTGACACGGTCACGCTCTTCTCTTTCTAGGGCGCCGTCCGGCGCCCGGCCCGGTCCCTGGTGCCGGTCCCGGGTCGGCTCGTTCCCGTGACGGAAAGTCGCCGCCGAACCGCGCGTTGGCGCCGTCGGGCGGGTCCGGGCGGGCGACGATGTGGTCGCCCCGCCGGGGTGTAGCTGGAAACCGATGCGCTGTCTCCCGTCCGGAGGTCATCGATGCGCCTGCGACCGTCCGTTCCGTCCGCGCTCGCCCGCCGGGTCGCGACGCCCCTGGCCGCGGCGGCGGTGCTCGTCGCCGGCCCGGTGACCGCCGCCTCGGGGACGACCGGCCAGCCCTCCAGCCCGCCCAACCGCGCCGCCGTGCTCGCCGCCTGGACCCAGCCGACCGCGGCGAGCTACGCGGCCTGGACACGGGCCCGCGGCGACCAGCGGACCTGGGCGGCCTACCACTTCGACTGGAGCACCGACTACTGCACCGACAGCCCCGACCGGCCGCTCGGCTTCGACTTCTCGCTGGCCTGCGCCCGTCACGACTTCGGCCATCGCAACTACGCGGCCCTCGGCCAGTTCACGACGGCGACCAAGGCCCGGGTCGACACCGGCCTGTACGACGACCTGCTGGCCGTGTGCGGGCACTACGGGGCGTTCCGGGCGACGGTGTGCCGGAGCCTGGCGTTGACCTACTACGAGGTGGTCCGCACGGTCGGCCTGATCATCGAGACGAACGGGCCGACCCCCGCGCCGCCGGCCCCCGTCGCGCCCTGAGTCGCCGGTCCCGAGGTAACGCTCCCGCTGTGACATCCGCCTCGCTCGCGGGCGGGCCCGCGCGTCGCGAGCGAACGACGTCCGAGGCGACAATCCACGGGTGACGGAAATCTCCGCGGCCCCCAGCCCGCCGTACTCGGGCCGCACGGCGTGGGCCCGCAACCTCCAGACCCCGTTCCGGGAGTTCCTCCGGACCGAGACCGGCAGCGCGGCCGTCCTGTTGGCGGCGACGATCGCCGCGCTGGCCTGGATCAACATGGACGCGGTGTCCTACGAGCGGGTCTGGCACGCTCAGCTGTCGATCCGGCTGGGCAGCGCGGACGTCTCCCAGGACCTGCGGCACTGGGTCAGCAGCGGCCTGATGACGTTCTTCTTCTTCGTCGTCGGCCTGGAGGCGCGACGGGAGTTCGACCTCGGTGAGCTGCGGGAACGCAGCCGGCTCACGCTGCCCCTGTTGGCCGGGGTGTACGGGATGGTCGTCCCGATCGCGATCTACCTGATCGCCAACGCCGGCCGGTCGTCCGCACACGGGTGGGGCGCGGCGATGTCGACCGACACCGCGTTCGCGCTCGGCATGCTGGCCCTGGTCGGCCCGCGTTTCCCCGAGCGCCTGCGTTCGTTCGTGCTCACCGTGGCCGTCGTCGACGACCTGGTGGCGCTGTGCGTCATCGCCGTCTTCTACAGCAAGGACGTCCGGCCCGGGCCGCTGTTCGTGGCGGCCGGGATCTTCCTGGCGACCTACCTGCTGCGGCGCACCGGCAGCCGCCAGGGCCTGGTCTACCTGCTGCTGGGCACCGCGACCTGGGTCGCGATGTTCAAGTCGGGCGTCGACCCGGTCGTCGTCGGCCTGGGGATGGGGCTGCTGACGTTGGCCTACGCGGCTCCGCGCACCGACCTGGAACGGGCGACCGATCTGTTCCGCCTGTTCCGCGAGCAACCCACACCGGAACTCGCGCGCGAGGCCCGGATCGGGGTGGCCACCGCGATCTCCCCCAACGAACGGCTCACTCAGCTTTATCACCCCTGGACCAGCTACGTCATCGTGCCGATCTTCGCGTTGTCGAACGCCGGCATCGTGATCAACGGAGGCTTCCTGGCCCGCGCCTACACCTCCCCGATCACCCTCGGCATCGTGATCGGCTACGTGGCCGGCAAGCCGATCGGGATCGCCGGCGGGGCCTGGGTGGTCAGCAGGCTGAGCCGGGGCCGCCTGCGGCCGCCGGTCGGCTGGGCGGCGGTGCTCGGGGCGGGCACGATCGCCGGCATCGGGTTCACCGTCTCGCTGCTGATCTCCGGGCTGGCCTTCACCGGCGACGAGTTGGAGGAGGCCAAGCTCGGGGTGCTGACCGCGGCGCTGGTGGCCTCCCTGGGTACCTGGGTGCTGTTCCAGGGGACGGCGCTGCTGCCCAACCGGTTGCAGTTCCGGGCCCTGGTCGGGAACGCGACGACGCTCGAGGACCTGGTCGTCGCGGTCGACCCGGACCGCGACCACATCCGGGGCGCGCAGGACGCCCTCGTGACGCTGGTCGAGTACGGCGATTTCGAGTGCCCGTACTGCGGCCAGGCCGAGCCGGTGCTGCGCGAGCTGCTGGCCGGGCACGGCGACGTCCGCTACGTGTGGCGCAACCTCCCGCTGTCCGATGTGCACCCGCACGCCCAGATCGCCGCCGAGGCGGCGGAGGTCGCGGGCGATCAGGGCCAGTTCTGGGAGATGCACGACCTGCTCTTCCGGCACCAGGACGCGCTGCAGCCCAAGGAGCTGGTCGGCTACGCCGACCAGCTCGGTCTGGACGGCCCGGCGTTCCGCGAGGCCGTCCGGCGCCGGACCGCGGCCGCCCGGGTGGCGGAGGACGTCGACTCGGCCGACCTCAGCAACGTCTCGGGCACCCCGACGTTCTTCATCAACGGGCGCCGCCACTACGGCGCCTACGACATCGCGACCCTGTCCGAAGCCGTGCGGGCCGCGAAGATCCGCGCCTACGTGGACAGCGACCGGATCTCCTGATCACGGGCGGTCGGCCGGCCGGGCCGCCGGCGCCCCGGCGGTCGGGGCGCCTGGCGGGCGCCGGCGGTCCGCGGCCCGGAGCGCCTCGAGGATCCCGGCCGCCAACGCGATCGCCTGGGCGCGGCCCGGGCAGGCGTGGCGACCAGCGCCGAACGCCAGCTCCGGACCGGCCAGCTCGACCTCGACGATCGCCCCGGTGGCGGTCATCCGCCGGGTCGACCGGGCCGGCGGATCGCTGCGGAGCACCGCGTCGATCGCCGCCTCCACCGGCCCGGCCCCGGCCGCGCCCCGGACGTCCGGGGCCGCCCGCTCGACCAGGGCGGCGGTCGCGTTGCGGGTCTGGACGAGCAGGCTGATCCGCATCGCCGTCGCCTCGTCGAGGACCCCACCGAACAGCCGGACCAGGGCGGCAACGGCCCGGTCGGCCCGCGCTTCCTCGGCGACGGTGATGTCCGGACGGGGCAGGTAGGCCTCCGCGACGTCGGCGACCGCCCGCGTCACGCCCGACTCCCCCGCGCGCTCCCCGCTGGTCCCGATTTCCGGCCCGGCCGAGTCAGCGCAACCGAGCACGCCGGCCAGGACCGCCACCGGCACCGTGCAGCTGATCGGACCGACCAGGTCGGCCGGGTGTCCACCGGGGGCCAGGATCGCGGCGGTCCGGACCCCCGCCCGGCGCCGCAGCCGCGCCGGGTCGACACCGGCCAGCTCGGCGACCGTCGCAGCCCGGCGCCGGTCGTGGTCGGCGCCGCTGCTGAACCGGGCGACGGTGGCCCGCAGCCACGCGGCCGTCGGCGCGGGGATCGCCACGGCCGGCACCGGCGGGACGATCAGGGCCGGGCTCTCGAGCGCGGCGCGGACATCGTCCGGTCGGGTGAGCCGGCGGAGGTTGGGCTGTGAACGGGGTCCGGCGACGGTCGGCATGCCGGCACCGTAGAACCCGGAACGTTCGGCGGGCGCCGAACTATCCGGCGCGCAGACTGGGCCCATGACCGCGACGACCCACCCCCGGACGACCTCCCGGCGCCCCGGGGCGGCCGGCCGGACCTCGACCGCCACCCGGGACGCCACCGCCACCCGGGAGGCCACCGCCACCCGGGAGGCCACTGGGCTTCGGGAGGCCACTGGGCCCGGCCGTGACCTGGCCGGGCTGGCCGCGCTGCTCGCCGACGGCACCCGAGCCGCGATCTGCCTGGCGCTGCTGGACGGACGGGCCTGGACGGCCGGCGAACTCGCGGTCCACACGGGCGTCACGGCCTCAACCACCAGCGAACACCTGGGCCGGCTGATCGACGGCGGTCTCCTCGTCGAACGGCGTCAGGGTCGTCATCGCTACGTCCAGCTCGCCGACGGCCGGGTCGCCGACCTGCTGGAGGACCTCACCGCGTTCGCCGAGCCCGGGCCACCGCCGGTGCGAACGTTGCGGGCCGCGACGGCGTCCGCGGCCATGGCCCGGGGCCGGACCTGCTACGACCACCTGGCCGGCCGGCTGGGCGTCGCCATCGCCGACGGCCTGACCCGGGCCGGACTGCTCGACCAGACGGGCGGCTTCGCGCTCACCGAGGCCGGGCGGGCCTGGCTGACCACGACCCTCGGCGTGGATCCCGCGACCTTGACCGCCGGTCGTCGGCCGGTGGCCCGGCCCTGCCTCGACTGGACGGAACGGCGCACCCACCTGGCCGGTGCGGCCGGCGCCCAGATCCGCCGCCGGTTCGACGAGCAGGGCTGGACCCGGCCGATCGGCGCCGGGCGGGCGGTCCGGCTCACCCCGGCCGGGGGCGCGGCCCTCCGCGACCTGCTCGACATCGATCCGACCCCGCTGCTGTAACCCGACTCTCCCGGCCCGGCCGGGCCGGTCAGGAGTGGTGACGGGCCGCCCGGTCGGTGCGGGCCCGCTGGAGCATCTCCGCCACCAGGAACGCCAGCTCCAGCGACTGGCTGGTGTTCAGTCGCGGGTCACAGGCCGTCTCATACCGGCCGGCGAGGTCAGACTCGTCGATCCGCTCACCGCCCCCGAGGCACTCAGTGACGTCGTCGCCGGTCAGCTCGATGTGGATGCCGCCCGGGTGCGTGCCGAGCGCGTGGTGGACCTCGAAGAAGCCCAGCACCTCGTCGAGCACGTCGTCGAAGTGGCGCGTCTTGACCCCGCCGACGTCCCGGGTGTTGCCGTGCATCGGGTCGCACGACCAGACCACCGGATGCCCGGACGAGTTGACCTTCTCGACGATGGCCGGCAGGGCGGTGCGGACCTTGCCGGCCCCCATCCGGGCGATGATCGTCAGACGGCCGGGGACGTGGTGCGGGTTGAGGCGGTCGGCCAGCGCCAGCACGTCGTCCGGCGACGCGCTCGGCCCGACCTTGCACCCGATCGGGTTGCCGACCCGGGACATGAAGTCGACGTGCGCGCCGTCCAGGGCCCGGGTCCGCTCGCCGATCCAGACCAGGTGGGCGGACAGGTCGTAGACGTTGCCGGTCGCGTCCTCGGTCCGGGTCAGAGCCCGCTCGTAGTCCAGCAGGAGCGCCTCGTGGCTGGTGAACAACTCGACGCCCTGCAGCGTCGCGGTCCGGTCGAGATCGATCCCGCAGGCCGCCATGAAATGCAGCGCCCGTTCGATGTCGGTCGCCATCGCCTCGTACCGACGACCGGCCGCCGAATCGCGCACGAACGCCTTGTTCCACTCGTGGACCTTGGACAGATCCGCGAAGCCGCCGGTCGCGAACGCACGGACGAGGTTGAGGGCGGCCGTGCTGGCGTGGTACGCGCCGACCATGCGGTCCGGGTCGGGCAGGCGCTCCGCGAGCGTCGAGCCGAGGCCGTTGACGGCGTCGCCGCGGTAGGAGGGGAGGCCGGTGGCCGACTCGATGTCGGTCGAGCGGGGCTTGGCGTACTGCCCGGCGATCCGCGCGACCTTGACCACCGGCATGCTCGACCCGTAGGTCAGCACCACCGCCATCTGCAGCAGCGTCTTGACCTTGTCGCGGATCTTGTTGGCCGTGTTGGCGGCGAACGTCTCGGCGCAGTCACCGCCCTGGAGCAGAAACGCCTCACCCCGGGCCACCGCCGCCAGCCGGTCGGTCAGCTGCCGGGTCTCCGGCGCCGTGACCAGTGGCGGGAGGGCCGAGAGCGTTTCGTACGCCTCAGCCAGGGCCAGCGGATCCGGCCAGTTCGGCTGCTGGACCGCCGTCAGGGATCGCCATACGTCGAGACCTTCCACACCCTCCAGGGTAGCGGTCAGATTTCCCGACCGGGTCGCAAGGGACGGAGCACCGCTACCGCCCGCGCCCCGCCGACCGACCGCGCGATCTCGCCAGCCGGCCTTGTCGCGACCGGGACGACGCGCTGGACGACCTGGCCTCGCCGGCCACGGACGAACCCGCTCCCGGTCGTGCTGGACGAGTTTCCGGAGATGGTGTCCACCTCCGCCGAACTTCCCGGGGTCCTGCGGGTCTTCCTTGACCGGGCCAGCGGTCGCGGCCAGCACCGGCTGCTGCTGTGTGGCTCCGCGGTCTGCCGTATCTCCGGGCTGGTCGGCGGGGTCCCCCGGTAGCTGTCGTGGTGGGACCAGAACGCCGACCTGCGCGCCAACCTGGCCCGACCGGCCGGCCCGGGGCTCTGCTGCTGACCGAGGGGCAACTCGTGCGCGCCCGGCGCCGAACCAACCCGCACGCTCGAACGCCTCGACGATCAGCTCGGGCTGCCGTACGAGGCGGCGTTCCGCGACCACCGGCGTCGACTGGCCACGACCGGCGACCTCGGCCCGGACGTGGTCGCGGGCGGGCCGTTCTGGACCGGCAGCGGTACTTCGGAGATCGACGCGGTGGTCCTCGCCGGCCGTGAACGTCGGCCGGTGCTCCGCCTGATCGGTCGATCAACCGCTGCGGCCGGTTCCAACCTCTCTACCTGGTCTTTTGTCTGATTTGAGGCGGCGGGATATTGCCGCGACGGGCGGGATCCAGAGGTTTACGATGGGAACCTGTGTTCGACTGGTGGTCTCGACGACGGTGGTGGTGATCCGCACCGTCCTGAACTCTTGCGGGCTTTCGATGCGGCGCATGCGCTGTTCGGCGCGCACCGGGATGCGCCGACGTTCGGTATGACTGAGGACCAGGTGCTGGAGACGTTGGAGTCGCGGGAGGCGTTGGTTCGCTGCCTGGAGGCTTTTGACCTGGCCCTGGTGCGGGATCTGGATGGTCGGGATGTGGCCGGGCGGGCGGGTGTGGCCAGTACGGCGCTGCTGCTGCGGGACCGGTTGAAGATCCGTCCGGCGCAGGCGCAGGCCCGGGTGCGGCTCGCGGCGGGGTTGGACGGCCAGTTGGGGGCCACCCGGCAGGCCCCCCTGTCCGAGGCGCTGATCTCGGCGGATCATGCTGCTGGGCGGCGGGCGTTCCGGGAGGCGATGGTCGCCGCCGCCGGGGAATCGGACCTGATCTCGGAGCGGGTCCAACGCGGGAACACCCGCCGTGCGAAGCGGGGCCGCCACCACGGCGGGGGCCGGGCGTATGCGATGCCGGGCTGGGCGCCACCCCCACCGGGCTGGCAGCCCGGTGACCCCCGCACCCCGGAGGACCCGGCGGTCATCGCGCCTGAACGGGCGGTGATGCGGGACTGCTACGACCGGCTGTTCGCCGGGGAGACCCTGTCGGGGCTGGTGTGGGATCTGCGGGCCCGGGGCGTGACCGGGCCGCGTGGTGTCCCGTGGGCGCGGAACACGTTGACCCGGACGTTGCAGCGCCCGGCGCTGGCGGGGTTGCTGGTCCACAAGGGGAAGATCATGGGCACGTTGGTCGATGTGGAGCCGATCGTGTCGCGGGAGGAGTGGGAACGGATGTGCGGCCTGTTCGACTCCCGCCGCCGGGGCCGCCCGGCGGGCCGGACGCATCTGTTGACGGCGTTGCTCCGCTGCGGGGGCTGCGGGAAGCTCCTGACGGGGCGTCCTTTGCGGGCCCAGACGCCCTACCTGGA
>JAMFSN010000250.1 GCA_026225295.1 Frankia alni
GCCCTGCGGGTGATCGGCACCGATGGGACCGGGGACGCCGCGATCGCGGACCCCGACGGCCCGGAGGTCCGGTTCGGGACCGCGCCCCACACCGGGCTGGCCGGGCCGGGTGGCCCCGGCGGGTACTGGTGGTCCCCGGCCGGGGACCAGCTGCTGGTCGCCCGGGTCGATCCGTCGGCGGTCCCGCTCTGGCCGGGTACCGATCCGGCCGCGTCCGGCCGTCCGGTCCGCTACGCGGCGGCCGGGACGGCCAATGCGGACGTCAGCTTGTGGCTCGTCGCGTTCGACGGCGCCCAGCCCGACCCGGCCGGCTCGTCCGACCCGGCCCGCTCGTCCGGGCCGCGGGCGCGGACGGCGGTGCGGTGGGACCGGGCTGCCTTCGAATATCTGCCGGGCGCCGGCTGGGACGATCACGGCCCGTACGCCGTGGTGCAGTCACGCGACCAACGCACCGTCCGGTTGCTCGAGATCGATCCGGCTGACGGTCGGACCACGGTCCGGCACGAGCAGCGCGACCGGTGCTGGGTGCAGTTGGTCCCGGGCCTGCCGGCCCGGACCGGGTCCGGTGCCCTGGTCGCGCACGCCGACCAACCGGGCACCCGGCAGCTGACCGTGGACGGGGTGGGCGTCACGCCGCCCGGGCTCCAACTGCGGGCGGTCCTCGGGGTGTCCCGCTGTGACGGGCCCGACCGGTCCGACGGGCGCGACGAGGTGCTCTTCACCGCCTCCGAGGAGCCGACCGAGACTCACCTGTGGAGCTGGTCGGCCGGCGGGCTGCGCCGGCTCAGCGCCGGACCGGGCCGCCATGAGGGGGTGCGCCGGGGCGGAACGCTGGTCCGGATGGCCTGGGGCCCGGACGAGGTCGGCGGGCGGTTCCTGGTCGAGCGCGCCGGGCGGCCGACCGTCCCGGTCGCGTCGCGGGTCGAACGACCGGTGCTCGAGGTGCGGGCGTCGGCCCTCGTGCTCGGACCGCGCCGTCTGCGCGCCGTGCTGCACCACCCGACCGGGCACCGTTCGGGAGCCGGCCGGTTGCCGATCCTGGTCGACGCCTACGGCGGGGCCGGCGGGCAACGGGCCACCGCCGAGCGGGGCTGGCGGTCGCTGGTGGCCCAGTGGTTCGCCGACCAGGGCTTCGCGGTCCTGGTCGTCGACGGCGCGGGCACGCCCGGTCGGGGACCGGCCTGGGAGCGGGAGGTCCACGGTGATCTGTTCGGGCCGGTGCTGGACGACCAGGTGACCGCGGTCCAGGAGGCCGCGCGGCGGTATCCGGACCTCGATCCCGGGCGGGTCGGCATCCGGGGCTGGTCCTTCGGTGGGTCGCTCGCGGCGCTCGCCGTCCTGCGCCGGCCGGATGTCTTCCACGCCGCGGTGGCCGGGGCCGGGGTCACCGATCAACGGCGCTACCACGCGTACTGGCGGGAGCGGTTCCTCGGCCGGCCCGGCGAGTTCCCGGACCGCTACGAAGCGGCTTCGCTGGTGCGGGCGGCGCCCGCCCTGCGCCGGCCGCTGCTGCTCATGCACGGTCTGGCCGACGGCACCGTCCATCCCGACCACACCCGGAACCTGTCGAACGCGTTGCGGGCGGCCGGGCGGCCGCACGAGGTGTGGTTCCGGCCCGGCGTGGGACATCAGGCGATCGGCGGCCCGGGCACCGAGGACCTGCTCGTTGAGCAGGCGCGGTTCCTGCGGTGGCACCTGGGCGTCGCCCCCCGGGCCGGTGCGCGGTGAACCGCGGAGTCTCAGACCACCCCGGCCCGGCGGTGGCGCGGGGCCGGCGCGGGGGACGGCAGCGTCAGCGAGGTCTTGGCGGCAGCGTCAACGCACAATGGATCTTCATTGACGCCAGTTGCCCGAAAAGCTGTAACTGGCGTCTCAGCACGTCCGCGCGCCCGCCGACGACGACAATCCGCAGACCCCTGGAAAGCGTCATCGTCCCAGCGCGTTATGACCGCCGCCGACTCTGCCACCGGCGACTCTGCCACTTTGGGGCCGGTGGGCGGGAGGTGGAGCACCGTGCAGCCGCCGCGTACGCACACTGTTTCCCTAACGCGGTTCAGGCGATCGGCGGGCCGGCTATCGAGGACCTGTTCGTTGAGCAGGCGCGGTGCCTGCGGCGGCACCGGGGCGTTGCCCCCCGGGCCGGCGCGCGGTGAACCCGCGGTCTCAGGCCCGCGGTCTCAGACCACCCCGGCCGGGGCCGGGGCGGAGGTCGGGGGAGCCGCCGGCGCGGTCGTCGGCGCGGTCGTCGGCAGGGCGGGTGCGGCCGGGGGCGTCGTCGGGGCGACGGGCGGCGGGTTCGACGTCGGCGGCGGGGCGGCCGGCCGGGTCGGAGCTGGCCGGGTCGGCGCCGGCCGGGTGGTGGACGGTCGGGGCGCCGGGGTCGGGCTGTCGCAGGCCACGCCGTCGTGGTCGCGGTCGAGCCCGGGGCGGTAGCCCGGAGCGCCGCTCGGGATGTTGGTCACGCCGGCCGCCCGGGCCTGGGAGCAGTTCTCGTAGTAGACGTCCGAGGTCGTCCCGGTGGCGTCGACCAGGTCCGGCCGGGCGCCGACCGCCCCGACGCCGGCCGCGATCATCCCGCCCGGCCCGGCCCCCGCCGCGGGGTCGCCCGTCGCGCTGTCACCGGTGGAGTTCGCGACCGGCGCGCCCGGGCTGGTCAACGCGGCCGGGGCGACCGCCGGCCGGGCGTTCGGGGCGCCCGCTGCCGCGGCGCCCGTCGCTCCGGGCGGCAGCGAAACCGCGGCGGTCGTCGACCGACTGGTCGGCCCGCACGCGGCGAGCGCGCCCACCGCGGCCAGAATTGGCACCCACCTACGAACCCTGTTCATGTCCCCCCCGGGATGAGCAGGCTCCAGGGTAGTGGACGTCGCCCGGCCGGCCGATCAGTGCCTGGCGATTGGGCCCGCGCCCGGGACGGCGGCCCCGGGCTCAGGGGTCGTAGCGCAACCACAGGGTGGCCAGCGGCGGCAGGGTCAGGGAGACGCTCACGGGCTGGCCGTGGTGACCGGGCTCGCCCGCGTGGACCTCACCGAGGTTGCCCAGGCCGCTGCCGCCGTAGACGTCCGCGTCGGTGTTGAGGATTTCGCGCCAGCGGCCGGGGAAGGGCAGGCCCAGCCGGTAGTTGAAGTGCGGAGTGCCGGCGAAGTTGGTGATGCAGGCCAGCACCGAACCGCCGCCCGCGTGCGCGGCGCCGCCCCCCCACCGCAGGTAGGAGAAGGTGTTGTCCACGGCGTCGTTGGAATCGATCCAGGAGAAGCCGTCCGGCTCGACGTCGCGTTCCCACAGCGCGGCGGTGTCCCGGTAGGTCAGGTTGAGGTCCCGGACCAGCCGGGCCAGCCCCCGGTGACCGCCGTCATCGAGGTGCCACCAGTCCAGCGAGCGGGCTTCCGACCATTCGGCGTCCTGGCCGAACTCGCCCCCCATGAACAGCAGCTGCTTGCCCGGGTGGGACCACATGAAGCCGTAGAGGGCCCGCAGGTTGGCCAGCTGCTGCCAGCGGTCGCCGGGCATCTTGCCGAGCAGCGAACGCTTGCCGTGGACCACTTCGTCGTGGGACAGGGGCAGGACGAAATTCTCCGAGAACGCGTAGACCAGCGAAAACGTCATCTCGCCGTGGTGGTACCCACGGAACACCGGCTCCCGCGCGAGGTAGTCGAGGGTGTCGTGCATCCAGCCCATGTTCCATTTGAAGCCGAAGCCCAGACCGCCCAGGTGAGTGGGCCGGGTGACTCCCGGCCAGGCCGTCGATTCCTCGGCGATCATCATGACGCCCGGCGCCCGCCGGTAGGCGGTGGCGTTCGCCTCCTGCAGGAACGACACCGCCTCGAGGTTCTCCCGGCCGCCGTGGATGTTCGGCTCCCACCCACCGGCCGGGCGGGAATAGTCCAGGTAGAGCATCGAGGCGACCGCGTCGACCCGCAGCCCGTCGATGTGGAACTCCTCGAACCAGTACACGGCGTTGGCGACCAGGAAGTTGCGCACCTCGGGCCGGCCGAAGTCGAAGACGTAGGTGCCCCAGTCGGGCTGTTCCCCGCGCCGCGGGTCGGGGTGCTCGTACAGCGGGGTGCCGTCGAACCGGCCCAGCGCCCACGGGTCCTTCGGGAAGTGGGCGGGAACCCAGTCCAGGATCACTCCGATGCCGGCCCGGTGCAGCCGGTCGACCAGGTGACGGAAGTCGTCCGGACTGCCGAACCGCGAGGTGGGCGCGTAGTAGGACGACACCTGATAACCCCAGGAGCCGCCGAACGGGTGCTCGGCGATGGCCATCAGCTCCACGTGGGTGAAGCCGTTGTCCCGCACGTAGTCGACGAGTTCGCCGGCCAGCTGCCGGTAGGACAGGCCGGCCCGCCAGGATCCGGGGTGGACCTCGTAGACCGAGACCGGCGCGGCGTGCCACGGGGTCCGGGCCCGCGCGGCCAGCCATTCGTCGTCGGCCCAGCCGAACCGGGATTCGAAGACGACGCTGCCGGTGGCCGGCGACAGCTCGGCGTAGGCGGCGAGCGGGTCGGCTTTCTGCCGCCAGACGCTGTCGGCGCCGAGGATCTCGTACTTGTAGGTGGTGCCGGCCGGCACGTCGGGGACGAACAGCTCCCAGACCCCGGTCATGCCGAGGACCCGCATCGGGTGGGCCCGGCCGTCCCAGTAGTTGAAGTCGCCGACGACCCGCACCCCGCGCGCGTTCGGCGCCCACACGGCAAAGCTGGTGCCGGTGATCTCCCCGCCGAACGGGGTCGGATAACGCCGGACGTGCGAGCCCAGCACCTTCCAGAGGTCTTCGTGGCGGCCTTCGGCGATAAGGTGACGGTCCATCTCGCCGACGGTCGGCAGGTGCCGGTAGGGGTCGTCGACGATGAAGGTGCTGCCGGGGTAGGCGACCTCCAGCCGGTAGTCCGGGACGCCGCCGCCGTACGCGGCCGGGCCGGGCAGGACGGCGCCGAACAGTCCGCCGCGGTGCAGCGGCACCGCCTCGTACCGCTCGTCACCGACCAGAACCGTCACCGCGGTCGCGTCCGGGCGCAGGGCCCGCACGATCGTCGCGCCCTCGCGCGGGTGAGCGCCGAGGATCTCGTGCGGGTTGTGGTGGGCCCCTCCGAGCAGGAGCTGCGCGACCGACCGGGGGATCGCCGCGGCGGCCGCCGGGTTCTCGGAGGTGGTCACGCTGCCGCTGGAGCTGTGATTGCCGATGGAACCCGGGCTGCCGTTGGAGCTGCGGATGGGCGACACGTCCGTTTCCTTCCCATTGGGCGGCTTTCTAGACCGCCTGGGCGGCGAGCCGCTCGATCGAGCCCAACGGGATCGCGAGCCAGGCCGGCCGGTGGCGGGCTTCATAAACCACTTCGTAGACAGCCTTGTCCAGCTCGTAGGCCCGCAGCAGAGTGCCGTCGGACCGGGGGTCGTGGCCGCTGGCGGCCGCGTACCCGGTGCAGAACGCGCCCCGGTTGCGATCGGCCCATTCCTGCGAGCGGTACACGATCGCCGGTTCGCCGGACCGTTCCAGCAGCAGGGAGCGGGCCGCGTAGTCGAAGGAGCGCAGCATCCCGGCCACGTCCACCAGGGGCGGTACGAGCAGGGTGCGCTCGGTCACCGGCCGGGCCGGCTCGCCCTCGAAGTCGAACAGCACCCAGCCGGAGTCGACCCGCAGGACCTGACCCAGATGGAAGTCGCCGTGGACCCGCTGCAACCGGGGCGGGTGGGCCTGCCCGGCCACCTGGTCGTAGGCCTTGCGGATGGCGGCCTCGAACGGCCGCAGGTCGGGCGCCGCCGCGATCGCGGTGTCCAGCCGGAGGTGCATCAGCGCGGCGGTCGCGTCGAGCGTCTCCTGGTCGCCCGTGCGGGTCGGCAGCGTGGCAGCCAGCACCTCGTGCACCTCGGCGGTCGCGGCCCCGAGCCGTTCGGACTCGGCCGCGAAGTCGCCGCCCACCTCGTCGGCGTGCAGGTCGCCTTCGGCGTAGAGGTCCCGCACGCTGGCCGTCGCCAGGCGCCAGCCCTCGGTGCCGCTGCGCAGGTATTCCTGCAGAAAGGCGAGGCTGGTCGGGGCGACCCCGGCCGGGCTGTCGACCCGCCCCTCGATCCAGCCGAGCGGGGCCGCCACGTGGGGGCTGCCGGCCGAGGCGAGCGCCCGGGTCACTTCGATGTCCGGATTGAGCCCGGGCCACAGGCGCCGGAAGACCTTCAGGATATAGGACTCGCCGAAGATGATCGAGGTGTTGGACTGCTCGGCGGTCACCGCGTGGGCGGGCAGGTCCTCCAGGTCGGCGGTGACCTGGCAGCTGAGGCCCTCGCGCTCGGCCCCCGACCGCAGGAAGGTGAACAGGGCCGCCGCGCCTTCCGGGTCGCGCAGGCCGTCGTAGACAAGGCCCCGGCTGGACTCGCCGACCAGGAACCCCTCGTGCCCGAACGGCGCGTCGTGGCGGACGGCCAGCGGTACCTGGTAGAGATCCGGCCGGCCCTCGGCGTAACCCACCTCGACGACCAGATGGCGCAGCAGGTCGGAAATGAACACATCGCCGCGGATGGTGATCTCGGCCAGCGACCTTCCCTTGCCGGCGAACCACCGCTGACGCGGCAGCCAGGAACGCAACAGGTTCACCAACTCGGAGTGGTCGGAAACCATGTCGTCCTCCCTAGCCGTCGCCATCGACGCACCCCCGACCCTTTTTCAGCCTACGCTGAGGTGGTCGGTGACACCCATGATGTCCGGTGGCGATCAACGTCACCGTCCCGTACCGTCGTCTTCATCCCGAGAAACACCGGATCAGCAACGTCACCAAACCCGGCCCGCTACGGCGTCCTCATTTCCAGCGGTGGTGCCGAGTCGCGACCGGGGTCCGTTTATCTGTCCGGTCCGATCATCCACCGACGGGCCCGGGGGACGCCGGCCCGGATCGACCGGCCCCCCGGCCGGCTGCCGACGAATCGGCTCACGGCCCGTCACGGAGTAAATTCTTCCTGTCGGGTCAGCGCGAACCAGTAATGCCCGTAGGCGGGCAACGTCAGCAGGTAGGGCAGCTCGCCGATGCGCGGGAAATGGACCCGGCCGATGAGTTCGGTCGGGATCATCCGCTCGAAACGACGGAGATCCAGTTCCACCGGCTGGGCGAAACGCGAGAGGTTCGCGACGCACAGGACGAGATCGTCGCCGAACTCCCGGACGTAGGCCAGTACCGACGGATTCGACGCCGCCAGTTCCTCGAAACTACCCAGCCCGAAGACCGGATGCCGTTTGCGCACACTGATCATCCGCCGCGTCCAGGACAGGAACGAGCTGGTTGTACGCTGCCCGGCCTCGACGTTGAGCGCCTGAAACCCGTACACGGGATCCATGATCACTGGGAGGTAGAGCCGGGCCGGGTCGGAGGTCGAGAAGCCCGCGTTGCGGTCCGGTGACCACTGCATCGGGGTCCGGACGCCGTCCCGGTCGCCCAGGTAGATGTTGTCGCCCATGCCAATCTCGTCGCCGTAGTACAGCACCGGCGACCCCGGGAGCGACAGCAGCAGAGCAGTGAACAGCTCCATCTGGTCGCGGTTGTTGTCGAGCAGCGGAGCCAACCGGCGGCGGATCCCGATGTTCGCCTTCATACGCGGATCCTTGGCGTACTCGGCGTACATGTAGTCACGTTCCTCGTCGGTGACCATCTCCAGGGTCAACTCGTCGTGATTGCGCAGGAAAATTCCCCACTGGCAGTTTTCCGGGATCTTCGGGGTCTGGGCCAAGATTTCCGAGATCGGGTAACGGGACTCCCGGCGGACGGCCATGAAGATACGCGGCATGAGCGGGAAGTGAAATGCCATGTGGCATTCGTTGTCGTCGCCGAAGTATTCGACCACATCGGACGGCCACTGATTGGCCTCGGCCAGCAGGACCCGGTCGGCGTACTTGGCGTCGACCTCTTTGCGGACCCGCCGCAGGTAGTCGTGAGTTTCCGGGAGATTCTCACCGTTGGTGTTGTCCCGGACGTACAGATAGGGGACGGCGTCGAGTCGGAAACCATCCAGGCCGAGGTCCAGCCAGAAGCGCAGGACCTCGAGCATCGCCTCCTGGACGTCGGGGTTGTCGAAGTTCAGGTCCGGCTGGTGGGAGAAGAACCGGTGCCAGTAGTACTGCCCGCGCACCGGATCCCAGGTCCAGTTGGACTTTTCGGTGTCCACGAAGATGATCCGGGCGTCCGGGAACCGTTCATCGGTGTCGGACCAGATGTAGAAGTCGCCGTACGGCCCGGCCGGGTCGGTGCGCGAGGCCTCGAACCACGGATGCTGGTCGGAGGTGTGGTTCAGCACAAGGTCGGCGATGATCCGTACGCCCCGCCGGTGGGCCTCGTCGACCAGATTGACGAAGTCACCGAGATCGCCGAATTCCGGCAGGATCTTGAAATAGTCACTGATGTCGTAGCCGCCGTCCCGCAACGGCGAGTCGTAGATCGGCAGCAGCCACAGGCAGTCGACCCCGAGCCAGGCGAGGTAATCGAGTCGGTCGGTCAGACCCTTGAGATCACCGGTGCCGTCGCCGTTGGAGTCGGCGAAACCGCGCACCAGCACCTCGTAGAAGACGGCGCGCTTGTACCAGTGCGGGTCGCGCGACTCTTCCTCCGGATTGTGGGGATCGCCGGACGGGCGCGGCTCGTCGGACGTCCCGGTGCCCGACGCGGTGACCGGGGCCGAGAGTGACTCGGCCCGCGGTCCGGTGACCGTCTCGGCCGGGTCGAGCGCGCTGTCGCTGCCCCGGCCCACCATCCCGGTCGGCGCCGCCTCATCAACCGGGGTCGCCTCCGCGCCCGAATCAACCGACCCGTCGGCCGGCGCCGGAACCTCGATCGTGGTCGGGGGAGTGA
>JAMFSN010000031.1 GCA_026225295.1 Frankia alni
CGGGCGGCAGCGCCGTGTAGGAGTGGGGGAAGGTCCCGATCGGGGCGGTCGTACCGGCCGGCCCGGGTGACGGCGCCTCCCAGCGCAGATCGGGCAGCGCGGCCGGTTCGACCAGGAGCACCAGCAGATCCGTCCGCCCCGGATAGAACCGGTTGGCGGTGCCCAGGAGCTGCGCCACCGTCGAGAGGTGGACGAAGCCCTCGGTGTCGAGGCTCGCCGGGCGGTAGGTCCCCGACCGCCACTCGGCGGCGCCGACCAGATGACAGATCACCGGTTCCCCATTCACAGGTTCCCCGTCGCGCGGCTCGACCTTCACAATGCCTCCCCCTGAGCCATGTCCGGCACGATCGCCTCGTGGCCGGCCGCACCCTGCGCCGCGGGCGCGGGTGCGGCGGGTTCACGGGCAGCGGGCCGGGACGGGGCGCTGACGCCGGTCGGCTGTTCCCGGCGGTCGCGCAGCCGGCCCCGCCACCGGTCGACCCGCCAGGCGATCAGGTCCGCGAGGGCCAGCAGCGCAACGGCGACGATCCCGTCCGCCCAGTAGTGGTTCGCGGTCGCCACCACCACCAGCGTGGTGACCACCGGATGGGCGATGATCCACCAACGCCACCGGCTCGGGCTGATCCTGATCACCTCGTAGGCGATCAGCGTCGACCACCCGACGTGGACCGACGGCATGGCCGACAACTGCGCGGCGATGCCCTGCCCGAAGGTTCCGTAGACCGACTGGCCGAGCACCACCGCCTCATCGCTGAACCCGGTGCCGCCCAGCATCCGGGGCGGAGCGACCGGCAGAAGCATCTGAATCAGCAGGCACGAACCGGTGAGCAGCACGATCGTGTCGCGGACCCGGGGGTAGTCCCGGCGGTGGCGCAGGAAGAGCCACACGAGGAAAAATGACATGGCCGGGAAGTGGACGTAGGCGTAGAAGGTGTTGGCCCGCCGCAGCAGCCACGGATGGTGGAGAAACCAGTTCTCGACCGTGACCTCGTTGGGCAGGTGCAGGTCCAGCTCGTGGTGGTAGATCCACAGCCCGTTGTCGATCCCGCCGGCGACCTTCTTGATGGCCAGGATGCGGACGATCTGCCACAGCGTGAACAGCCCGACGATGAGCGCGGCCTGGCCGGCGAACGCCCCGAGCAGCTCCGGGAACCGGTACCGCCGCAACGGCAGCACGACCAGGCTGAGGGCCAACAGGCCCCCGGACACGATCGCCGCCTGCTCCCACTGGGCCATACCGCGCGCCGGCTCCGTTCCGCTCCACCACCTCGACGGTTCACCGCCCGGACTCCCCCAGTTTCCCCCGAGCCGGTCGTGGCGGTCGACCAACCCCGACGGGGACCGGGGCGACCGTACCCGTCGCCGTCCGCGAGGCCGAACCCGAGACCCCCCTGCCGGGCCGCCGCCGAGCATACGGTTGGGTCCGGACGCTGGGACCATTGTCGCCGCGGCCGGCGTCAACGCCTCAGGATCCGGTCGGCCCGCAGCGCACCGTAGAAGCCGGCGAGCATTTTCAGCGGCGGCCAGCAGAAGCCGCCACGAAGACCGCCGGCCGGCGGGAACAAATCCGCCTCGGAATCCCCGAAGAAGCACTGACGAGCCGCTGCGCTGGATAAAATTCGGCTTGCCACGTCCCGAACGTTGGAGCCGAAACAGCCTTCGGACGTCTCCGAGCTGACCGCCGACGGGCCGCCCCCCAATGGTTTTCCTTCTTTGGCTCGAGGTTGCCGGGCGGCTCGGCCGCAAAACAACGTGAGCCCGGTGACAGGTGAACCCTAGGACAGCCGGGAGGCGCCATGAAAAACGGTGTGCACGTCATGGCCTTCGACCTGGACGACACCCTCGCGGTGTCGATGTCGCGGATCGACGGAAGGATGGCCGAGCTGCTCGCCCAGCTCCTGGGCGTTGTTGACGTCTGCATCATCTCAGGCGGACGCTTTGAGCAATTCGACCGCCAGGTGCTGCGGCACCTCGATCTGAACGCCGGGTTGTCGGATCGGCTCCACCTCATGCCGACCTGCGGGACGCGTTACTACCGTTGGCTCGACGAGGGCTGGGACCAAGTCTACGCCGAGGACCTCGACCAGGAGGTCAAGGACCAGATCGTCGCCGTTCTGACCGAGGGGGCCAAGGATCTTGGGCTGTGGGAGCCGTCGCCGTGGGGCGACATCATCGAGGACCGCGGCAGCCAGATCACCTACTCGGCCCTCGGCCAGCTCGCTCCGGTCGGCCCGAAGTACTCGTGGGATCCGGAGGGCGAGAAGAAGCAGCGGCTGCGGGCCTACGCGGCGGCCCGGCTGCCCGGCCTCGAGGTGCGCGCCGGCGGGTCAACCTCGGTCGACGTGACCCGCGAGGGCATCGACAAGGCGTATGGCATCGGCCGACTGCTCGAGCATCTCGGCGTCTCGCGCGAGGAGGTGGTGTTCGTCGGCGACCGGCTGGACGAGGGCGGGAACGACTACCCGGTGAAGGCGATGGGGATCCGCTGCGTGGCCGTCTCCGGCTGGGAGGAGACCGCGGCCTACGTCGAACGGTTCCTCAGCGGGACGGGCTCGGGGGCCGGTGCCGGTGCCGGTGCCGTAGTGCAACGCTGAGGGCAATTCTGAAGATCGCGTCGGTTGTGACGGTGGATCAGGGTCCAGGCTGTCCCGCAACGGGGGCAGCCGAAGGCGTCATGCGCTCGGTCGCTGCCTCCGGCCGATGCGGTCAGGCGCCAGGTTGGTCCCGTAAGCGGGCCGCCCACAGCGCGCTGACAACGACGCCCACCCGGGCCCCCCGGAGCGGCAGCGTCAGCGGGCCAAAGACGACAGCGTCAACGCGCAGTCAGCGCCCGCTGACCATGACAAATGCCGAAAACGCCCCGATCGTCAGCGCCCCCGCACCTCCACCGGCCCGCCAA
>JAMFSN010000251.1 GCA_026225295.1 Frankia alni
CGCCCTGGGTGCTGACGCCGCGCCGCCGGCCACGGTCGGACCGCTGGTGGCGGCGGATGTGCCGGGCGCGTTCCCGACGATCACCGAGGCGGCCCGAGCGGCGGGGGACGGCCAGACTGTGACCGTCGCCCCGGGTTGGTACCGCGAGGATCTGGTCGTCGAGCGCGGCCTGCGGATCGTCGCGCAACGCGGTCCGGGAACGGTCCGGCTGACCGGGTCGCGCCCGCTGGTCCTGCGCGGGGCGGGCGGCCTGGCCGGTCTCGTGCTGTCCGGCGCGGATCCGGCCACCCCGGCGTTGGAGATCGCGGCCGGCACCGTCGAGGTGACCGACTGCATGATCGTCGGTGGCCGGGTGGAGGTCGGCGGACGTGCCCACGCGCGACTGCGGGGCTGCTGGATCGGCGGCGCCGGCCTCGCCGGCCTGCACGTGTCCGGATCGGCCACGGCGCGGCTCGACGGGTGTGCCGTCGCCGGCGTCGACGGCACCGGACTCGTCGTCAGCGGCGACGCGCGGCTGGTGGCGACCGACTCGCGGGTGGACGGGGTGACTGGCTCCGGCCTGCGGGTGCGGGGCGCGGCATCGGCGTGGGCCGAAGGGTGCACGATCACCGGAGCCGGCCGCAGCGGCGTGCTCGTCGAAGAGACCGCGTCGGCGAGGATGGACCACTGCCGGGTCCACGGCTCCGGCGCCGAAGGCATCCGGCTGCTGGGTTCCGCGCCGCTGTCCGCGCCCCGGCCCGCGGCGGCCACCGGGCCGGGCGCGGAGCGGGGCGGGTCGGGCGCCCCGGAAGAGTTGACCGACCGGGAAGCGACCAAGGGGGAGACGACCGACGGGGAAGCGACCGGCGTTGTCCTGACCGACTGTGAGATCACCGGCTCCGCGGCCGACGGTGTGCTGATCGAAGGGAATGCCCAGGGGCAGCTGCGCGACTGTCGCCTGCGCGACGCGAGCCGGGCCGGCGCCGTCGTGACGGGCGCGGGCCTCCTGCTGCTCGACGGCTGCGACGTGGCCGGGTCGGGAACGACAGGCCTGGTGGCGCGGGGTGGGGCGCGGCTGCGGGTCGGCGGGGGGACGGTCCGGCGGTCGGCCGGCAACGGCGTCTTCGCGTCCCAGCAGACCATGGTCGAGCTGACCGACCTGGCGGTCGAGGAGTCCGCCTACAGCGCGGTCCACGCGGGCGGCACGGCCACGGTGACCCTGCGCGGCGGCCGGCTGCGCGAGACTCCCGAGCACGGCCTGCACGCGGCGGACCGGGCGACCGTCCAGGTGACCGGGACCAGGGTCAGCGGCGCCGCGCTGTCCGGCCTGCACGCCGAGGCCAACGCCGCGCTGGCCGCCGACGACTGCGTGCTGGACGGCAACGGTGTGGGCCTGGTCGCCGCGTCGAGCGTGGCCGCGACCGGCACGTCGTGCGTGGTGACGGGGACGCGCCAGGCCGGCATCCAGGTCGGGGCGGGCGCGCGGATCACCCTGCGCGGCTGCCGCGTCGAGCGGACCGGAACCGGGGGCATCGTGCTCGCCGAGCGGGCCGGCGGCCTGATCGAGGACTGCACGGTCAGCGATGCCGCCGGCTCGGGGCTGGTCGTCTGGACGGCGGCGGCGCCCGAGGTGCGCACGACCCGGGTGGCCCGGACAGCGAAGAACGGCATCTACGTCGGCGACGGTGGCGGTGGGGTGTTCGACCGCTGTGAGATCTCGGCGACGGGCTTCCCGGCTCTGCACGTCGGCGCGAAGGCGACGCCTCGCTTCGCCGGCTGCCGGATCCACGACGCCGACGCGGACCTCAGCCTGGCCCCGGACGGCGAGCCGACCTTCGAGGACTGCGTGGTCGCCGACGTCGGCGTCTCGACGATCCCGGTGGCCGGGCTCGTCGCCGGACCGCTGGTGACGGCGGCGGGTGGGATGACCGCTGGGACGATGGGCGCCGACGGCGGGACCGCGGTCGGCGACGCGGGACCGCCGGCCGCCGAAACCCTCGACGAGCTGCTGGCCGAACTGGATGCCCTCATCGGGTTGGAGCGCGTCAAGCAGGACGTCGCGGCGCAGGTCAAAGTCATGCAGATGGTGCGCCGCCGCCAGGAAGCGGGACTGGCCGCGCCGCCGCTGAGCCGGCATCTCGTGTTCGCCGGCAATCCCGGGACCGGCAAGACGACGGTCGCGCGGCTGTACGGCCGCCTGCTGGCCGCGTTGGGCATCCTGGAGCGCGGCCACCTGGTCGAGGCCGACCGCGGCGACATGGTCGGCGAATACGTGGGCCATACCGCCCCGAAAACCCAGGCGGTATTTCGCCGGGCGCTGGGCGGCGTGCTGTTCGTCGACGAGGCGTACTCGCTCGTCCCGCCCGGCCATACCACCGACTTCGGGCAGGAGGCGATCGCGACGCTGGTGAAGCTGATGGAGGACCACCGCGACCGGCTCGTCGTCATCGTCGCCGGCTATCCCCGCGAGATGAGCCGGTTCATCGATTCGAACCCGGGCCTGGCCTCGCGTTTCTACCGGACCCTCACGTTCTCCGACTACACCTCGGACCAACTTGCCGAGATCGTCGAGTCGCAATGCCGGCAGCACGAATACCAGCTTCCGGACGTTACCCGTAACGCGCTGACCGGCTATTTCGACGTCCTGCCGCGGGTACGCGGCTTCGGTAACGGCCGGGTGGCGCGCCAGGTCTTCCAACGGATGACGGAATACCAGGCCCAACGGGTCGCCGAACTGGCGGAACCCACCACCGACGATCTGCTCCGCCTCACACCCGAAGACCTTCCGCCGCTCGGCGCCGAACTCTGACCGCCGGGCCGGCCCCGCGCCGGATCGGGAAACGAGCCGAAGGATAACGCTCCGTGAACGGCAGGTGACATCGGTGTCCAAAATGGCGTCTTTGCGACCATTGGTCGTAGCGTCGGGAGTGAGTGGTGACGCCCGCGCGTCCCCTTTTCTCTGAGGGAGGCCCGTGCCCATGGCGACCCCGGCGGACCGGTTCGGGCGGCTCCTGGTCGAGGAGTACGGCCCCGCGCTGGAACGCTATGTGCGGCGCCTCGTCCCGGGTGATCCGCACCGGGCGGAGGACATCGTCCAGGAAACCTTCCTGCGGGCCTGGCGGCATTCCGGCTCGCTGGCCGGGCAACCGTCGGCGCGGCCGTGGCTGTTCCGGGTCGCCCGCAACATCGCGTTCGACTGGTACCGCTACCAGTCCGCCCGGCCGTCAGAGGTGAGCGAAGACCTCGCCCGCCTGGTCGATCCGCGGGCCGAGGAGCGGCTGGACAACGTCCTGCTCCGCGCCATCCTGGTCGACGCGCTCAAGGCGCTCACTCCGCCGCAGCGGGAGACCCTCCTGCACCTGCACTACCGGGACCGCACGCAATCCGAGACCGCCGGTCTGCTCGGTGTCCCGACCGGCACCGTGAAGTCGCGTCGCCACTACGCGACGATGGACCTGCGGCAGGCGCTGCACGACCGGGGCATCGTCGGCGCCTGACCACGCGATGATCAGCAATGCGGAAGCGGTCCGGAATCGAGGGTTCGTTAGCGGTGGCTGGTGCACTCGCTGCCGCGCGGGCACGTGATCACCACAGTCACGATGTACTCCATCGACAGTGTGTCCATTGAACCGCCGGGCTACGCGGTTGCTTCCGCGGGTGGTTGACGGGCCCGGGTCAGCAGGTGGCCCAGCAGGTCGCGGACGACCGTGGGCACCCTGGCTTGGCGCCGGTGCAGGGCGACCATCGTGACCGTCGTGGGGTCGTCGGCGATCGGTCTCGCCGAGATGAGCCCGGCGCGCTCCAGCGGGTCGCCGATGACGCTGTAGTCCGGCAGGACCGTGAGCCCGATCCCCTCGGCGACCATCATCTTGCCCATCTCCGCACCGTCCGTGGAGTGCCATTCGGCGGGCAGCCGCGAGCCGAAGAGCCGGTGCGCGAAGCGGTACATGATGTAGCCGGAGCGCATGGCCACGAAACGTTCGCCCCGTAGATCGTCGACGGTCACCTCGGCCGCCTGGGCCAGCGGATGCGCCGCCGGGATCACCGCGACCGGCCGGCCGCTGAGCAGGTTCGTGAAGTCCAGCTCCGGCGGGACGTCGTCACCGTCCAGGAGATTGATCAGGCCCAGGTCGAGCGCTCCCTCCGCCAAGCTGATCTCGATGTCGTCCTGCTGCAGGTTCCGGATCTCCACCGTTGATCCTGGATGCTGCGTCTGGAAGGCGCGGACCGCCGGCAGCACGAGAGAAGCGGTGCCGGCGTTCACGGTCCCGATCCTGAGCTGGCGGCGGGAAGCGAGCTGGTCGCCGGCCGCGGCCCGCAGGCGGCCGACCGACTCCAGCACGTCGACGATCGGCTGGAGAATTTCCCGTCCGGCGGCGCTGATCCGGGCGCCTGAGCGGCGCCGGTCGAGCAGAGTGACCCCCAGCTCGCGCTCCAGCTTGCTGATCGCCTCGCTGAGCGCGGGCTGCGAGACGTGCAGCTGCTCACTCGCGCGGCGCAGCGAACCGAACCGGGTGACGGCCGCGATGTACTCGAGTTGCTCGATGCGCACTGGGCCACTCCGTAATCGGGGATTCCGATGGCGCGATAGCCAACTCCTGCCGGCCAACACCTGCCGCTCACCAGACAACTAAGTCTATCGTTATGGTCGACAAGCAGCGAGAATCGTGCGACAGTCCACGCACACCGGCGAGGAGGGGAGGTCCGCATGGGTTCGTCCGAGTTGTCCGTCCGGCGACATGTCGACCTTCTCCGTACCGCCAGCTGCCTGTGTCGGTGACCTGACCGGCGATTCCGGCCTTCATCGGGGCCCGTCCCGCTTGCCCCGCGCCTGACGCCCTGGATCACGAGCCCTGTGCCGCAGGCGATCTGCCGGCGTCACGGACAGGGTCGTGTCGCTGAGCTGATCACGTGACCACCCGATTGCTCGGCCACGTGCCCACGGTCACCAGGCGTTACGCCACGAGCCGTAACGTCCTGAGGCCCTGCCTCCAAACGCCCGCCACCGCCTCGTGTCCCGGGCGCCCCCATGTGGAGAGTTGCATGTCACACCCGCCCCGTCCGCTGCACTTCGCGGCCTTCGTGATGAACACGACCGGCCACATCATCCAAGGCACCTGGCGCCGGCCAACCGCGCGGCAGACCGACTTCAACCGCCTCCACCATTGGGTCGACCTGGCCAGGACGCTCGAGCGCGGCACGTTCGACGCGATCTTCTTCGCCGACGTGGTCGGGCTCTACGCCCCCTACCGCGGCGACGAGCGCAAGTACTTCGAAGCCGGGCTCCAGGTGCCGAGCAACGACCCGTCCGTCCTGGCCAGCGCGATCGCCTACGCCACCGAGCACCTCGGTATCGCGTTCACAGCCTCGATCCTCCAGGAACATCCGTTCAACTTCGCCCGTCGGATCTCCACCCTCGATCACGCCAGCGACGGCCGCATCGCCTGGAACATCGTCACCAACTACCTTCCCAACGCCTCCCGGAACTTCGGCCTCGAGGGACTCACCAAGCACGACGAGCGCTACGCCTGGGCGGACGAGTACGTCGACGTCACCTACAAACTGTGGGAGGGGTCGTGGGAGGAAGACGCGCTCCGGCAGGACCGTAAGGCCGGAATACACGCCGACTACGACAAGGTCCACCGGATCAACCACGAGGGTCCGCGGTACAAGGTCGAGGGCCCGCATCTGGTGAGCCCGTCGCCGCAGCGCACGCCGCTGCTCTTTCAGGCCGGTGCGTCGGAGGCGGGCCGGACATTCGCGGCGAAGAACGCCGAGGCGGTGTTCATCCAGGCGCCCAACATCGACGCGGCCGCCCGCGACACGGCGGACATCCGCACCCGGGCCGTCGCGTATGGCCGGCGGGCCGACGACCTCAAATTCTTCCAAGGCCTGTACGTCGTCCCGGCCTCAAGCGAGGCGGAGGCCCAGCGCACGGCCGCCGAACTCGACGAGTGGATCGACTACGACGCCCAGCTCTCGCACATGTCCGGGGCGGTCGGCATCGACTTCGGTTTCGAGGACCTCGACACCCCCGTCGGTGAGCTGAAGACCGAAGGGGTCCAGAGCATCGTCGGGTGGATCAACGATCTGGTGACCGACCGTGCGCCGACGCTGCGCGACGTCGCCCACTACACGGCGACCAACAGCCGCATCGTCGGGACGCCCGAGCAGATCGCCGACCGACTCGCCCAGTGGCAGGCCGCCGGGGTCGACGGCATCAATCTCGTCAACGCCGAGATCCCGGGAACCTACGAGGAGTTCGTCGACCACGTGATCCCCGTGCTGCGGGAAAGGGGCCTCGCTCAGCGGGAGTACCGGCCGGGCACGCTGCGGCAGAAGCTCTTCGGTGGCGGCGACCGGCTCCCGGACCGCCATCCCGCCGCGCGTTACCGCGGCGCCTTCGCCGCGCAGCCGGTCGGGCGGTAGCACCGTGGCTGAGAAGAAGCGCCTCATTCTGAACCTGTTCGAGATGAACTGCATCAGCCATATCACCCACGGGTTGTGGCGGCTCCCGGACAACAATCGGGAACGGTTCAACGACATCGAATACTGGATCGAGCTGGCGAAGATTCTGGAGGACGGCGGTTTCGACGCCGTGTTCCTCGCCGATGTCGTGGGCACCTACGACGTGTTCCGTGGCTCGGCGGACACCTCGATCCGCCAAGGCCTGCAGATACCGAACAACGATCCGGCCGTCGTCGTGCCGGCGATGGCGGCGGTCACCAGGCACCTCGGCTTCGGCATCACGTTCTCGACCACCTACGAGCCGCCGTTTGCCTGGGCGCGGCGGCTCAGCACCCTCGACCACCTCACCAAGGGTCGGGTCGGCTGGAACATCGTGACCTCCTACCTGCCGAACGCGGCCCGCAACTTCGGGCACGACGACGAGGTCGAGCACGACCACCGCTACGAGATCGCCGACGAGTACCTCGACGTCCTCTACAAGCTGTGGGAAGGCTCCTGGGACGACGACGCGATCCTCGCCGACCGCGACGGCAACGTCTTCGCGGATCCGGCGAAGATCAGGGCAATCTTCCACGACGGCAAGCACTTCAGCGTCGAGGGGCCGCACCTCCCGTCGCCCAGCCGGCAGCGCACCCCGCTGCTGTTCTCCGCGACGGCGTCGGCCGCGGGCACCGCCTTCGCCGGCAAGCACACGGAGGTCGTCTTCACCGGCGGGCCCACCAAGGAATTCGTCCAGAAGACCATCGAGAACGTCCGCGCCGCCGCGGTGGAGGCCGGCCGCCGGGAGGACGACGTCCGCTTCGTCGCGGTCGGCTCGGTGATCGTCGGGCGCACCCAGGCGGAAGCCGACGCCAAGCGCGCCGAGTTCGACCGGCTCAGCAGCATCGACGGTCAGCTGGCGCACGCGGCGCTGCCCTGGGACCCGACGGCCTACCCGCCGGAGACGAAGCTCAGCGACGTCATCGGCGAGGACGACGGCGGCATCGGTCGCTGGCGCAGCGTCGACCGCGACCAGACGGTCGGGGAGTTCCTCGCCGGGTTCAGCCAGGCCGGCCGTGGGCCCTTCGCCACTACGGGCCCGCCCGAGCAGGTCGCCGACGACATCGAGTCGTGGCTCGACGAGGTCGGCATCGACGGCATCAACCTGCTCCAGTACCACTCCTACGACACGGCCAAGGACTTCATCGAACTGGTGGTCCCGGTGCTGCGCAGGCGAGGGCGGCTGCGCGCCCACTACGACGAGTCGGAGAGCCTGCGCGACCGGGTCTTCGGGGCCGGCGACCGGCTCCCCGACCGTCACTACGGCGCCCGCTACCGAGGCGGCGCCAACCTTCCCGCCGGCCGGGCGACAGCTTTTTCAGGCTGACCTCAGCCGCACCACAGAGCTCCCCAACCACACAGCTCCCCAACCACAGAGAAGAGAAAGAATCCCGATGAAGACTCTCAGCCGCCGGCGCGGCGCGGCGTCAGGAACCGCCGCTGCCCTGGCCCTGGTGGCCGGACTGGCGGCCTGCGGCAGCGGCTCGTCGAGTGAGAACACCGCCGCCTCCTCCGGTACGCCGGTGCAGGGGGGTGTGATCTCCTACGCCCACGTCCAGGAGCCGCCGTGCATCTTCGGCGGGTGGATCCAGCAGGCCTACGTCTCCCGCAACGTCCTCGACGGCCTCGTGGCCGAAGCCGACGACGGTTCGGTCGTCCCGTGGCTGGCCACGTCGTGGACAACGTCCGCCGACGGCCTGAGCTATACGTTCACGCTGAAACCGGGCGTGAAGTTCACCGACGGAACGTCCGTCGACGCGGCCGCGGTCGCCTGGAACTTCAACTTCTGGGAGAACCCGCCGAATGCCAACAGCGGCAACTCGACGGCGAAGGTCTCGCTCGACCCGTACTACAAGGACGCGAAGGCGCTTGACGCGACGCACGTCAAGATCGACCTGACCAAGCCCTACGGCCAGTTCCTGCGGCTCATCACCCAGGGCTACTTCGGTATCCAGTCGCCGACCGCCTTCCAGAAGGAAGGGGTCAAGCAGAACTGCGAGGACCCGATCGGTTCGGGGGCCTTCACCGTCGCGCAGTGGAAGCACGGGCAGGAAATCGTTCTCAAGCGGAACCCGAACTACACCTCCTGGCCGGCGAACGCCAAGCACAAGGGGCCGGCCTATGTCGACGAGGTGGACTACAAGTTCGTCCCGGACGACGTCTCGCGGTACGCCTCGCTGGGCACCGGTCAGTCGCAGGTCGTCTACGAGGTCCCGACCTCCGAATGGAAGGACGCGCAGAGCAAGTACCAGACGATCAAGTACATCACCCCCGGTCACCCGCCGTCCTTCTTCATCGACACGACGGACGGTCCGTTCGCTGACCTGAAGGTCCGCCAGGCGTTCGCCTACGGTGCCGACCGCAAGGGCGCGGTCGAGGCCGCCTTCCACGGGGTCATTCCCTACGAGGGCAACCCCGCGGTGAGCCAGTCGACGCCCGGGTACAACGCGCAGGCCGCCGCGGACTACGCCTACGACCCGGCGAAGGCCAACGCGCTGCTGGACCAGGCCGGTTGGGTCAAGGGCGCGGACGGCATCCGGACCAAGGACGGCAAGCCGCTGACCATCCGGATCCCCTACGGCTCCGGAGTGATCCTTCCCCAGGAAGGTGCGGCGGCCCTGCAGATCCTGCAGCAGCAGTGGAAGCAGGTCGGGTTCAACGTCCAGCTCATCCCGTTGTCGCAGGCTGAGCTGTTTGCCGGAAAGGACTCCGCGCCCGGCACCTTCGACGCCACGCCCTCCTACTGGACGAGCCCGAGCCCGGCGATCCTCTGGATCGTCTACCGGCCCACGACGAAGGCCAACCCGAACGGCAACAACGAGTCCTTCTTCAACAGCAACCAGCTCTCGCAGGTGATCCAGGCGGCGAACACCGAGCCGGACGGGGCGAAGGCCGACCAGCTCTACCAGCAGGCGCAGCAGATCGTCCAGGACAACGCGGCCGGCATCGGGTTCTACACCCAGTACTCGCTGTACGCCGTCTCGAAGAAGCTGCACGACTTCTGGCTGGAGAAGAGCCAGGGTGAGCCGGTCTTCGCCGACGCTTACTACACCAAGTAGGCCTGGATGACGATTCTTGTCGAGGTCCCGGAGCCCGCGGTCGACCCCGCGGGCTCCGGGGTCGACCAGCGGCCGGCCGCACGCCCCGGCGTGCGGCTGGCCCGCCGCATCGTGTGGAAGGTCGCGGGCGCGGTCGCGGTGGTCATCGCCGCCGCCTCCGTGACCTTCTTCGCCCAGCTCGCCGTGCCCGGAGACCGCGCGACAATCCTGCTGAACATCCAGACCGGCCAGCACCAGCACTACACCGCGGCCCAGTTGGCTCCCGTCCGGAAGGAGTTCGGTTTCGACAATCCCCTCGTCGCGCAGTGGCTGCGCTACATCGGCGGCGTCTTCCACGGCGACCTCGGAACGTCTTACACCCAGCACCGGCCGGTCACCCAGGTCGTCGGCGGCCAGCTCGGGCCCAGCCTCATCATCACGGTCGGGGCCCTGGTCGTGGCGTGGATCCTCGCGATCGGCATCACCCTGCTGACCGTCAAACGGCGTCCCGTCGTCTCGGCGCTCGGCTCGCTGTGGGAGACGTTCACCGCCTGCCTCCCGCAGTACTGGGTCGGCATCATCCTGCTGGTCATCTTCTCGGTCGACCTGCACTGGTTCCCGGTCATCGGTGGCACGTCCGTGAAGGGAACGGTGCTGCCCATCGTCACGATGGCGATCCCGCTGGCCGGGTTCCTCGGCCAGGTGACCCGCGACGAGTTCGAGAAGGTGCTCGACCAGCCCTTCGTGACCACCGCTCGCACCCGCGGGCAGAGCGACACCGGGGTGCGGCTGCGGCACGCTCTGCGCCATGCCGTCCTGCCGGCGATCACCCTGTCCGGCTGGGCTCTGGGCGCGCTGCTGTCCGGCGCGGTCATCGTCGAGAACATCTTCGGCCGCCCCGGCATCGGCCAGGTGCTCGTCACCGCGGTCAGTACCCGGGACGTGCCGACGGTCTCCGGCGTCGTGCTCGCCGTGGCGATCGTCTACGTGATCGCGAACCTTCTGGTCGATCTTGCCTACGCGCTCGTCGACCCGAGGCTGGGAGGACCAGCATGACCACGATCACGTTGCCGACGGTCGTGCGCAGCCCCGACTGGGTCCGGCACCTGCGGGCCCGCCCGACCACGGTGCTGGCCTCGTTGGTCGTGGTGGTGGCGCTCGTCGCCGCCTTCGCCCCCGGCGTCCTGACCCCGCACAGCCCGACCACGATCCACCTCCAGCAGACGTTGAGATCGCCCTCCTGGCATCACCTGTTCGGGACCGACGAGGCCGGCCGCGACCTGTTCACCCGGGTTGTGTACGGCACCCGGGAGTCGCTCGGCATCGGCGTCGGCGCCACCGCCATCGCCATGGCGATCGCGATCGTGTTCGGCTTCACCGCCGGACTGGTGGGCGGGATCGTCGATTCGCTGATCACCCGGTTGCTGGAGGTCCTCTTCTCGTTCCCGGCGCTGCTGCTCGCCCTGCTCGTGGTCGCGGTCCGTGGACCGTCGCTCGAGACCGAGCTGATCGCCGTGGGCGTGGGTTCGGCGCCCGGCTACGCCCGCATGGTCCGCGGCCAGGTGCTCAACGTGCGGGAGGCCCCCTACGTCGAGGCCGCCTCCGCACTCGGGCACCGGCGCCGGACGGTCATCCGCCGGCACCTGTTCCCGAACGCCTTCCGGCCGCTCGTCGCCGTCATGACCCTCGGCGTCGGCCAGTCCATCGTCTGGGCATCGAGTCTGTCGTTCCTCGGGTTCGGTGTTCCGCCGCCCTCTCCGGAGTGGGGGGCGCTGCTCGACGCCGGTCGCGACTTCATCACCACCTCGTGGTGGCTGGAGATCCTGCCCGGTCTCGTGATCGTCCTGTTGGCCATCGCCGTCACCAGCCTCGGCCGCACGCTGCAGCACAAACTGGAAGGAGCCGCCCGATGACGACGTCGACCGCCATCGAGCCAGGACCTGAGACGCTCGACGCCCGGCCGGCGCTGCTGACCGTCGAGAACCTGCGGGTCTCGTTCGGCGACGCCGAGGTCGTGAAGGGGATCTCCTTCACCGCGCGCCCCGGCGGCTGCCTGGCGATCGTGGGCGAGACCGGATCCGGCAAGAGCGTCACCGCCCGCACGCTGGTCGGCCTGACCGGGCGGGGTTCCCACGTGAGCGCGGACCGCATCGACCTGGCGGGGGTCGACCTGCGCCGCGCGTCCGGCCGCGAATGGCGCTCGATCCGGGGCCGCGAGGTCGGCTTCGTCCTGCAGGACGCGCTCGTCTCGCTCGACCAGCTCCGCCGGGTCGGGGACGAGGTGGCCGAGCCGTTGCGGCTGCACGGCTGGGGGAACCGGCGGAGCCGCGCCGAGCGGGTCGTCGAGCTGCTGGACGCCGTCGGTGTGCCCGAGCCCGAAGTCAAAGCGCGGCAGCGACCGTATGAGCTGTCCGGCGGTCTGCGGCAGCGCGCCCTCATCGCGTCGGCCATCGCCCTGGACCCGAAGCTCGTCGTCGCCGACGAGCCGACGACCGCCCTCGACGTGACCGTGCAGGCGCAGGTGCTGGACCTGCTGGCCGCATCGAAGGAGCGCGGCACGTCGATCATCCTCATCAGCCACGACCTCTCGGTGGTGGCCCGGCTCGCCGACCAGGTCGCCGTGATGCGCGCCGGGGAGATCGTCGAGTTCGGGTCGGCCCACCAGGTCCTGCACGACCCGAAGCATGCCTACACCCAGGCACTCCTGGACGCGATCCCGTCGGAACACACCCGGGGAACCCGGCTCGCGCCCCCGGCCGACGGGGTCAGCGACGTGCCTCGCGTGCGGAAGATCGACCGCGACCGGCCCGTGCTGCGGGCCCGCAATCTCGTCAAGGTCTTCCAGGGTCCGGACAAGATCGATCGCACCGTCGTCAACGACGTCTCGTTCGACCTGTTCGCGGGCGAGACGCTCGGCATCGTCGGCGAGTCCGGGTCCGGCAAGACGACCACGGCCCGCATTGCGCTCGCGCTCACCGAGGCGACGTCCGGCGACGTGCTGCTGCACGAGAAGCCGTGGTCGAGCATCTCCGCGGCGGCCCGCCGCACGGTGCGCAAGCAGATCGGCGTCATCTACCAGGATCCGCTGAGCTCGTTCGACCCGCGCTGGCCGGTCGGCCGGATCCTGGCCGATTCGCTGCGGACGGGCAGCCGTCCCCCGTCCTCCAAGACGGAGGCGCAGGAGCGGGCCGTCCGGCTGCTCGAGCAGGTGGGGCTGACGCGAGAGCACCTGACCACGGCGCCGCTGCGGCTGTCGGGTGGGCAGCGCCAGCGCGTCGCGATAGCGCGCGCCCTCGCGCCCGAGCCCGGGATCATCGTCTGCGACGAACCGGTCTCGGCGCTGGACGTGTCGGTGCAGGCCCAGGTCCTCGACCTGCTCACCGACCTGCAGGACGAACTCGGCGTCAGCTACCTGTTCATCTCCCATGACCTCGGCGTCATCCACCACATGAGCGACCGGATCCTGGTGATGAAGGACGGCCGGCTCGTGGAACAGGGTGACGCCGAGGCGGTCTTCGCCGCTCCTGCGCACCCCTACACGCAACGGCTGCTGACCGCCCTCCCGAGACTGGCGCAGGCATGAGCGGGCTGCGCGTGGAGTACGCGCCGCTGTTCGAGCGCGTCGCCGCGGCCGCGCCACGGCACGAGCGGGACGGCACCCAGCCCCACGAGGAGGTGCGGCTACTCAAGGAGGCCGGCTTCGGTGCGCTGCGGATCCCGGTCGCGGACGGCGGCCGGGGAGTGACCATCGAGGAGTACTTCGCCCTGTTGCTCGATCTCGGTGCGGCCGACTCGAACCTGCCCCAGATCTGGCGGAACCACGTCGCCTTCGTCGAGGACAAACGGCTGGGCGAGGGCAACAAGCGGTGGCGGGAGGAGATCGTCGCCGGGAAGTTCTTCGGCGGTGCGTGGTCCGAGACGGGGGGCGACTCCCTGCTCGACCTGCGCACCACCCTGGTGCCCCGGGGCGACGGCTACGTGCTGCACGGCCGGAAGTACTACAGCACCGGCAGCATCTTCTCCGACTGGGTGAGCGTGCTCGCCACGACCGGACCGGAGGAGTTCCGGCTCGCGCTGGTCGAGTCCGACGCCGTGGGCGTCCGGCTCGAGGAGGACTGGAACGCGATCGGTCAACGACAGACGGGCAGCGGGAGCGCATTCTTCGACGAGGTGGTCCTCTCCGCGGAGCAGGTCTACCCGTTCACCGAGCGGGCGCGCTACCAGGAGGCGGTGTACCAGCTCGTGCACCTCGCGACGCTGGGCGGGGTTGCCCGGGCGGCGCACCGTGACCTGGTCGACCACCTGCGACAGCGGCGGCGCGCCTACCCGCACGGACTGGCACCGGTCCCGCGCGACGATCCGCAGTACCACGAGGTCGTCGGGCGGGTGGGCGCGCTCGCCTCCTCGATCGAGGCCTCGGTGGCCTGGGCCGCGCGCCAGATCGACGGGGCCGCCGCGGCCCTGGAGGCGGGCACCGATGAGGGCCGCGCATCCGAAGAACAGGCCGAGGATCTGCTGCGGCGGGCCACCATCGCGGTCTACGAGGCGCAGCTGACGACGACCGACGCCGCGCTCGAAGCGGCCACGATCCTCTACGACGCGCTCGGGTCGTCCGCGCTCGACCGCTCGACGCTGCTGGACCGGCACTGGCGCAACGCCCGCACGCTCGCGTCGCACAACCCGCGCATCTACAAGGCCCGGATCGTCGGCGCCTGGCACGTGAACGGCACCGACCCGATCGCCGCCCTCTGGCGCCGACCGGTCGAGGAACCGACGCCGGTGACCGCCCCATGACCCCGGCGTCGCGGGCTGACCGAAAGGAGCACGACATGCCAGGCCAGGACCGCCGTCGGCTGTTCTTCAACGCGTTCGTGATGAACACGACCTCGCACATCCACCACGGCCAGTGGCGCCGGCCAGACGCGCGACAGTCGGAGTTCACCGACGTTGACACCTGGATCGACCTCGCGCAGACGCTGGAGGAGGCGAAGTTCGACGCGATGTTCTTCGCGGATGTCGCCGGGCTTTACGGCGACGCTGAGGCCGACTACTCCGTCTACGTCCGGGAGGGACTGCAGATCCCGAGCAACGACCCGACCGTGCTGCTCGGCGCGCTCGCGGTCAGGACCGAGCACATCGGGCTGGCCGCGACCTCCAACGTGTTCCAGCAGCACCCCACCAACTTCGCTCGCCAGTTCAGCACCCTCGACCACATCAGCAAGGGCCGGATCGCGTGGAACATCGTGACCGGTACCCAGGACAACGGTTACCGCAACTTCGGCTACGACGCGCTCGAGGACCACGAAGAGCGCTACCGCTGGGCCGACGAGTACGTCGACGTCACCTACAAACTGTGGGAGGGGTCGTGGGACGAGGGCGCGCTCCCCAAGGACAGGGCGCGCAGCCTCCACGGCGATCCGTCGAAGATCCACAAGATTTTTCACCGGGGTGAGCGTTACAGCGTCGAGGGCCCGTTCCTGTCCTCGCCGTCGCCCCAGCGGACGCCGCTGCTGTTCCAGGCCGGGTCCTCCGGTGCCGGCCGGGCGTTCGCCGCGCGCAACGCCGAGGCTGTCTTCATCGTTGCGCCGTCGCCCGAGCTCGCTCGCGAGCAGATCGCCGAGACCCGCGCCCTGGCGGTGTCCTTCGGCCGGCGGCCCGAGGACGTCACGTTCCATCAGGGCCTGTCCTTCGTCATCGGGGACAACGCGAAGGACGCCGCGGAGAAGTCGGCCTACTACGACGAGTTCGTCAGCTCGGACGGCTACGCGGCCCACGCCGCGATCGTCGACCTCGACGGCCGGGTGTATCCGCCCGACACCCCGCTCGGCGCGGTCCGTACCAATACGGCGCACGGTTTCCTGGACCTGCTGTCCAAGCACCTCACCGACCGCGAGCCGACCGTCGGCGACCTCACGCTGCTGCGGGCGCGCAGCAGCCGCATCGTCGGCACGCCGGGCCAGATCGCCGACCAGCTCCAGGTCTGGCAGGACGCCGGCATCGACGGCGTCAACGTCATCAACTGGGTGATCCCCGGCTCGTTCGAGGAGTTCGCGCAGCTGTTGCTCCCCGAGCTGCGCGACCGCGGTCTTGCCCAGGCGGAGTACGCCGAGGGCACGCTGCGGCGCAAGTTGTTCGGGTACGACCGGCTCAACGATCGACACCCCGCGGCGAGGTACCGCGGCGCGTTCACCAACGGTCCCCGGAGCTGGGCGCAGGCCGATGAGCTGCGCGCCGGGCGGCCGCCGTCCGCGGCGCCGGATCTCGTCGGCGCGCCGGCGCAGGCCCCGGTCGGGACGGCCGCCGGTGTCTGACCCTCGCTGTTTCCGGAAGGACGCCAGATGACGGTCGTCGACCAGGGCACCACCGTTCCCGTGCTGACCGACGCCGAGGCCGTGTCCGTCGCCGCCGAGCTCGCTTCGGCGTTCGCGACCGGAGCGGCCGCCCGCGACGCGGAGCGGAGCCTGCCGGCGGCCGAGGTGGACCAGCTGAGCGCGTCCGGCCTGCTCGCGATCACCGTCCCGGCCGAATTCGGGGGCGCGGACCTGCCGGTGGCGACCGTCGTCGAGGTGTTCCGGCTGCTGTCGGTGGCCGACCCGAACATCGGTCAGATCCCGCAGAGCCACTTCGTCTACATCGACCACCTGCGCCGCCGGGCGAGCCAGCGACAGAAGGCGGCCCTGTTCGCGGACGTCCTGCGGGGCGGCAGGTTCGGCAACGCGCAGTCGGAACCGGGCACCCGCCATGTGCGGGAGTTCCACACCACGCTGCGGCCAGCCGGGGACGGCCGCTGGCTTCTGCGCGGCCGCAAGTTCTACGCCACCGGGGCGCTGTTCGCGGACTGGATCCCCGTCCTCGCCCATCTCGGGGTCGACGGTCCGTTGGCCGTCGCCTGGGTCGCCAGGGAGGCGCCGGGGTTGGAGGTGCTGGACGACTGGGACGCCCTCGGTCAGCGCACGACGGCCAGCGGCAGCGTGCTGCTGTCCGATGTCGTGGTGACCGACGAATGGATCACCCCGTTCGCCGGTACCTTCGACGGCCCCCAGAGCTACGGCGCCTTCGCCCAGGTTCTGCACGCCGCCATCGACGCCGGGATCGCGCGGGCCGCCGTCACCGACGCGGCGGCCTTCGTGGTGGGCAGCAGCCGTCCCTACCCCGACGCCGGGGTGGAGCGGGCCGCGGACGACCCGCTGGTCGTGCAGATCTTCGGCGAGCTGGAGCTCGCCGTCCGCGCCGCCGAGGCACTGCTCGCCGAGTCGGCCCGGGCCGTCGACCGGGCGAATGCCGCCCCTGACGCGGCGCGGGCCGGTGCGGCCAGCCTCGCGGTGGCAGCGGCCCGCGCCGCCTCCGCCCGGGCCGCCGTCGATGCGGGCAACCGGCTCTTCGAGGTCGCCGGAACCCGTTCCGCGGCCGCCGGCCTGGGGCTGGACCGGCATTGGCGCAACGCGCGTACGCACACCTTGCACGACCCCGCCGCGTGGAAGGTGCATCACCTGGGCCGCTGGTCCGTCGACCGAACCCTCCCTCCCAACCACGGGCAGTTGTGACATGACCGAACTGAAATTCCACTGGTTCCTACCCACCAACGGGGGCGACGGCCGCCACATCATCGGTGGCGGCCACGGCACCGAGGTCGAGGGGGCGGGCGGGCGCCCGGCGTCGGTGCGTTACCTCGGCCAGATCGCCCGCAGCGCGGAGCAACTCGGCTTCGAGGGGGCGTTGACGCCCACCGGTACCTGGTGTGAGGACGCCTGGATCAGCACCGCGATGCTGAGCAGCCTCTCGGAGCGGCTGAAGTTCCTCGTCGCGTTCCGGCCCGGCCTGACCTCGCCCTTCCTCGCCGCACAGATGGCCAGCACGTTCCAGCGGCTTTCCGGCGGCCGGCTGTTGCTGAACGTCGTCACCGGCGGCGAAAGCCACGAGCAACGGATGTACGGCGACTTCCTCGACAAGGACGCCCGGTACGAGCGGTGCGAGGAGTTCCTGGCGGTCGTCCGCGAGTTGTGGTCCGGGCGGTCGGTCAACCACGCCGGCCGGCACTTCCAGCTCGAGGACGCCGTACTGGCCCAGCTGCCGGACCCCGTTCCGCTCGTGTACTTCGGTGGCTCGTCGCCGGCGGCCCTGCGGGTGGCGGCTCGACAGTCCGACGTGTACCTGACGTGGGGGGAGCCTCCCGCGGCCGTGGCGGAGAAGATCGTGCGGGTCCGCGAGCTGGTCGCGCGGGAGGGACGCACGGTCGCCTTCGGGATCCGCCTGCACAGCATCGCCCGGGACACCCCCGAGCTGGCCTGGGCCGAGGCTGACCGGCTGCTGTCCGGCCTGTCCGAGGCGCAGATCCACAAGGTCCAGCTGGGACTGCGGCGCAGCGAGTCCGAGGGCCAGCGCCGGATGCTCGAGCTCAACGGCGGGACGAAGGACAGGCTCGAGATCGCGCCGAACCTCTGGGCGGGCGTGGGCCTGGTGCGAGGCGGCGCCGGGACGGCTCTCGTCGGCAGCTTTGCGCAGGTCGCGGACCGGATCGAGGAGTACGCGGCCCTCGGGATCTCCGAGTTCGTCCTCTCCGGCTACCCGCACCTGGAGGAGGCGTACTGGTTCGGGGAGGGCGTGCTGCCCGAGCTCGCCCGGCGCGGCCTGTGGAGTCACCCCGCGCCCGAGGTTCCGACCAAGGTGGCCGTACCGTTCGGCCCGAGCCGATGACCGTCACCGTCGTCGTCGGCAACCCGAAGCCGGCGTCGCGCACCCACGCCTTCGCGCACCGGGTCGCGACCGCGCTCACGGGCGGGGCAGCGACCCACGACATCGACCTCGCCACCTTCGGTGCCGCCCTGCTCGACTGGTCGGATCCCGCTGTGGCCCAGGCCGTTGCGCAGGTCCAGGACAGTGCGCTCGTGGTGGTGGCCAGCCCGACCTACAAGGCCACCTACACCGGCCTGCTCAAGCTGTTCCTCGACCGCTTTCCAGCCGGGTCGCTGGCGGCCGTCAAAGCGGTGCCGGTGATGCTCGGGGGCGACTGGAAGCATGCCCTGGCGCCCGAGGTATTCCTCAAGCCGGTTCTGGCCGAGATCGGCGCCAGTACACCGACGGCGGGCCTGTTCGCGCTGGACTCGGCGTGGGACGCACCCGGCGTGCTGGACAGCTGGCTGCCCACCGCCCTGCGCCAGCTGGGCGCCGCCGGGGCAGCGTCGTGAGCAAGGGCGCCCTCGAGCCGCGCGAGCTGCGCCGGGTCTTCGCCGCCCACCCGTCCGGGGTCGCGGTCGTGGCCGGGCTGGTCAACGGGCTGCCGGTCGGCATCGCGGCCAGCACCTTCGTGCCGGTGTCGCTCGATCCACCACTGGTGTCGGTGTGCGTCGCCCGTACGTCGACCACCTGGCCCGCGCTGCGGACTGCGCCGGCGATCGGGGTCAGCGTGCTCGGCGCCCACCAGGAGGCCGTTGGCCACCGCCTTGGGGCGCGTACGGGCGATCGGTTCGCGGGGATCTCCTGGCGGGCAACCATCGACGGCGCCGTGTTGCTGGACGGCGCGGCCGCCGCGTTCGAGTGCACGATCGACCGGCACGTCGACGCTGGGGACCACGAGATCGTGCTCCTGGCCATCCGGGAACACGAGCACACGGAGGACATCGCACCCTTGGTCTTCCACGGCAGCCGCTTCCGGGCTTTGGCCTGAATCGCCGCTCGCCGCTCGCCGCTCGCCGCTCGTCGGCGGGCGGCGAACGTCCTTCGTCCGCCGCCACCGACCCGTCGTCGCCCGATGCCCTCTGGAGTTCCAGAAGTCAGTCGTGGCGCTGGCCTGGACCGATGTCGAACCGACGTCGGTCTGCCGGGATGATCGTCTGCAGTGTGGTTCCGTCTGATCTACGCGGGGCGGGCGGACCTCAACCTTTGACGGCCTCTGCGATCCGCCGGGCGGCCTGGGCGGCGGTGAGGTGCGTGGTGTCGACGACCTCGGCCTCGGCGTGCAACCAGGTGCGGGCTGCCTCGGCGTAGGGCTCAAGGTAGCTGAGACGGAACGGGGAGACCGCATGCTGGCCCAGGATGCGCCCGCGGAGGGTGTCCTGGTCGGCATGGAGGACGAAGTGTCGAACGGGGATGTCATGGTGGGCGAGGCCCGTGCTGATCTCGCGCCAGTACTGCTCAACCAGGACCGTCATCGGGATCACCAGGGTGCCGGCCGGTGTAGTCGAGCACGCGTCGGGCCGTCTCGACGACGAGCGGGCGCCACGGCGGCCAGTGCTGGAAGTTGTCCGTCGCGGGCAGCCCCGGCGAGATGTCCATGAGC
>JAMFSN010000252.1 GCA_026225295.1 Frankia alni
GGTTCCGGCGGGTTCGGGGCGCGGGGGGACTCACGCTTCCTGGGTGGGCCGGCCGCGACCGATCTCGAGCTCCTGGCCCGCATCGAACTCATGGCTGACCAGCTGATGACCGCCCGCGCCGAGGCGGTGCTCGCGCGCGCGGCCTACCACCGGGCCTGTGAGGACGAAGCGGCGGCCTCGGTGGGCTTTCTCAGTCCGATGGCCCAGCTGGTCGCGCCGCGGGTGGCCCGGGCCCTGGCCGGTCGGCTCGCCGCCGTTGAGCGGTTCGCGCTCTGGGCCCGCGAGCTGGACCGGCTCCAGCGCGAGGCCCACGCCCGCGGCCTGCTCATCTTCCCGACCTGATCGACCGAACCGTCACATCGGGCATTTTCCGGGCCGCCGCCCAGCCTGGGTAGTTACTCTGAGAACACCGTGACGGGCGGGAGGGCCGTGAGCGACCGAAGCGAATCCGGCACGCCGTGAAGACCCACGGCCGTGGATCCCGACCCGGCCCGGTAGGTGGGCTGGCCGGCCTGGTCACGTTGTGCGCCGCGCTCCTCATCGCGCTCGTGCTGGCGGCGTGTTCATCGGCTGCCCCGCACGCGGCGGCGGCCGGCCCCGCTCCGACCGGGTCCGCCCCGAGCGGGGTGGCCGCATCGACTCCGCCAGCGCCAACCGCCACCCCGGCACCGGACGGGCCGACCTCGTCACCGTCCGCGGCCGGAGCCACCGCCGGGGCCGACCCGAGCGGGAGCGCCAGCGCCTCGGCCCAGGCCACGCCGGTCTTCGTCGACGAACCCTGCGATCCGAGCGCGGGTCGAGGCTCCCAGTCCGCGATCAACGGCCTGGATCTGTACTGCGTGTCGAACTCCGCCGGGTCGGTCTGGTCCACGTCCCCGCCCCCCAGTCCGACCCCGCCGCCCACCAGGGCCGGCGGAGCCTGCTCGCGGAGTCAGGACGGGTCCTACATCAAGGGCGCCGACGGTCGGCCGTTGGAATGCCTGCGGGACCTCGACGGCCGCTACCGCTGGACCGACGTCTCCTGATCGGACGGCGAGGAACGCGTGTGCACGGCCAGCCCGACCAGGGTCGTGACCGGCGGCACCAGTAACAGGACGAACACCGCCGCCCAGGTCACCGGGTGATCGGCCAGGTAGGGCACGACGGTGTCGCGCAGCCACGGGAACAGGTGCCGCTTCAGGACCGGGACGAAGCCGGCCGCGGCCACCGCGACCAGGGCCGTCGCGCCCACGGCGGCGATCACCTGGGTGAGCCGCCGCCACACGACCAGCACCAGCAGGCCGGCGCCGACCAGAGCCGCGAGCAGGCCGACGACCCCGATCACGGAGATCGTGCTGGTCGCCAGGCCGAAGCCGCCGATCAGGAGAACCAGCGCGAGCAGCGTCGTGGTGTCGCGCCGCCCGTGGGTGACCCGCCGGGTCAGCTCGTAGACGAGCCGGGTGATCGCGCGCAGTGTCCACAGCGCCGGTCGCAGCGACCGGGGCACCTCCCCGGCGGTGGCGATCATCCCGGCGCTCACCGCCGCCGCGCGGGCCAGGACCGAGGTCATCATCGGGCTGGACAGCTGGGCGGTGAACGTCTCCTCCGACACCCGGCAGGCCCGCAGGACACTTTCGGCGCTGGCGACCGGCAGCCGCCCGGTCGGCGCCGTGGCCGCCCGGGTAACGCGGGCCCGGGCGTCGGTCGCCCGGGCGTCGACGTCGTCGTCGGAGGAGGTGGCGTCGGAGGAGGTGGCGGCGGCGTAGGCGGCCAGGAAACCGCCGGCCACGTTCGCCCCCCGGGCGGCCCGGTCGGCCCGCGCCGCGTCCGCGACGACCGGCAGCTCCTCCGCCGCGATCAACCTCTGCAGTCCGGCGGCGACCCACATCGAGGTGGCCGGCAGGCTGCGCGGCACCGTGGTCCGGTCGCCGACCAGGAAGGCCAGCTCCTCCTCCACGCCCGGAGCCGGCCCGGCCCCGGCGATCGAGCTGAGCTCGGCCCGGAGCCGGGCCGCCCAGGCGGCCCGCTGGTCGGCGTCGCCGGCCATCTCCCGCAACGCGACGAGCCGGCGCGGGTCGAGCAGCAGGTGCACGAGCCACCCGGCGCCGTCCAACCGGCCCCACATCCAGTCGCTGGCCCGCCACGACTGTTTCAGGAACGCGCCGAAGTGGGCGAGCTGGAGTCCGGTCAGCTTCTGGGTCGCCCGGTCCCGGCTGGGGTCCAGCAACGTCCGGGTGTCCGCGCTGAGCTGAGCCAGCTCGACCGGCGCGGCCGCGGCGCCGCCGTCCGCGAACACCACCTCGGCCAGGTGCAGATCGACCAGCCGGAAAACGGCCTGGTCGGCGTCGGACGGCAGGAAGGCGACGAAGGCGGACAGGAAGTCGACGGCCAGTGACCGGCGTTCCCGGACGCTCAAGCCGCCCGGCCGGCTGGCCCGCGAGAGCGGCTCCGGGGCGACCGGGCGTGGGTGGTGGTCGGCGATCAGCCGGGCGAGCAGGTCCCGAAGGTCGCGGGCGACCAGCCCGACGGTGCTCCACCCGTGGGTCAGGGCGTCCCGGAACCGGTCGTCGTCGGCGTAGTCGAGCCGGAGCCACCGGTCGGTGGCCTCCGCGACCACGCTGGGTAGGGGGCGGTCCCGGGCGGTGGCGAAGACCTCGGACACGACGGTCCAGACCACCCGGGGGGACGGCGCGCCGGCCCGCGGCCGGGCGTCGTGCAGCAGGCGACCGAACCCGGCCAGCTCGGCCCGGTCCGCCGGGCGGGTGGCCAGGAGGTACCCCTCGCGGACCAGATCCAGCAGGGTGGCGACAGCCCCGTCGAGTGCCGGTCGGCCCAGGCGCCACAGTTCGGCGCGGCGGTCCGGGCCGGGCCGGCTGGCCGGCAGGAAGGCCGCGGCCCGGTCGACGGCGCCGGCCAGCACCTCGTCGGTACCGGCCACGGCCAGCCCGGCCGTCCCGGCGCCGATCCGGGTCAGGACGCCGGCCTGCTCCTTGGCGCCGGCCGGGAGACTGGCCGTGGCCCGGTCGGCGACCATCCGTAACAGGGCATCGACGACCGGGGTGCATAAGGCGGTCGCCTGGCGGGCCCGGTAGGTCGCGTAGCCGGCCGCGTCGACCAGCGGCTCGCCCGCCGCGGTCCGCAGGTCGGCGAGGCGCCGCCGGCTGTCCCGGCGGGTCCGGGTCCGGGTGTTGTGACCGCGCAGCCGGGTCAGGTCACCGGCGATGGTCTGGTTCAGGGCGGCGTCGAGATCGGTCACCAGGGCCCGCCCGAGCCCGGGCGGCGTCGGCTGCTGGTCGGCCCGCGGGGCCGCCGCCGAGCGGGGCAGCTCGATGGTCGGGACCACGTAGGCCAGCACCCGTCGCACCTGTCGGCCCGCCGGCCGGTCGAAGATGGCTTCCAGGGCCGGGCGGAGCGGACGGTTGTCGAGCAGGCCGCCGTCCGCGACGAAGTGGCTGCGGGCCGCGTTGACGTAGCCGGCCATGTCGGGGTGCTGCTCGTCGGCGTCCTGCCCGATCGGGACGAACGCCGGCTCGAAGGCGCCCGGGAAGGAGGCGCTGGCCCGGGCGGCGAGGGCCAGGCGGGCCCGCGCCCCGTCCGCCACGAGGTCCGCCTCGCCGAAACTGAACAGGCCGCGGTGGTCGGCGTCGCGCACGGCGGTGCCGACGTCGTCGGTGAACGTGTCGACCTCGGGGCGCAGGAACGTCGTGGTGATGAAGACCGAGGTCGGCGCGTTCGGCCGCTCGTCCGGCGCCGGGGCCGTGCGCTCGATGGCGTCGAGGACGGCCCGGATCCCGCTCAGTAGTTCCGCGTCGCCCTGCAACAGGGACGGGAACGACGCGGCGGCCGGGTCGCGCAGGAGATGGTCGATCGCACCGTCGGTGAGCCACAGGTCGCGCAGGGGGGCGAGATCGCTGCCGGAGACATTCGCGTAGCCGAGGGCGGCCGCGTTGATCGCTCCGGCGCTCGTGCCCGACAGCACGTCCACGCTGACATCGAGCCGGAGCAGATCGACCAACCGGTGGTACAGCTGGCGCGGATCGGTCGGCGGGCCGGCGGCCCGGTCGCCCGGGTCCGGGCGCGGCGCGGTGAGCAGATTGATCTCCCGGGCCACGCCGCCCATCCAGACGGCCAGGCTGGCTCCGCCGGTCATCACGACCGCGAACCGGAGCTCCTGGGTCATCCCGTCGGGGTCGGTCGGGTCCGACGGCGCGGACAAACCATGATCACGCCGTCTTCGGCCCGGGGACTCGGACATGTCCGTCAGGGTAGGCGTCCGACGACATTGCGGCCGCACGGGCATTGACCACGGGTATTGATTCGCTCGCGCAACGATGGGTAGATCGCGCGATGCCTTCGTACCGCAGGGTAAGGAATGCGGAAAGTAGCAGACGGGCGAGATTGAGTGGTCGCCGTGCTGACGCTGTGTGAATAGCTGAAGACTCGTCCCACATATGGTTACCGGCGGGTAGCCTGGGCACAGTTACCAGCGGGTAGGCACAGTACGGCACCTTCGGAGGACCCGGACCACGGAGTTCTCGCGGGGGTACTGACCCACTTTCCCCGGGGAGATCGCCATGGGGCACTACAAGAGCAATCTTCGAGACATCGAGTTCACTCTCTTCGAGGTCCTGGGCGTGGACCGCACGCTCGGTACCGGCCCGTTTGCCGAGATGGACGCCGAGACCGCGCGCGAGGTTCTCGCCGAGGTGGAACGACTGGCCACCGGGCCGTTGGCCGATTCCTTCGTGGACGCCGACCGTCATCCGCCGGTCTTCGATCCCGAGACCGGCACCGTGACCCTTCCGGAGTCGTTCAAGAAGTCCTACGCGACCTTGGCCGACGGCGGGTGGTGGCGTTTGTTCGTTCCCGACCACCTGGGCGGTACCGGTGCGCCCCCGACGATCTCCTGGGCGGCGGCCGAGCTGATCCTGGGCGCGAATCCGGCCGCCTTCATGTACATGGCCGGTCCGACGTTCGCCGGTATTGTCGACCGGCTCGGCACTCCGGAGCAGAAGCGGTTCGCCGCGCTGGCGATCGACCGGAGCTGGGGCGCGACCATGGTCCTGACCGAGCCGGACGCGGGTTCCGACGTCGGCGCCGGGCGGACCCGGGCACTCGAGCAGCCCGACGGAAGCTGGCACATCGAGGGCGTCAAGCGGTTCATCACCAGCGGCGACTGGGACATCCCGGAAAACATCTTCCACCTGGTGCTGGCCCGTCCCGAGGGGCACGGGCCGGGTACCAAGGGCCTGTCGATGTTCATCGTGCCGAAGTTCCTGTTCGACTGGGAGACCGGCGAGCTCGGCGAACGCAATGGCGCGTACGTCACCAACGTCGAGAAGAAGATGGGTCTGAAGGTCTCGGCGACCTGCGAATTGAGTCTTGGTGAGAAGCAGCCGGCCGTCGGTTGGCTGGTCGGCGGCGAGCACCGCGGTATCCAGCAGATGTTCCAGGTCATCGAATACGCGCGGATGATGGTCGGGACGAAGGCCATCGCCACGCTGTCGACCGGCTATCTCAATGCGCTGGAATTCGCCCGGACCCGTAAGCAGGGCGCGGACCTCACCCAGCAGACCGACAAGTCGGCCCCGCGGGTGACGATCATTCATCACCCGGACGTCCGGCGGATGCTCATGGCCCAGAAGGCGTACGCGGAGGGCATGCGGGCGCTCGTGCTCTACACGGCCACCTTCCAGGACCAGGTCCTGCTGGCCGGATCGCGCGGCGAGCGGGACGAGCTGGCCGAGCGGATCAACGACCTCCTCCTGCCGATCGTCAAGGGCGTCGGGTCGGAGCGGTCCTACGAGCTGCTGGCGTCCTCGCTCCAGGTGCTCGGGGGGTCCGGTTACCTGCAGGACTACCCGATCGAGCAGTACATCCGGGACGCCAAGATCGACACCCTCTACGAGGGCACCACGTCGATCCAGGGTCAGGACCTGTTCTTCCGGAAGATCGTGCGGGACCAGGGCGCGGCGCTGACCGCGCTGCTCTCCGACGTCGCGACGTTCGCCAAGGGGGACGCGGGCAACGGCGCGCTGGCCCGGGAGCGCGACGCGCTCGGGGTGGCCCGCGATGATCTCCAGGGCATGGTCGGGACGCTGGTCACCTACATGACCGAGGGCCTGACCGACCGCGAGCAGATCTACAAGGTCGGGCTGAACACGACCCGGCTGCTGCTGAGCGTGGGGGACGTGATCATCGGCTGGTTGCTGCTCCGTCAGGCCGAGGTCGCGCTGGCCGCGCTGGGGCACACCGGGGGCACCGGCACCGAGGGCGAGGGCGCGGGCCGGGCCCCGACGGGGAACCGGGCCCGGGACCAGGCGTTCTACGAGGGCAAGGTGAGCGCCGCGCGGTGGTTCGCGGCCAACGTCCTGCCGGAGCTCGCGAGCCGGCGCGCCGCGCTGGACGCGACCGACCTCGACCTCATGCACCTGGCCGAGGAGGCATTCTAGGAGTCGGGTTTCACCCCGCACCACCAGCTTCGCGTCACTACCCGCGTCCGGTCCGCCCGGGCGCGGGTAGCGGCGTCCGGAACCGCCGACCGGGGACGGGTGGGCGCCGGTTGGCGAGGGACCGCGCGTGTCACCCGGTACGGGCGAGGATCGCCGCGTTGCAGCGCTCCGCGCAGCGGGTATCTCCTGACCATGTCTAAAGCCTCGGGCCTTGGGACTTTCACCGTCGGCGCGATCCTGGCATTCGCGATCCACGCCAGCTTGAAGGGCGTCAGCATCACGGTCGTGGGGGTGATCTTCATGACCGTCGGCGTCGTGTCGTTCGTCGCCGGTATCTACCGGGACCGGTGGCGCGAGCGGGTGGTGATGGGCGCGCTCGACAGCGGCACCCCGCCGCCGGCCGGCTTCCGGCACGGCGAGCTCATCATCGAACGTTCACCGTCGTCCTCGTCGCGCGACTTCCTGGTGCAGCAGCATCTGGTCACCCCGGAGGTCGACCTGGTGGGTGACCTGTCCGCCGACGACGGGTCCCGGGAGTTCGA
>JAMFSN010000253.1 GCA_026225295.1 Frankia alni
CGAACGGGCAGGCATTCGCGCGGGACAACCACGTGCCCTACCCGAGCATCGTCGACCGGATCGGCCAGCTGGCCGCGTCCTGGCCGGTCGCACCCGGGCTGCCCTCGACGTTCGTGCTGGATGCCCAGGGCCGCATCGCCGCCCGCATCACCGGGGGCGCCCAGCCGACCGACCTGACCCCGATCTTCACGAAGCTGCAGGCCGGCACATGAGCCCGACCGCGGGCGGCCGGCCGTGAGCGTCACCGCGTTCGTCTCCGACGGGCCGCTGCTGCTGGCCGCCCCGGTGGCGGCCGCGGCCGGGTTGATCTCCTTCCTTTCACCGTGTGTGCTGCCGCTGGTGCCGGGCTACCTCTCCTACGTCACCGGGTTGTCGGGCCAGGACCTGGCGGCCGGGCCCCGGGCGCGCGCCGACCGGGCGCCGGGCACCCCGGTCGAGAGGGCCCGGCTGCCGGTCGGGGTCGGCGCCGCGACCGGCGGTGGTGGCGCCGGCCCGGAGGCCGGCCCGGCGGGGACGCCGGCGCTCGACGATGGCGCGGACGCCGCCGATCGCCCGGACCGGCCCCGGCGCTGGCGGGCCGGTCGGGTCGCCGCCGGTTCCATCCTGTTCGTGCTGGGGTTCACCGCCGTGTTCGTCAGCTACGGCGCCCTGTTCGGTGACCTCGGGAGCCGGCTGAACCTCCATCAGCAGGGAATCGACCAGATTCTCGGCGCCGTGACGATCGTCATGGGCCTGACCTTCGCGGGCGTGTTCGCCCGCTTCTCGGCGGCCAACCGGGAATGGCGCATCCACCGGCTACCCGCCCCCGGCCTGCTGGGCGCCCCCGTGCTCGGGGCGCTGTTCGGGATCGGCTGGACCCCGTGCCTGGGCCCGACCCTGACCACCGTCCAGGGCCTGGCCCTCAACAGCGCCACGGCCGGGCGCGGGGCGTTCCTGTCCGCCGCGTACTGCCTGGGGCTCGGCGTACCGTTCGTCGCGGTGGGTCTCGGCTTCCAGCGGGCGGCCGGGACCCTGGCCGTCGTCCGCCGGCACGCCCGGGTGCTGACCTTCGTCGGCGGGCTGCTGCTGGTCACGGTCGGGGTGCTCGAGCTGACCGGAGGCTGGAACACGCTCATCATCGACCTGCGGGGCTGGGCGCCCGGCTTCGGGGAGACACCGCTGTGACCACCTCCAGCGACACCGACACCGACACCCAGTCGGCGACCACCTCCAGCGGCGCCGCGGCCGCCGCCGAAGCCGCCGCGCAGGGGGTCGACACCGCCCTGTCCACCTCCCCGGAAGGCCGCGCCGCCCGGACCGGGCCGGGTGACGGGCCCGGCGGGGCCAGCCGGGCGACGGGCGCCACCCGGGTCGGGCGCTCCTGGCCGGTGGTGACCCTCTCCCGGGCCTGGCGCCAGCTGACCAGCATGCGGACGGCCCTGCTCCTGTTGTTCCTGCTGGCCCTGGCGGCGGTACCCGGATCGCTGATCCCCCAGAAGAACCTGAACCCGCTGAACGTGCAGGAGTACTTCGCCAACCATCCGAAGCTCGCGCCGATCCTTGACCGGTTCTCGGTCTTCTCGGTGTTCAGCGCGCCCTGGTTCGCGGCCATCTACCTGCTGCTGTTCATCTCGCTGATCGGGTGCCTGTCTTCGCGGATCCGCTGGCATGCGAAAGCCCTGTTCGGACGCCCGCCGAAGGCCCCGGCCCGACCGAGCCGGCTGGCCGGCGGCAGCAAGTGGTCCACCTCGGCCACCCCGGAGGAGGTCGTCGAGGCGGCCCACACCACCCTGCGCGGCCGGCGGTTCCGGGTCGCCGTCCCGGCCGCCGGGGCGACCCGGCCCGGCGGCGCCCCCGACCACTCGGTCGCCGCGGAGAAGGGCTACCTGCGCGAAACCGGGAACCTGGTCTTCCACGTGGCGCTGGTGCTGCTGCTGGCCGGGGTCGGGTTCGGCTCCTGGTTCGGCTACCAGGGCACCGTTCTGCTGGTGACCGGGGACGGCTTCACCAACGGCGTGGTGTCCTACGACCAGTTCAGCCACGGCCGGCTGATCAAGACCAACCAGCTGACCCCGTTTTCGGTGAACCTCGACGCGTTCCACGCGACGTACCAGCCGAACGCCGAGCCGAAGACGTTCACGGCCGACGTCTCCTACGCGACGTCGCTGAACGGGCCGAAGAAGCAGTCCACGATCCGGGTCAACCACCCGCTCGACATCGGCAGCGCCAAGGTCTACCTGATCGGGCACGGGTACGCCCCGCACTTCGTGCTGCGCAACGCCCAGCACGCGGTGATCTGGGAGAGCTACACGGCCTGCACGCCCCGCGACGCCAAGTTCACCTCGTCGTGCACGGTGAAGATCCCCGACACCGGGCTGCCGGACGTCGGCTCGCCGAAGGCTCCCCAGCAGCTCGCGTTCACCGGGGTCTTCACCCCGACGACGACCCTCGACCCGGCCCAGGGCTACGTCTCGTCCTTCCCGGCCGACGACGCCCCCGGCATGACGATCAACGCCTGGGTCGGCAACCTGCACCTCAACGAGGGCCTCCCGCAGAACGTCTACGCCCTGGACACGACCGACCTCAAGCAGGTCAGGATCGACGGGCCGATCGGCAGGCAGCAGATCGCCCAGGTGCTGGCGGTCAACAACCCGCGCGAGAACACGGTCAGCGGCCTGCCCGGTGGTTACACCCTGTCGGTGGACAGCGTGCGGGAGTTCGCCACCTTCCAGACCAAGTCGGACCCGTTCAAGGGGGTCGTGCTGGTCGCCGCCATCTTCATCATCCTGGGCCTGGTCACGAGCCTGCGGGTCCGGCGGCGGCGGGTCTGGGTGCGGGTCCGGCCGGCCGGACCCGGTGAGGACGGCCCGACCGTGGTCGAGGTCGGGGGGCTGACCCGGGCCGACCCGGAGGGCTTCTTCGGCGAACTGTCGACGATCACCAACGAGATCCGGGCCGCCACCCCGGTCACCGCCGGCGGGATACCGCGGCCGGCCACCGAACCAGCCGCCACCGCCGCCGAACCAGCACCGGCCACCGAACCAGCACCGGCCACCGAACCAGCACCGGCCACCGCCGTCCCAGCTGTCCCGTCCGCCCCGGCCACCGCGCCGGACGGGGACGGCGCCGCTTCCCGCACAACCGACCGGGAGCCTAGATGACCCCCAACGTCACCATGGCGCATCTGTCCGACCACCTGCTCGGGGTCGCGCTGATGTTCTACGCGCTGGCGATGCTCGGCTACGCCGCCGAGTTCGCCTTCAGCCGGGAGGGCCGGGGCGCCGACCGGGCCCAAGTGCCGGCCACCGCGGCCAGCGCCACCGCCGCCGTTCCGGCCACGCGCTCCCGGATGCTGGTCGGCGCGGGCCTCCCGGAGGCCGGCCCGATGGAGCCCGGCTCCGACGGTTCAGCCGAACCGGTGGATCCCGGCACCGCCGCGCTCGCGGCCGCCGCGGCCCGCGCGGCCGCGGCCCGGGCGGCGGCGGCCGGCGCCCACGACGGCAGCGATGCCCCGGTCGGCGGCTCGTCCTCCGGTTTTGCGTCGGCCCGCCGGTTCGGTCTGCTCGGCGTCGTCGCCACCGGCATCGCCTGGGCCTGTCACCTCGGTTCAGTGGTGACCCGCGGGTTCGCCGCGCACCGGGTGCCGTGGGGCAACATGTACGAGTTCTCCTCCATGATCACCCTGATCGCGGTGACGGTGTTCCTCATCCTGCTCAGCCGCGCGAACGTCCGGTGGCTGGGCGTCTTCGTGATGGTCCCGGTGGTGCTTTACCTCGGGTTTGCCAGCACCGTGCTCTACGTGCCGGCCGGACCGCTGGTGCCGGCGCTCAACTCGTACTGGCTGAAGATCCACGTCGTCGCGGCCATCCTGTCCAGCGGAATCTTCCTGGTCTCGGCGGTGACCACCGTCCTGTACCTGTTCAAGGACCGGTGGGAGAACCAGCTGGCGGCAGTGGCGGCCGGCACTGCCGCACCGAGCGGGGCGATCCGCAAGCGCGGCGGCATCATGATGAAGCTGCCGCCGGCCGCGGCCCTGGACCGGTTGTCCTACCGGGTCATCGCGTTCGCGTTCCCGATCTGGACGTTCGCGATCATCGCCGGGGCGATCTGGGCCGAGGCGGCCTGGGGCCGGTACTGGGGCTGGGACCCCAAGGAGACCTGGTCGTTCATCACCTGGGTGATTTACGCGGCCTACCTGCACGCCCGCTCGACCGCCGGCTGGAAGGGCCGCCGGGCCGCCGCGGTGTCGCTGCTCGCGTTCACCGCGCTGTTCATCGACTACTACATCGTGAACCTGGTCGTCTCCGGCCTGCACTCCTACGCCGGGGTCAAGTCCTGACCCGGGGTCTGGCCGCGTCAACGAAGATCCAAAACGCAGAGACGCTCACGGTTGCCGACCAGACCGCGACCGGCACCGCCAACGTGCGCCACCACGCCCGCAGACGATGACGCCCGGCCCAGTCCGGGCCACGATCCGCAGCTGGCAGCATCAACCGACGCTGGGGCCTGCACCGACGATGTCGGTCACCGGCCAAACCGAGGCAGGACAGCGACCGGCACCGTCAGCGGGCCCCCGGGCCCGCTGGCGGTGGTCAGCCGCGAGGCGGGTTGTTCGCGGCCTCGGCGGCGATCTTGGCCCGCCAGGCTTTTTCCCGCTCGATGGCGCCCGCGAAGCCGAGCGCGACCGCCGGGTCGAAGTTCTCGTCGCTGTAGGTCCGGGCGCAGCCCAGGATCCGGTCGATCTCGTCGGGAGTGACCGCGGCGAGCGGGAGCCGGCCGGTCAGGAACACGTCCCCGGTCCGGTCGACGGAGAAGTGGACCCCGTAGGTCCGCGCGTTGCGACCCAGCAGGAACGCGTAGGTGCCGCCCGGGTTCTCAGCCGGCTTGCGCATGAAGAACGCCTCGATGAGCAGCGTCGAATCCTGGACGACCAGCCAGGTCATCGTCTTGAGCTTGTGTTCGCCTTCGAGCGCGACCAGGTAGGAACCCTCGCCGGCCCGCTCGTAGTCCAGCCCGATGTCGTCGAGTGCGTCCTGGATCACGCGGTCGAGCCGGGCCCGCTCGGCCGGGGAGATCCGGCCGCCGGCCGCGAAGCCGTCCGGGCCGGTCGTCTCGTGGCTCGTCGTCCCAGTCGTCCCAGTTGCCTCTGTCGTCCCGGTTGCCTCTGTCGTCTCAGTCATCTCAGCCATCCTGCCCCGTCGACCGGCCGCTACGCCGGCGCCGCCACCGCGTCGCGAACTCCCAGGGCGTCCCGGTAGGCCCGGGCCACCCCGTCGGCCGTGGCCGACCAGCCGAACGTCTCGGCGTGGGCGACCGCGCCGGCCGCCAGTCGCCGCCGCCAGCGGGGCGCGTCCACCAGCCGGCGCAGCACGTCCGCGTAGCGGGCCGGGTCGCGCGAGTCGACCAGGACCCCGGACACCCCGTCGCGGACCGCCGTCCGCAGGCCCCCGACCGCCGCCGCCACCACCGGGGAACCGCAGGCCTGGGCTTCGACGGCCACCAGGCCGAAACTTTCGCTGTGGCTGGGGACGACCACCGCGGTCGCGGCGCGGTACCAGTCGGCCAGGGCCCGCTGCGGCATGGGCGGCAGGAAGCGGGTGAGGTCGGCGATTCCGAGCTGGGCGGCCAGCTTGACCAGGGAGTCCGGGGCATCCAGCCCGCTGCCGCTCGGGCCGCCGACGACCGCGACGACCAGGCGCTCACGCAGCGACGGATCCAGCCCCACCATCTCGGCGGCCGCCCGGAGCAGAACGTCCGGGGCCTTGAGGGGCTGGATCCGCCCGACGAACAGCAGCAGCACCGCGTCCGGCGGAACCCCCAGCCGGGTCCGGGCCGCCGAGGCCTCCCCGGGGCGGAACACCTCCAGGTCGACACCCGGCGCGACCACGTCGATCCGGCCCGGCTGAGCCCCGTAGAGGCGGACCAGGTGCCCGGCCTCCTCCGCGGTCGACGCCACCAGCCGGTTGGCCCGGGCGATGACCTGCTCCTCACCGGCCACCCGGACCGCCGACTCGGGCCGGTCCCCGGCGGCCAGCGCCGCGTTCTTGACCTTGGCCAGGGTGTGCGCGGTGTGGACGAGCGGCACGGCCCAGCGCCGGGCGGCCGCCGCGCCGACCCGGCCCGACAGCCAGTAGTGGGAGTGGACGATGTCGAAGTAGCCGGGCTCGTGGGCCGCCTCGGCCCGCAGCACGTCGGCGGTGAAGGCGCACAGCTGGGCGGGCATGTCGGCCCGGCCGATGTCCTCGTACGGCCCGGCGTCGGCGTGGCGGACCGTGACACCCGGCGCGAGTTCGGCCACCGGAGGCAGGTCACTGCTGGTGGCCCGGGTGAAGATCTCCACCTCGGTACCGATCGAGGCCAGGTGGCGCGAGAGTTCCACGATGTAGACGTTCATCCCGCCCGCGTCGCCGGTGCCCGGCTGCTCGAGCGGCGACGTGTGCATCGAGAGCATGGCCACCCGTCGGGGCAGCCGCCCGTCGCCGTACAGCACCCGTCCACCTCCGTTCGACCGGATTTCCTCGGTCATCGCCGGCCACCGGGCCGCTTCCGGTCGCCGGGCGGCGGAAAGAATGCTCCCCACCCGGGTTCAACCCATGCCCGGGCCGCTTCCATCCTGCCAGCGCGGCTTCCCGGACGAATGCCGCCAACCGTGGCAGGCCCCCGTGCGGGACGGGTCCGGCCGCCGAGAGTCGGCCCGGCCGGCCGTGCCAGGGTCGGGGCATGGGTGATGCGCGCCGTCCGCCCCGCCTGGCGGCGGGCCGGGCCCGGGCCCTGGGCGTCGCGACGCGCGGGACGACGAACCCGAACCGGCTGCGCCGGGTGGACCGCTGGCTGACCGCGACCCGGGCCGCGGTGCTGCGGGGTACGACCGATCCGCTGATCGTCGATCTGGGCTTCGGGGCCTCCCCGATCACCACCGTCGAGCTGTACGAGCGGGTGCGCGTCGTGCGGGCCGACCTCCGGGTGCTGGGGTTGGAACTGGCCGCCGAGCGGGTCGCGGCGGCGGCCGACGCGGCCCGACCGCCGGCGCTGACGTTCGCCCGGGGCGGCTTCGAGCTGGCCGGAACGACGCCGGTGATCGTCCGGGCGATGAACGTGCTGCGTCAGTACGACGAGGCGGCGGTCGTCCCGGCCTGGCACCGGATGCTCGACGGGGTGGCTCCGGGCGGCCTGCTGATCGAGGGCACCTGCGACGAGATCGGCCGCCGGGCCTGCTGGTTCGCGGTCTCCAAGGGTTGGGCGCCGGCCGCCCGGTCGGGGCTGACGCTGACGCTGTCGGCGCACCTGGCCAGCCTGGACCGTCCGTCCGAGCTCGCCGAGCGCCTACCCAAGACGCTGATTGCCCGCAACCGGCCCGGCGAGGACGTCCACACCCTGTTCACCGCGCTCGACCGGGCCTGGGCGCACGCCGCGCCGCTGGCCCCGTTCGGACCCCGCGGGCGGTTCGCGGCCGCGGCCGGGGCGCTGCGGGCCGCGGGGTGGCCGGTCCGGGACGGCCCGCGACGCTGGCGCCTCGGGGAGCTCACCCTCGACTGGCCCCCGACCCGGCCGGCTCCGGCCGGCGGGGGCCCGGGGACCGGACCGGACCGGTAGCGCCGGCCGGATAGGCAAGTGGCCGGGCACGGGCGAGACTTGGGCCCATGACGAAGAGCACGGCCGTCCATCACCTCGCCCTGCTGCGGGAACACGGCGACGGGATCCTCAGCGCCGCCCAGCCCGACCTCACCCGCCCGGTGCCGTCCTGCCCCGGCTGGGACCTGCGGCGACTCGTCTCACACGTGGCGAAGATCCTGCACCAGACCATCGGCCACCTGCCCCGCGGGGAAACGACACCGCCGGCCCGGCTGCCCCCTGCCCCCCGCGACGACGCCGCCCTCCTCGACTACTACGCCGAGGGACTGGCCGGGGCGCTGCTCACGCTGGACGCGGTCGACCCGAACCGGCCGGCCTGGAACCTGTGGCCGCACACGGAACAGGTCGCGGGTTTCTGGCGCCGGCGCCTCGCCCAGGAGGTGGCCGTGCACCACTGGGACGCCGAACACGCGTGGGGTCGCACCCTGACGATCCCGCCCCCGGTGGCGGCCGACGGGGTGGACGAGGCGCTCACCGTCCAACTCCCCCGGACGCGGCGGCTGGCGTCCGGGACGGGCGCCGCGCTGCCCGACGGATCCGTGCATCTGCATCTGATCGACACCGACGGCGAATGGCTGGTCCGGTTCGCGGGCCCGGACACCGAGGTGTCCCTCGGCCACCAGAAGGGGGACGCGGTGCTGCGCGGCGAGGCGGAGGCGGTGCTGCTGACGCTGTGGGGTCGGCACGCGGTCGGCGACCCCGGAACCGAGACGATGGGCGACCCGGCCCTGGTCGCCGCGCTCGGCATCTAGATCCCCCGAAAACTACGCTGAGTTACAAGGCGGGCGGTCACCGAACCTCGGTGGCCGCCCGCAGCGCGGTCTCGAAGGCCGCCCGGGCCTCGGCGCTGAACAGCACGAAGATCACCCGCTGGACGGTGGTCGGGGTGGTGAGCACGGTGGTGACCGCGACCCGGGCGGCGTCGTCGATCGGCCAGCCGTAGACCCCGGCGCTCACCGCCGGGAACGCGACGGTCACCGCCCCGAGTTCGGCGGCGATCCGCAGCGACTCGACATAGCACGAGCGCAGCAGGTCGGTCCGGTCCTCCCGGCGCGTATAGACCGGACCGACCGTATGGACGACGTGGTCGGCGGGCAGGTGACCGGCGGTGGTGGCGGTCGCCCGACCGGTCGGCAGCCCCTGCGGGTAGGAGTGCTCCCGCAGGTCCCGGCACGCGGCCAGGATCGCCGGGCCCCCCCGGCGGTGGATCGCGCCGTCCACCCCGCCCCCACCGAGCAGCGACGAATTGGCCGCGTTCACGACCACATCGGCCACCGTCTCGGTGATGTCACCTTGAGTGATGAGAACCTCGACCATGGCCCCATTCTCCCGCCCCGAGCGCGGGCGGGTCGGCCGTCACCCCTACCGGGTGAGCGACAGACCACCGAACTTTGGCTACTCTCAGTTACGACCGTCGGGCGGGTTTTCCCTGACCGCCCGACGGTCGGGATCCACCGGCGGCTCCCGGCCCCCGGTCAGGCGGCCGGCCGCCGGGTCGGCGCGATCTTGTCGAGAACGGCCAGGTCGTCCGCGCGCGGCACCCATTCGCCGGCCGCCGCGTTCGCGTGGACCTGCTCGGCGGTGGTGGCTCCGGCGATGACGGACGCCACGGCCGGCTGGGCGGCCAGTCCCCCGATGGCCACGTCGAGCAGCGACCGCCCGCGTTCCCGCCCGAAGGTCTCCAGGTCCTCCACCTGGTCGAAACGCTCGTCGGTCAGCTCGTCCTGGCGGCCCGCGAGCCGGGTCCCGGTCGGCGGCTGCTCGTCGCGGCGGTACTTGCCGGTCAGCATCCCGTTGGCCAGCGGGTAGTACGGCAGCACGCCGACCCCGAACTTCACGGCGGCCGGGACCAGCTCCGCCTCGACGCCCCGCTCCAGCAGGCTGTAATGGTTCTGAGCCGAGATGAACCGGGCCCCACCGTTGGCCCGGGCGGTCCACTCGGCATCGGCGAGCTGCCAGGCGTCGAGGTTGGACGACCCGATGTAGCGGACCTTGCCTTCCCGCACCACCTCGTCGAGCGCCGAGAGGGTCTCCTCGATCGGCGTGAAGGCGTCGAGGTTGTGCAGCTGCAGCAGGTCGATGTAGTCCGTCTGCAGGCGCCGCAACGATCCTTCGAGGGCCTTGCGCAGATACCCCCGCGAAGCCCGGGCGTTGTAGTCCGGGCCGTACATGCCGGCCATGTCGTTGCCGAACTTGGTGGCCAGCACGACGTCGTCCCGCCGGCCGCGCAGCACATGCCCGAGCAGGGTCTCCGAGCCGCCCTTGTAGCCGTAGACGTCGGCCGTGTCGAACAAGGTGATGCCGACCTCGAGCGCGGCGTCGACCACCGCTTTCGTGCCGGCCAGGTCGACCCGCGACCCGAAATTGTTACAGCCGAGGCCGACGGTCGAGACGAGGAGGCCGGACGAACCGAGCGGGCGGTAGCGCATGCGTCAATCCAACACAAACACCACACACGAAGGTGTCGCGGGGTCGGATGGCGCGACCCGGGCGGGCCCGGCCGACCATCCGCGTTGTCCCGCCGTGGTCCTACCGGTGGGGGACCGCCGCGCCGACCAGGGCATTGCGGGCGGGAAGGGGCGACCTGTCCGGCTTGTGCGCCGGGCCGGCCGCCCGCCCTACGGGTCCAGTTGTGCGGCGGGTCCAGTTGTGCGGTCCTGTCGCCCGGCCGGCACCGGCACCGGCCCCGGCCGCGCCGCCCCGGGTCAGCGGGTGGTGCCGGCCTTCGAGGCGTTCGCGCTGACCGCCCGGCCCGCGGCCGACGCGGCCTTCCGGGTTGACGTCTGCGCCGCCTTGGTCCGGCTCACGGCGGTCCTGGTCTGACTGACCGCCTGCTGGGTGGACGGGTTGCGGCGGATGGACGACACCCGCTTCTCGCCTCGGGAGGCGAAGTCGCCGTAGATCCGGGTGGCCCGGTCGGCCAGCTCGGTCAGGCCCGACTGGACCTGGGTAGGCAGCGCCTTCAAGGTGTCGCCGACGCTGGTCGGCAGCTCCTTGACCTGACCCGGCAGTCCGTTCGCCCGGCCGGAGAGCTTCTTGATCTCGGAGGTGTAGGAGCCGGGCAGCTCGAGCAGCTTGGCGACGGCGAAGTCGGCGGCGCCGAGGCCGGCGAACAGCGGCTTGCGCATCTCGGGCAGCGCAACCTTCGCGCTGGCGGCACCGCTGGTGCTACCGGTACCGGCACCGGCGCCGCTACTGGCGCTGGGCCGGGTGGGGCTGGTCCGGCTGGCGGTCGTCCTGGTGGTGGCCATCATTCCTCCTTCTTCCGGGCGTTCCCGGGGGTTTTCCGCGCCGCCGGGCGGCGGCGGGGGTGGTCCGGTGGGCGGCGTGGGCGGTCAGGCCCCGCCGTTCGGCGCCGGGGTCCCGGTCGCCGAGGTCTTCGGGGCCG
>JAMFSN010000032.1 GCA_026225295.1 Frankia alni
GCGCCGTACGCCACCTCGACCTGCATCGGGCGCTCCTTTCCGGGGCCGACGGTAACCCCCCGGCCCGGCCGGGTCACGCGGGGCGCCCGTGCGGTCCGGCGCCCGTAGGTTGCCGGCCATCTCCATCATCGAGGCTGAAAAGGCCCGCTCTGGTGGGGCGCCAAGCCGCCGCGAAAGCGTCGGGCAAGTCGGCCCTGTTGGTGGTTGGGAATTCCGTTGATCGGCCCGAGTGTGGTGATCTATGCGGTCGGCCACCTTTTCGCCGGGAATTCTTTGCCCGCCGGGCAGTGCGAAGGGATCGGATTCGGCTGCACTTTGACGGCCCGCGACACCGGTACCCTGTTCGCGATGCTGACCGGCCCGGTCGGAGTCCCGACCTTCGTGGTCTCCGGTGTGCGGGCGGCGCTCTTTCGGCGCTCGCGGGACTACCGGGCCCGGCCGGCATTTGTGCAGGCGCTCGGTGGACTGTTCGTTGCGATGGTGTTTTTCATCGGTCCCGGTGCCATTTTGTTGCCACACGTGTTCTCCCGTCAGGGATCGGCGAAGTGCCGATTTCCGGGAGATAGCCGGACATCGATATTTCGGGTCAAAGGTCTGGCGCGCGGCGTCTTCGCCCGGCGAACGCCGCGAATCGGTCGGTCGCGTCGATCCCGTGGGCTGGCGGGTGAACCGGAGCCGGGTGGATGCCGTGTAAGGGGGAGATCCACGTGCGGCGTCGGCGGCGATGTGCCGAGGCGTCCCTGGCGAAGGGAAATACCTGATGAGAAGGATCGTTTCGATCGCGTCGGCGGTGCTTTTCACCGCGGCGGTGGCCGCGTGCGGAAGCAGCGGGTCGGGTGGTACCCAGGCAGCCACGTCCGGGCCGGCCCCGGCCGGGTCGAGCGCGGCCGCGCCGGCCACCGCTGGCTCGGGTGGCGCGGCGCTCGCCGTGGCCACCAGCAAGGCCGGTCAGATCCTGGTCGACGGGAAGGGCCGGGCCCTGTACCTGTTCGAGGCGGACCGGGGCGCCGTGTCGTCGTGCACCGGGGCCTGCGCAAAGGCGTGGCCCCCGTACACCGTCACCGGAACCCCGCAGGCCGGCGCCGGGGTCACCGCCGGTCTGATCGCGACGACGACCCGCTCGGACGGCACCCACGAGGTCACCTACAACGGCCATCCGCTGTATTACTTCGCCGGTGACCGGGCCGCGGGAACAACGGCTGGTCAGGGCCTCAAGGCGTTCGGCGCCGGCTGGTACGTGCTGGCCCCGAACGGCAACAAGATCGACGACGACTGAGGTCCATCTCCGGCCGGTCCGGTCCGGCGGCGCCGTTCGCCGCCGGCCGCCCGCTGAGGGTGCTGCGCGGCATCGAGGCGGTGGGCGAGGCCGGCCGGGACAAGGGTGCCCTCAGGGGCATCGGGGACACTGCGCTGGCGGCCTGGCCCCGGTGGTCTGGCGCTAGTGCTGATGGCCGATCAGCGGCAGCACCGGAAAGGCGTAGTCCTGCCAGATGAGGCGGGAGGCCTCCTCCGGGTAGGCCTTGACGGCTGGCTGGGTGTCGAAGAGCTGGGTGAGGCGTCGCTCGGCGTCGTAGAGCGGCCAGCCGGGGTCACCGTGGGCGGCGAACGCCGTCCACGCGGCGCGCATGTGCGCCGACAGGGCCTCCGCCTCCGGGGATGGGCTCTCGCCGATCAGCATGGCGGGTTGGCCGCGGTCCAGGTTGCCGAAGACGAGCGGCACGTCCAGGCCGTGGCAGGCGCCGAGCGCGCCGCCCAGGCCCGGGGCGGACCAGGCCAGCTCGTAGACGTGGGCCCGTCCGCCGGCGCCGGTCTGGGCCTGGGCGAGGTGGAGGCTCGGCATGCGGAACAGCCAGTCGGAGTGGACCAGCTCGTACAGCTCGTCGGGTCCGGCGGCCGGGAAGCCGTCGCGGTAGCGGCGTGCACCGTCCGGGCCGGGGGCGAAGATGGTCAGGGCGGCCGTCGCCTGCTCCGGTGTCACCTGGCCGAGCAGGCCGCCGAGCGCGGTGAACAGCCGCTGTTCGTCGCGGGTGTGGCCGACGATGAGGTCGATGTCCCGGCCGGCGCCGGCGGCCAGGGCCTGCCACGGGGTGACTGGCAGGACATCACCGTCGACTACGGGTGAGTACAGGATCGACCGGTGCGCGGGCTGACCCCAGCGTTGCTCCCACTGGGCCGTCTTGGCGCCGACCGCGTCACCGGCGGTGGACAGCCGGTCCGGCGCCGCCGTGGACAGATCGGCGACCGTGGGCCGTAGTCCCAGCTCGGCGGCGCAGGACGTGGCGATGTCGGCGGCGAGTTCCGGCGAGAAGAACGTGCCTGGCACGCTCTGCGCGACCGCCCGGGCGAACAGCCCGGCCGCGCGTGGCATCGCCAACAGCGCGGCGACCGATCCGGCGCCCGCCGACTCGCCGAAGATCGTGACGCGGTCCGGGTCGCCGCCGAAGGCCCGGATGTTGTCCCGTACCCACTCCAGCGCGGCGACCTGGTCGAGCAGGCCCCGGTTGGCCGGAGCCCCCTCGAACTGCCCGAAACCCTCAAGCCCCGTCCGGTAGTTGAACGTCACCACCACGACGACGCCGTCCCGCGCCAGGCGGCCGCCGTCGTACTCGGGGAGACCGGACCGGCCGAACGTGTAGCCGCCGCCCTGGATCCACACCATTACCGGGAGTCCCGCTCCCGCGCCCGGCTCGGCCGACCAGACGTTGACGGTCAGCCAGCCGTCACCCGCCGCATCCGGAGCCAGCGCGTCCACACCGAAACCCCCGCCCTGAGGCGGCGGCGGCCCGAACGACCCCGCTTCCCGCACCCCGTCCCACCCCGCCCCGGCCCGCGGCGCGGCGAAACGCAGCGCACCGACCGGCGGCTCAGCGAACGGGATGCCCCGAAAGACCGCCACACCGGCCTCCCACCGGCCGCGCAGCGCCCCGGCCGCGGCGCGGACTTCGGGCCGGGACTCGGACGGCTCGGACGGGCCAACGGTCATTGCGGCTTCCTCTTCTGTGCAGGCTGAGCGCTCTCAAGACCGGCTCGCGGCGATCCGGACGCTACCGATCATTACTGCTGGATCAGGATGCACGCCAACCATTTACGGACGGCCCGGATCAGTGCCGACGCCGTCGGGCTGCGGGGTCGGTGGTCGCGACGTGTGCGGCGACCGCGTTGACGCCGGGCCGGAGATGTACGCCGACGGCAGCGCGGCCGAGCACCGGGACCGCACCGCCGCCTCGTAGGATCCAGGCGCGGGATGCCACGGCGCCCCGCCATCTGCTTCACCACGTCGGGGACGGGAAACAGCTGCGGCTATGGTGGCCTGGGGTGAACGCGCGGACGCGAGGGGGCTGGCTACGGTGACCGACATCGACGGAGACAAGCCGACAGGCAAATGGTGGCGGAGCGTTGTGCCGGAGACCCACCCGGTGGATCTCAAAATTGACGAACCCCACTCCGCCCGGATGTACGACTACTACCTCGGCGGCAAGGACAACTTCACCGCCGACCGGGAAGCCGCCGAGCAAGCGTTGGCCGTCTTCCCGAATGCCCGGCTCGTCTCCCAACAGAACCGGGCATTCATGATCCGGACGGCTCGCTATCTCGCGGGTGAGGTCGGCATCCGTCAGTTCCTCGACATCGGCACCGGCATCCCCACCTCACCGAACCTGCACGAGGTCGCCCAGACCATTTCCCCCGACGCCCGCGTCGTCTACGCAGACAACGACCCCATCGTGCTGACCCACGCCCGGGCCCTGCTCACCAGCACACCCGCCGGCCGCACCGGCTACATCGAAGCCGACCTCCGCGACGTCGACCGCATCCTGGCCGCCCCCCATCTGCGCGCCACCCTCGACCTCGACCAGCCGGTCGCCCTGTTCCTCATCGCGGTCCTGCACTTCATTCCCGATACCGACGACCCCTACGGCATCGTCCGCCGACTCCTCGACCCGCTACCGGCGGGCAGCCACCTCGTCCTCACGCATGGGACCGCCGACGTCAACCCCGACGCGGAACGCCTCTACGCCGCCTACCAGCAGCGCGGCATCCACCTGCAGTCCCGCACCCGGGCCGAATGTGAACACTTCTTCGACGAACTGGACCTGGTCGATCCGGGCGTGCAAATCGTCCATCGCTGGCGGCCTGACGACACCGTCCCCGACACTCTCACCGACGCCGAGGTCAGCAACTACGGCGCCGTCGGCCGCAAACCCTGACCCGTTCGCGTTCGACTGCTGCCGAGACCATTGACCACGACCACCTCCGAGCCCAGATCCTGGGGATGCTCGGACGTGACGCTGTCGCGGTCGGCGATCTCACCGGCGCGCGAAACCGCTAGCCGGAAGCCGCCCGGTCGCACTCCCAGAATGTGCGACAGAGCCGCTGTTCCTACACGCCCTCCCAGCGGATCGCTCCGAGTTCTTCAGTGTGTTCGGAGACGGTCTCGGCGTCGTCGTTGTCGATGATTGCCGGGCGGTGTTGCCTGGTGAGGCCACGCCCGCGTCCCGATCGGCGACGCCGATCAGGGCGGCGCTGGAGAGGGCGAAGAAAGCGAACCCGCTCTGGCCTACGCCGGAGGGCATCAGCGACGAGGTGGCGAGCACGCTTCCGGTGGCCGGCCTGGCGGCCGCCGCCGCGGTGGGGGCGATCGACCTGCAGCCTGGCGACACCGTTCTGGTCGGCGGCGCCGCGGGCGGTGTGGGCGTGTTCGCGGTACAGCTCGCGAAGCTCGCCGGCGCCATCGTGATCGGCACAGCCTCGGAGAGCACCTTCGAGTTCCTGCGTCAGGAGCAGATCACCGACGCGATCCTGGCCGGCAGGATCACCGTGGCGATCGCCGCGACCTTCCCGATCGAGCAGATCCGCGAGGCCGTGACACGGCAAGCCGGACGCCACGTCCACGGCAAAGTCGTGATCACGCTGTAGCGCTGGCATGAAGCGGACCTGGACCGTTCGCCTGCGGCCTGATCCAGCCTTGAAATCGCGTCAGTCGAGTATCGGACCGCTCATGCCTGACCAACGAGAGGTCGACCCGATCGAGGGCCCACTTCGAGGCGATTCGACCCGAGTGAGCACAGGCATCCCTAATCATCGCGACGCGCGCGAGGACGGCCGGGGGTTGGTCAACAATGTGGCTATCCCGTGCGGAGTGACGCGGGGTCGCGCTGTTGCCGCGACGATGACATCCGCGAAGACCACCAGTGGATCACTGCGACTGAAGTACCAACGGGGCTTCGCCCCGCTGGACCCTCACCCAGCCGCCGGAACGGTCGTCGACCAGGCAGCGCACGCGGATTCGCTGTGGCATAGGCCCGGAAACGCACGCTCACGCCGCTGGCGATGTGTCGGCAGGTACTCCAGCTGCGAACAGCACCGATAGCAGGGCGATGGAGCGCGGCTGGGGCCGAGCCGGACCGTGAGGATGATCCGGCGGATTTGGGCCCGACCGCCCGCGCCGTTGTGTTCCGCTCCGACTACTTGACGGCGCTACCCGGCCAGTTGGTGTTCGAGGCGATTTCAGAATTGGGGTTGGTGAAAGCGCGCGCGGCCGAGGTGGTGCCGCGCAGCTCGTATTCAAGCCACTCCGTGGCGTAGCCGTACTCGCCGGTGGGGTTCCCGCTGTCCTGGACGGAGTTGTGGTCGGCGCTCTTCCCGCCGGAGTTCTTGATCAGCCCCAGGACGGCGTGACCGGGGATTGCGTTGAAGTCGGCCTTCTCGGTAGCCGGCGGGGCGATGACCGAGTCGAGCAGGCCGTGGGTGGCGAGCAGGAACGTGGGCTGGGTCAGGAGCGCGGTGTTGTGTGAGCAGTCGGCGGCCGTCGGGCAGTCCGTGTTGGCGCCGTCCCATTTGGAGTCTGGTAAGGAGAAGGTCAGCACCGCGGTGATCAGCGACGGGTTGTTGGAAGCGGCCCGGACCGCTCCCGAGGCGCCCTGTGAATGCCCGACCGCGGCAACGTGGGCAGGGTCGAGGCGGTTACTGAAGACGTTGCCCGGGGTGTTGCTCGCGGTGACCAGATAGCTGACCCCCGCGGCGATCCCGATTCCGCTGCCCGTGTCGGTCTTGTTCAAAGCGATGACGGTGAGCCCGTAGGAGGCGAAGTGGGTGAGCAGGTCGGAGTACATGCCGGGCGTGGCTTTGGTACCGTCGCCCCAGGTTACGATCGGACTCAGGAAACCCAGTGCCCCGTAGTCGGCCGGCCGGTACACATAATAGGTTATGTTACCGGCGGAGTCGGTGACCGTGCTGGTCGTCGTGGCGTAGGGTCCTGCAGGAATTCCCGCGGCCTCGATGGTGGGAGTGGCCGCGCTCGCCGCTTGGGTCGCGCCCCTCACTGCGGCACCCGGTATCGTTGCGAGTAACACCGCAAGGGCCACCGAGGCAGATCTCCGAGATAAACCAGAAATTCGACGCACTTTCATCACCTCGTACGGCACCAGAGCGTCTTCCCAGATGCCACAGTTGTTCAGGGGAGATGATGTTACCCGCGGGTTAACGCGCGTCCTGCTAGCTCTTTCAGCTAAATCCGAGCCACATTCTTGGTCGGCAACCTAAATGGGCCACGCCCCTTTAGGGAAATTCTCATGACCCATAGTGATCCCCAGCGGAAAAAGGGGCTGACCCGCCAGAATATGGCTTATGGAAGTTTCGTGGGGATAGCGCCCGGTTCCCGGCACGAGTTTCACCGCGCCGTGCTGGCCATCCTAGTGCGACGGGCGAATTTTGTGACCAGTTGCCGGGCCTTTCGGCGCCGGTAGTACCCGGCCCGCCGTCAAAGCCGGGCGGGCGTCGGCTTTCGTGCCGCCCCACCGGTGGCTGCGGCTCGGGTCACTTTTGCTGTTGGGGGATGCCGGCCGAACGCTGGTCCGCTCCCACGGCGGTGGCGGAGCCGGCTCACAGGATTGTGACGAGCTGGGCCGCCTCGATCCGGCGCGGTTGCGCTACTGCTCCCGCGAGGCGTGCGGGCGCTGTTGCGTTAAGCCGAGGTGGGACATGGTGGGGCCGTGTGAGGCGAGCGGTCAGACGGCGAGGGCGAGTTCGGTGAAGGCGGCCGTGAGCCGGTGGTGGGGTTCGGTGCGGATGGCGAGTTCGTAGCGGCCGCGGCGGACTCCTACCGACTCGCGCCCACCAGGCAGGAGATCAGCGCGTAGAACAGACCGCTCTGGGCCGAGCGCGCGAGTTGCCGACCTGTTCGGGCCGTCTACTGCGTCGAGGGTGCGATCCAGGAGCGCACCTGCTGGGCAAGCGCGGCCACGTGCTCGGGGGGTGTGGTCTTGACGATGCCGTGGCCAAGGTTGAAGACGAACGGGCCGCCGCCGAGAGCGCGCAGGATGCGGTCTGTTTCGGCGTGGAGCGCCGGGCCGCCCGTGACGAGGAGTTGAGGGTCGAGGTTGCCCTGCACGCAGCGGCCCAACTCGCGTTGAACCTTCTGCGCCGCCCATCCCAGCGGCACCGTCGAGTCGAGGCCGACACAGTCCACGCCGGTGGCCTGCACGAAGCCGTCGTACGCCAGCCCGGCCCCGCGCGGGAACGCGATGATCGGAACGCTCGGATGCTTCGCCTTGAGCGCCGTGACGATGGCGGCAACTGGCTTGACGCACCAACGCTGGAAGAGCGGGTCCGGGAGTATCCCGGCCCAGCTCTCGAACAGTTGGATCGCCTCGGCGCCGGCCTCGATCTGACGGTCCAAAAACTCGATGGCGGCTGCCGTGAGCAGATCGATCAGGGGTTGGAAGCTGTCGGGGTCGCTCAGCGCCCATTGCTTGACGAGGGCGTGCTCGGAGTTGCCGCCGCCGCGCCCTTCGACCATGTACGTCGCGACCGTCCAGGGCGCACCGGCGTAGCCGATCAGCGCCACATCGTCAGGCAAGGCGTGCGTGAGCTGCCGGACCGTCTCGTAGATCGGGGCCAGTTCTTCGTGCAAGCGAGACGCGCTCAAGAACTCGGTGATGTCCGGCGCCGAACGGATCGGCGGTGTCAGAACCGGGCCATCACCGACCCGGTACTCCAGGGTCTGACCCAACGCCGCGGCGATCTGCGGAAGATCCGCAAACAAGATCGCCGCATCCAGCGGGAAGCGTCGGATCGGCTGCAGGGTGACTTCGACCGCGTGCTCGGGCGAATTACACAACCCCACCATCCCGCCGGCCGCCTCACGAACGCCGTGATACTCAGGCAGATAGCGCCCAGCCTGCCGCATCAACCAGATCGGCGGCCGTTCCGTCCGCTCGCCCGCAAGCGCACGCAACAGCAACTTCTTCGGTCGCACCCCACCAGGTGCATGATCCAGACCGACGTCGCCCCGCGTAACGGTTTCCACGCTCTTCCGTCCTGTTCAGATGCACGAGGGTCTCACCCGGCCCGATCGGCACAATCTCACCCGCGGTGAAGACGCCCTGGCAGCCTACCCAGGGCCGCCGACTGGGCCAGATCAGAGCGACAGGGCCGGGCCGGGTCGTCAACGTGCTCACCTGTCGCATGCTGGTCAGTGCTCGTCAACGCCGGTGTGGTGGAACGTAATGGGCAGGTGACGTCGACGTCACGGCCCGGCTCTTGACTGAGACCGGGCACGAGGTTCGTATCGTCGGCGAAGGGTCCTGGCCGTATGTCGTTGATTCCTCCTCGACCGTCGTTGGCCGCCACCCGGGTGGCTGTCACCGCTGATCGCCGGGGCGCCGAGTTGGCGGCGTCACTGGAGCGGCTGGGCGCTACCGTCACGTGGGGCTCCACGATGCGGGCGGTGCCGCCCGAGCAGGACCGTTTGCTCGAGGTCGAGACGCGGGCGATGTTGGCCGCCGCACCCACGTGGTTGGCCGTCTCGACCGGCAGCGGGCTGCGGGCGTGGCTGCAGGCCGCGGAGGGCTTCGGCCTCCGGGGGGAGCTGGAGGCGTTTCTCGGCCGGACCCGCACCGTGGCGCGCGGGTCGAAGAGCCACGGCGCGCTGCGCGGCATGGCGATTGAGCCCGAGTTCGTGTCGTCCAAGGAGACGATGGACGACGTGTGCTCCTGGCTGGGGGAGCGCGTCAGTCCGGCGGAGGTGCTGGGGGCGCAGGTCCACGGCGGGGAGGTCATCGGGACCCTCGACGCGCTGCGGCCCCGGTTGCGCGCGGTCGTCACGGTGGCGCCCTACCGGTGGGCGCTGCCTGTCGAGGTCGGTCCCGCGCGGCGGGTGGTCGAGCGGATCGTGGCCGGGGAGATCGACGTTCTGGCGGAGACGAGTGCCCCGAGCGTGCGGAATCTGTTCGTGATCGCGGAGCAGATGGGTGCTCGCGCCGAGCTGCTCCGGATGCTGCGGGGCCCGGTTGTCGTCGCCTGCGTCGGGCCGGTCACGGCCCGTGCGTTCGAGGAGGTTGGCGTGCCGGTTGACCTCATGCCGACCCGCCCCCGCACCACCGGCCTGCTTCGCTCGCTGGTGCACTGGGCCGAGACCCGCGACGACGAGGGGGTGGGCGCACCCGACTCGCTGGTGGGGTCGCCGCTGTCGTCGGTCGCGCTCGAGCTGGTACCCGGCGCGTGCGCGGTCAGGATCGGCCCTTCGGTGATCCGGCTGGGACGGCAGGAGTTCGCCGTGTTGGCCGCGTTGGTGCGGCGCCCGGGGGTCGTTATCCGCCCGGAAGAACTCGCGCTGCAGGCGTGGGGGCACCGGGCTCCGGACGAGGCGACAAATATCCGCCACTACATCGCCCGCATTCGCCGCAAACTCCTGGACCAGGGTTCATGCCTGCAAACGGTGCGGAGCGTCGGCTACCGCTATCAACCGTCCGCGGACGCCGACGCCTGACGAAGATTTCACCGTTCCGCCGCGATGTGCCCTTGAGACATGACGAGATCTTGTTAATTCTGACATCACCAGGTAACACGGGCGAGATTGTCCTCTCTACCTTGAGAGTATCGGAGCAGTAAAGGATCGATCGAAGGTAGAGACTATGAGTGGCGCACCGCCCGGGTCCGTTTTGCGACAGGAAGATCCCGCCGCCGCGCCGCCGGATCGCGGGCGGTGGATCTCGGATTGGCGGCCGGAGGACGAGGGGTTCTGGGCCGAGACCGGGAAGTCTGTGGCCCAGCGCAATCTGGTCTTCTCGATCCTCTCGGAGCACATCGGCTTCTCGATCTGGACCGTGTGGTCGGTATTGGTGCTTTTCATGGGTCCGGCGTACGGCATCAGCCCCGCGGACAAGTTTCTGCTCACCTCGGTGCCGGCCCTGGTCGGCTCCGTGCTGCGGATTCCCTACACCTTCGCGGTCGCCCGATTCGGCGGCCGCAATTGGACGATTTTCAGCGCCGCGCTGCTCCTGGTCCCCACCATCGCGGCGGCCGTCGTGATGCAGCCGGGCGTGTCGCTGACCACGCTGCTGGTCGTCGCGGGTCTCGCTGGCGTCGGCGGCGGTAACTTCGCCTCGTCGATGGCGAATATCAACGCCTTCTACCCGGACCGGGCCAAGGGCTGGGCGCTGGGGCTCAACGCCGGTGGCGGGAACCTCGGCGTGGCGGTCGTCCAGCTCATCGGGCTGCTCGTGCTCGCTGTCTGGGGCAAGGAGCACCCGCGGTACGTGCTCGGGATCTACCTCCCGCTCATCATCCTCGTCTGCCTGGGCGCGGCGCTCTTCATGGACAACCTGGCGGGCGTGCGCAACGACAAACGCGGCCTGCGCGATGTCCTCAAGTACAGCGATACCTGGTTCATCGCGCTGCTCTACATCGGCACCTTCGGCTCCTTCATCGGGTTCGGATTCGCGTTCGGGCAGGTGCTCCAGATCCAGTTTAAAAGCGATTTCCCGACCCCGATCGACGCCGCGTACGTCACGTTCCTCGGCCCCCTGGTCGGATCGCTGATACGGCCGGTCGGTGGCCGGTTGGCGGACCGGTTCGGTGGCGGCCCGATCACCTTCTGGAACTTCGTGGCCATGGCGGCGGCGGGAGGGGCCGTCCTCGCCGCGTCGCTGGAGAAGTCGCTGCCCTTGTTCCTCGTCGGTTTTATCGCGCTGTTCGTCCTGAGCGGGATCGGGAATGGCTCGACCTACAAGATGATCCCCGCGGTCTTCCGGTCCAAGGCCGAGGGCAAGATCCTCGCCGGGGCGGATGCCACCACCTCGTGGGCGCAGGCCCGGCGATTGTCGTCGGCGCTGATCGGGGTCGCGGGAGCGATCGGCGCCTTCGGCGGTGTCCTGGTCAACCTCGCCTTCCGTGAATCCTTCATCGACACGAAGAACGGAAACGCCGCCTACATCGCCTTCATCGCGTTCTACGCACTCTGCTTCGTCGTCACCTACCTGGTGTACATCCGCGGGCCGCGCGTGAAGGTGGAGTCTTGACGGTGCCGAAGGCGGTGGTCGGAACCGGGCCCGCCGAAGGTCCGATCCCGACCCACTGCCCCTACTGCTCGTTGCAGTGCGGCATCACCCTGGACGCGTCGGTGCGACCCGTGATCCTCAACGCCCAGGAGGACTTCCCGACCAACCTGGGTGGCCTGTGCGCCAAGGGCTGGACGGCGGTCGAGCTGCTCGATCATCCGGAGCGCCTGACCGCGCCGCTGGTGCGGGACGCTCGCGGCGAGCCGTTGCGCCCCGCCAGCTGGGACGAGGCCCTCGACCGGGTGGCCACGGCCATCCGCGCGGCGCAGGCGCGGGACGGCCGCAACGCCGTCGGGCTGTTCGGCGGGGGCGGCCTGACCAACGAAAAGGCCTACCAGTTCGGCAAGTTCGCCCGGGCGACGCTGCGCACGGCCATGATCGACTACAACGGTCGCTTCTGCATGTCGTCGGCGGCCAACGCCGCGACCCGCGCCTTCGGGATCGATCGCGGCCTGCCGTTCCCGCTGGCCGACCTCGCCGCCACGGACGCCCTTCTGCTCGTCGGCAGCAACCCGGCCGACACGATGCCCCCGGCGATGCAGTTCCTCGAGGCCGCCCGCGCGCGGGGCGCCCGCCTCATCGTGGCGGACCCCCGCGCGACCAGGACGGCGGCGAACGCCGACCTGCACCTGCAACCGGTGCCGGGCACCGACCTGGCCGTAGCCAACGGTCTCCTCAACGTCGCCATCCGGGAACGGCTGATCGACCTCGACTACATCGCGGAACGGACCACCGGGTTCGACGCGGTTCGCCGGGCGGTGCGGCAGTACTGGCCCGACCGGGTCGAGCGGATCAGCGGCGTCCCCGAGGCCGACGTCGTGCGGGCGGCGCGCATCCTGAGCGAGGCCGACCGGGCCGTGATCCTCACGGCCCGGGGAGCTGAGCAGCACCGCTCCGGGTCCGACACCGCGCTGGGTTTCATCAACCTGGCGCTGGCGCTCGGCCTGCCCGGCCGCCCGTTCTCCGGGTACGGCACCGTGACCGGCCAGGGCAACGGACAGGGCGGCCGTGAACACGGTCAGAAGGCGGATCAACTGCCGGGCTACCGGAGGCTTGATGATCCGGTCGCCCGCGCGCATGTCGCCGGGGTCTGGGGCATCGCCGCGTCCGAGCTTCCCGAGCCCGGGTTGTCGGCCTACGAAATGCTCGATCGGCTGGGCACGCCGGGCGGTGTCCGTGCGCTCTGGGTGGTCGCGTCCAACATCGTTGTCTCGGCCCCGCGCGCCGGTCACGTCGTTGACCGCCTGCGATCACTGGACTTCCTCGCCGTGTCCGACTTCTTCCTGTCCGAGACGGCCGCCCTGGCCGATGTCGTGTTCCCGTCCACGCAATGGGCGGAGGAGACGGGCACCATGACGAACCTCGAGGGGCGGGTCATCCTGCGCCGGGCCGCCGTGCCACCGCCCGCCGGAAGCCGGTCGGACCTGTGGGTGATGCGGGAACTCGCCGCCCGGCTGGGCCGGCCGCCCCTCCCGGACGATCCCCGCGAGATCTTCGAGGAGCTGCGGCGAGCCAGCGCCGGCGGGAAGGCGGACTATGCCGGGATCACCTACGAACGGATCGCCGCGGAAAGTGGCGTGTTCTGGCCGTGTCCCTCGACCCGCCACCCCGGCACCCCCCGCCTGTTCACCCAGGACTTTCCCACCCCCGACCGGCGGGCCCGATTCCATCCCGTGGAGCACGTGGGCGCCGCCGAGACACCGGACACCGAATACCCCTACTACCTGACCACCGGGCGGCTCCTGCGCCAGTACCAGTCCGGCACCCAGACC
>JAMFSN010000254.1 GCA_026225295.1 Frankia alni
GGGCGCACCACTGGCCGGCCGACCTGGTGGCCGCGATCGTCGCCGCCTTCCCTCGCCTGGACCTCGGTCCCCGATTCACGGCCTGCTTCCTCGACCAGGCCGAACGCAAACCGGGCAGCGCGGCCGGCCGGGCCGTGGCCAGCGGGCTGGCGCAGCGGCTGGCGGCCAATCCGCTGGACCGCCTCTGACGCGGTATTCGGACAGTTCGATAGGAAGCCCCATGCAGACCGTCACGCGCGACCGGTCCGTCTGGTTCACCTCCGCCGGTCCGTGGCCGTCCGGGGCGCATCCCGGACGGCCGGCGGTCAGACCGAGATCGAGTAGGCGGTGACGCCCGGCGCGCCGCCGTGAGGGCCGCCGGGCCGAGCCCCGGACTGGGGAACGCTCCGGCGCGACATCGGCGATCTGGTCGAGCAGGTCGAGCAGCCGCCGGGTCCAGGAGAACGACCGACCGGCGCGGGCGGCGGTGTCGATCAGGAGGATTCGGCGGAACCCGTCGTTCTCCACCAGGCCGGGCCAGCTCGGGCCCGCGACCGACCCGACGCGGGCGCCGTCGGCGGCGGGAGGCTCGCACTCACCGACGATCCGCAGCTCACCACGCTACGGCTACGCCGAGGTCAGCAGCCCGTGGGTCGTCATGAAGGACCGCAGGATGTTGATGCCGCGCTCGGTCATGATGCTTTCCGGATGGAACTGCACGGACTCGATGGGCAGAGTTCGGTGCCGCAGACCCATGATGTAGCCGTCGTCCTCGCTTCGGGCACTCACTTCGAGGGCCGGCGGGACGGAGGATTCCTCCACGATCAGCGAGTGGTAACGGGTGGCGGTGAAGGACTCCCCGTAGCAGCCAAGTGCGCCCATACCGTCGTGCAGGATGCGGCTGGTCTTGCCGTGCATGAGGTGCTTGGCCGGACTCACCGTCGCGCCGTAGGCCATGCCGATTGCCTGGTGCCCGAGGCAGACCCCGAAGATCGGCATCCGGCCCTGAAGCGCCTGTACGAGCTCGACGTGCCCGGACTCGCGCGGGTGACCCGGCCCCGGCCCGAGCAGGAGGAGCTGGGGATCGGTCTCCCGGATGAAATCGACCGACGCTTCCTTGGACCGGACGACGACCGGGTTGGCCCCCAGCTCCATCAGGTATTGGTAGATGATGTGGCTGAAACTGTCGTAGGCATCGACGATGACGGTTTTCACAGTAGGTTCTCCCCCGTGACGGCCCAGTAACCGGCGCTCATCTTGGCCAATGTCTCCCGCCATTCACCGTCCGGCTTGGAATCGGCCACCACGCCGGCGGAAGCGCGCAGGCGCCACACGTCGGGGTCCGTCCTGAACAAGGTGCGTATCGCCAGGCCCATGTTGGCGTAGCCGCCGAACCCGATAAGGCCGAAGGCGCCGGCGTAACAACCGCGACGCCGCGCCTCGATCTCCTCGATGATCTCCATCGCCCGGATTTTCGGAGCTCCGGTCATTGTGCCCGCCGGAAATGTGGCGCGAATGACGTCATAAACGTCCACGTCATCATCCAACCGGGCCGTGACGTTGGAGACAAGATGAAAAACGTGGGAGAAGTCCTCGACGACCATCATCTCGTCGACGGTCACCGTGGCCGGCCGGGCCACCCGGCCCAAGTCGTTGCGACACAAGTCGACCAGCATGACGTGCTCGGCGCGCTCCTTCTCGTCCGACGCGAGCTGTGATGATCTTTGCGCGTCCGTCCGCTCGTCACCCGATCGGCCTATTGTCCCGGCGATCGGCCGCATGACCGCCCGATCACCCTCGACCCGGACAAACAGTTCAGGGCGTGATCCGACGGCGGTCATCCGCGACAGCGGCAGCAGGCACATATACGGCGAGGGATTGCGCGCACGCAGCCGCAAATAGACATCCAGCTCGTCGGCGTCCGTGACTATCGTCAGTTCGTGACCGATCTGAACCTGATAGATATCGCCGACGGCAATATGCTCGAGACACTTCTGCACATTGTCGGTGTAGCGCTTACGGTCGACGTCGTCCTCCACCCGCCTCGGCGCGGGGACGGGCGGGATCTCCGTCGGCGCGAACGCCGGCTCGGACAGGGCGGCCAGCACCCCGTCCACGTCGACCCCGGGCCAGGCGTCGCTGGCCACCACCAGCACGGTCGACGACGACGCCGCGAGGTCGAAGACCACGGTCGCCTGGTAAAGCCTCAGCGTGACATCGGGCGGCCCGTCCGGGTCGACCGGAATGCGACGGGGCAGATCCTCGACGTAGTAGACGCTGTCGTACCCGAAGCAGGCCACGAACCCGAAGTCCCAATGCTCGCGGGACTGACCCGGGAGGGCGAACAGCTCCTGCAGCGCCCGCGCCGCATCCCACAAGGCCTCGGGTCGGGGCAGGTCCAGCCGTCCGCCGGTCTCGACGGCCAGGCCCGACGTGAGGAGCCGGGCGCGCGCGGCGGCGACCAGGCCGTCCACCCCGGACAGCCGGATCTGCCCGCGCTCCACGGCGAACTCGAAGAGCGGACCGAAGCCGACGACCGCCGACCGCCGGTCGCTGGACGGACCGGCCAGGGATTCCAACAGGAAGACCTGGTCGGAACCCATCCGCTCGCGCATACGCAGGAATACCCGCAGTGGGTCGCCTCCCGGCGCGGTCTGTCCGACGAGCCGCATAGACGGCAACTCGACCGCCGGATCGGCGTATTTCACGGCGTCCCCTACTTTCGCGTCGGCCCGTCGAGGCACCATTCCTACGGCCCCGCAAGCGGCGACGTCATCCTACCAAGGATGCCCGGCCCGGCCAGCTCCGCCAGCCGGCCCGCGACGTCCGCGACGTGGGGATCCCGAAGCAGACTGAAGTGACTACCGGGAACAGGCAGCGCGAAGGCGAGCGCATACTGTTCCCAACCCAGGGAATCACCCTGGCCGAAAAGGCGATCATTGCTTTCGTCGCAACCGCGGCCGGCCGCCACGAGCACGTTGACTGACAGCCCTGACGGTTGAGGCCGATACGTTCCAAACGCATCGACCAATGCTCGCGCATTGGCTTCCCGCTTCGACCCGGCGGTCAACCTGAGCGGGCCACCGGCCTGGCGAAGCCGGTGCCACCGCTGCTCCCGGTCCGGGTCCGCCGCCAACGGCGCCGGCGCGTCCAGGAGCGTGACGCGCGACGTGCGCCCGGTCCGCCACCACTGGGCTGCTATTTCATAGGCGATGGCCCCGCCCAGAGACCAACCCACCAGGTGGACCGATTTCGTGGGCAGCTTCTCCTCAAGGACCTTTCGGTATTCCTCAGCGAGCCGCGGTAATGTCACGGCGCCGGCGTGACGCTCGGCCACTATCCCATGACAGGTAAGGCGGGACGGAAGGTACTCGATGAGCCGGGAATAGCTGGCGAGCGAACCGTCGAGAGCGTGGAGGAATACCAGCGGCTCGTCCTCCCCGCCGTCTTCGCCCGCGGACCCGCGCAGGGTCACGAAGAGGGGCCCCGATCGCTCCCCCGACGTCGCCAGCAGGTGGGCGAGTTGGTCGAAGGGCAGGTCCTGGTCGAGTTCCTGAAGCGTCAGGTCACCGCCTTCGCGTTCCACGACGTCCACGAGTTCCACGAGTTGCAGCGAGGTGGCACCGACGTCGCGAAGGCGAGTCGAATAGCTGGGCGGCCCCGCCCCGAGGACGTCTTCCCACGCGGCGGCGAGGATCCGCTCCCCGGGGGTCCGCCCGGACACCGCCGGGCCGGTCGGCGTCGCCCGGTTCGGGAGGCTTTTCTCGTCCACCTTTCCGTGTCTGGTCAGGGGAAGGGCGGCCAGCGGCACTACCGCCGCCGGCCGCAAATGCGGCGGCAGTGCCCTTGCCGCGCCGGTTCGGACCGCGACTTTGAGCTCCCGTTCGAGGTCGACCGCGAGCGGGTCGGTCGTGAGCCGCGGCGCGCTTTCGCGTTCCCGCCGCGCCCGGCCGGCGTTGCTGCTCTGGTAATAGGCCCCGATGTCTCGCGTGCCCGCGCGGGCCGGGGCATGAACGACGTCGAACACGCAATGGTCGGTCAGCGAGGTCACGGCGAGCGCGGTCGAGCCCGGCTGAGCGAGCCGCCCGACATCGTCCGGCTCCATGGGCCCGGGCTCGGTGGGTGCGGGCCCCGGGTCGGCCGGCGCCCGCTCGCCGGCCAACCGGCGGTTCGGCACGTCGCGTCCGTAGGCCCAGCCATCCGCCGCTGGCCGCCCCGGCCGCGCACGGCCCGGCGGCCCGGAACAGAAAATAGTCACGTCGAAGCGGTAGCGGCCCATCTCGGTTTCGCCCGCGCCGGCCCGCGGCCGGCAAAGGACGCTCCAGCGCTCGGGCAGCCGGCCGAAAAACCACGCCGGATGGATGAGCAGTTCCTGCTCGACCGATCCGGTTCGGCCGGCCACGCCGCGGATGTCGCGCACGTCGCCGAGGTGGATGACCCCGTCGCCCCGGAAGAGGCCGGCGACATCGAGGAGAACCTCGCGCAGGTAATGCTCGTCGGGAAAGTACTGCACGACCGAGTTCATGACGACGGTGTCGGTGTCGTCGTTGGCTGCCCGGGTGGCCTCGTGCGCGGGCAGCCGGTGCAAGGAGACGGGGCAGTGCCCGGTCTCCTTCAGCGCCGCCCGGAACATTTCCAGCCCACGTTCGGATACATCGATCCCGACGTAGGACCGTAGCGCCGGCAGCAGGCGGCGGCCCAGTAGTCCGGAGCCGCAACCGATCTCCAGCAGCGAGCCCGGCGTTTCGGCCAGGATCCGGTTCACGCTCCCGTCCAGCCACTCCGACAGCGCGGCCACCGGGATCGGCCGGTTCTCCGGCCCGGATCGCCACCCGGCCCACCGCGTTCGCGACCAGTCGGCGGATCCCGAAGACTCGGCTCCGTATTCACGGTCGCTCATGGACGCCACGGCCACGATGTGGCCGCGGTGGCGGGTCTGGGTGACGAGCTCATCCGACGGCGTCACGTAGGCGACAAGCGAGCCGCCGTTGTCCGATCGCGCCATCACATGGCACTGGCCGACCTCCGGCAGCGCCCCGATCGCCGCCTCGACCTCGGCCGGCTCGATGCGAAAACCCCGCACCTTGACCTGCCGGTCAACCCGGCCCCGGTACTCATAGCGGCCGTCGGGCCGTCGAATGGCCAGGTCGCCGGTCCGGTACCACCGCTCGCCGCCCGGGGTGACGCCAAAGGAGCGCGCCGTCGCCGCGCCGTCGAGGTACCCGAGGGCGACGGCGGGTCCGGTGACGACCAGCTCGCCGGGCTGGCCCGCCGGAAGCGGACGGTGGTCGCCGTCCTCGACCGACAGCCGCAGCCCGGGCAGGGCGCGACCGATGCTCACCGGTTGGCCGGCGAAGACCTCTTCCACCGTCGTCCAGAGGGCGACCTCCGTCGGGCCGTATACGTTGAAAAAGCGCCGGGCCGGTGCCCAGCCATCGACCAGAGCCGGGTCGCAGCGCTCGCCGCCGGTGACGACGGTGCGGACCGAGGGAAGCCGACCGGGCCGGACGGTGCGAAGAATCGACGGCGTCGTGGCGACGGCGGTCACGCCGGACGAGGACAGGAACTCTTCGAGCGCGCGCCCCGGCGTCAGCGTCGGGGGCGCCACGCACAGCGTCGCCCCCGAGGACAGCGCCAGGCACATTTCGAACAGTGACGCGTCGAACGTCAGCGGCAGGAACTGCAGTACCCGGTCGCCGGGGCCTACGGGCAGCAGCCGGAGGTTGTCGACGGCGTCCCGCAGCCCTCCGACCGCGTTGACGACGCCCTTCGGCGCTCCGGACGAACCCGACGTGTGAATGATGTAAGCGGGCGACTCCGCCGCCGACGGGGCGCCGCCGGCCCGCGGCGCGGCTGCGCCGGGGCCGGCTGTCGCGCCGGCCCCGGCCATGAGGTCGGCGGACAAAAGCGGCGCCGGGACGAGGCCGTCCGTCGGCGCCGCGCCCAGCGCCAGCGTGGCCTTCGGGCCCACCCGGCGGACGATCTCCCGGGTCCGGGCCGACGTGTCCGTCGGATCGACTGGCGTGTAGACACAGCCCACGCGCCACAGCGCCACGATCCCGACGACGGCGGCGTAGGAACGGATCCCGGCGGTCGCGACGACGTCGCCCGACCCCAGTCCGCGATCCCGCAGCGCGCGGGCCAGGCGTTCGATGTCGGTGGCCAGCCGTTCCCAGGAGTAGGCCGCGCCCCCGTCCACGACAGCGGTGGCCCCCGGTGTCGCGCGGGCCCACCGGTCCACGTAGTCGCCGACGTCGGGCCGGGTCGGCCGGGGGCTGGTCACTGGGCCGGCACGGGGGCGGGGGCGACGGCGCGCCGGCGCAGCCGGGTCGCCGCGGCGAGAAGCAGGGCGCACCCGGTCACCGCGCCCCCGACCAGCCCGAGGCGGGAGGCGTCGAGGACCTCGATGCCGTAGCCGCCGAGGCCGCCGGAGGCGGCCACGCCGAGGGTCAGCGCCGCGCTGTTCAGCGAGATGAGAAGCGGGCCGTACTCGGGCGCCGCGCCGAGCAGCGTGGCCTGCTGAGGGACGGTGACGGCCCAGCCGGCGACGCCCCAGACCATAAGCGCGATGCTGGCCCCCAGGTAGCTGCCGGCGGTCACGGGCAGCAGCAGCAGATCGGCCGTCAGCCCGGTCAGGCCGGCCAGGAGCACGACCGTCGGGCCGTACCGGTCGGTGGACCGCCCGGCCAGCCAGGTGCCGACAGCGCCGGCGACCCCGTAGATCAGCAGTAGTTGGGCGAGCGTCGAGTCGCGCCCGTGCGTGACCGGGCCGAGCACCACGGTGATGTAGGTGTACACCGTGAACGCACCGAGGAAGATCAGGAACGTGACGGCCAGGACAGCCAGGACGCGACTGTCGCCCAGCGGCCGCAGCCGCTGCCGCAGCCCCACCACCGGCCCCGCGGGCAGGTCCGGCAGCGTGACCGTCGCAATCACCGCGACCAGTCCGGCCGCGGCCACCAGCATCCACAGGACCCATTGCCAGGCGCTCTCGCCGGCGAGCCACGTGCCGGCGGGCACGCCCAGAATGGCGGCGGCCGCGAGCCCACCGGAGACCACTGACAGCGCCCGGCCGCGCTGCTCGGCCGGCACCAGCATCGCCGCCGACGCCGCCGCGGTGGGGGTGTAAAGGGCCGCGCCGGCCGCCGCCACCACCCGGGTGAGAAGCAGCACCGGATAGTTCGGGGCCAGGGCCGTCGCCACGTTGCCGAGGGAGAAGACCAACAGGGCGCTGAGCAGGACGCGCTTGCGCGGCCAGCGCGCGGTCACGGTGGCCAGAACCGGTGAGAAGATCGCGAAGGCCAGCGAGAAGACGGTGACCAACTGGCCCGCGGCGCTCGTGGAGATGTCGAAGTCTTTCGCCACGGCGCCGAGGATCCCGGCGAAGACGAAGTTGTCGGTACCGATGACGAACATGCCGAGCGCGAGAACGGCGAGGCGCAGCCGCACGGGGTGTCTCCAAGCGTGAGGGGAATCGAGGTCGGGGCGTCGCTCACCACCCGGCGGGGCCGGTGGTCTAGCGCTGCTGAGGTGCTGAAGGTGCGGAGGGTGCTGAGGTGCTGGGCGGCGCAATGGCCTGACCGAGAAGGGAAGCCTCGCGCTCGTTGCGGGCCGAGGGCGTCGGGAGGGTCTCCAGGCCGGCCGCGCGGTTCGCCGCCAGCAGCCCGACGAACGCCACCATTCGCTCGATCATCGCGCAGAGGGACTCCAGGCCCTCGTCGTCGCGCAGCGCGTCACCGGGGGCGCCCCCGGTGAAGGTCACCGGATAGCCGCTGCCGACGAGAATCGTCCGGTTGAGCAACAGGTTGTTGATGACCTGCGCGTGAACGTGCGCGTGGCTGTACCGGCGGCCGGTGACGACGACGCCGCCCAACTTGTTGGCGAGCGGCCGGTCGAAGCGCAGGTACCCGACACCCGCCCGCTCCAAGAAGATCTGCATGAGGTGGGCGAGACCGAAGCCGTGCACGGGTGCCGCGTAGATCAGGGCGTCGGCCCGAACCATCCGGGCGACCAGAGCCGCGGCGTCGTCGTCCAACCCACACGGGACGGTCCGGATGTTGCAGTCGCCGCACGGGCCGCACGGGCTGATCCGATAGTCGCGCAGGGTGATGACGTCGGCCACCCCACCGAGGCGTTCCACCATCTCGACGGCGTAGTTGACCACCAGGTCGGTGTTTCCACCGGCTCGCTCCGAGCCGGAGATGAAGGCGAAGCGCATGGATTCCCCTAGGTCTGCGGAAGGTGGCGCCCGGTGCGCTCAGCCGACGGCCGCGGCCAGGCGCGGCGGGGCTGAGCGGATGGGCGCGGGCGGCGCTTCGGGCCCCGCGACGGGCCGGCCGCCGATCAACACTGAGCGCAGCGCCGCCCGGTCGCGCAGCGCCGTGATGTCGGCGGCGGGGTCGCGGGACCAGACGGCGAGATCGGCCAGCCGGCCGGGGGCGAGCACCCCGGCGTCCTCACCCCGCCCGGCCAGCGCCGCGCCGTTCGCGCAGGCCCAGCGCAGCACCGTGGGAGCGCTGACGCCGACCGTCTCGACGTAGGTGATGAGCTCCTCGGCGTAGGTGCCGTGCGGGGTCCAGGCGAAGCCGAAGTCGTCGCCCGGGACGATGCGCAGGCCCAGTTTCTCCGCGCGGGGCAGGAAGGCCAGGGTGTTCTCGATCTCCTTGGTGAAGGCGAGGCCGTCCAGGTAGTCGACGGACTTGCCGTGCTCGAGCCCGGTCGCCAACAGTTGCTTCGGCTGGTAGAGGCTCGGCACCACGAAGACGCCGTGATCGGCGATCCGCTTGAGCGCCTCGTCGTCGGCGTAGCTGGCGTGATCGATGACGTCGACCCCGGCCGCCAGCGCGTTGCGGATCCCGGCCAGACCGCGCGAGTGGGCCCGCACGCGGGCGCCGCGATCGTGCGCGATGCGCGTGACCGTGCGCAGCTCGTCGAGGCTGAACAACAGCTCCTCGGAGCGCGCGTTGGGAAACGTGTCGTCGCCCGAAGAGAAGACCTTGACGATCTCGGCGCCCTGGTCGATCTCCTCGTTGGTGAACGCCACCAGGTCATCGATGGCGTCCACCACGGGCATGAGTTCGCGGGGGATCCGGTCGGCCAGGCCGGGCGTCCGGCGGTCGGGCGGCCCGGAGACCATCAGGTCGCGGCTGCAGGCGGTGACTCGCGGACCCGGGACCGCCCCGGCCTCGATCGCGTTCTTCAGCGCCATGTCGATGCCGGCCACCGAGCCGGCGCCGACGAACGCGGTGTAGCCGGCTTCGAGGAGTCCCCGGGCGTGCCGGGCCGCGTGCAGGGTGAGTTCCGGAACGGTGAACGCGAACAACGTCTCCCGGGTGTTGGTCACGTTGACGTAGGCGATGTGAGTGTGGCCGAGGGTCATCCCCGGCATGACGGTTGTGCCGGGCAGCTCCCAGCGCACGAAATCCCCGTCGTGTGGCGCCGAACCTTGGGGCAGGATCGCCTCGATCCGCTCGCCGGCGATCAGGAGGGACTGGCCGGGCCGCGACGGCGTCCCCATCCCCTCCTGCAGAGTCACACCGTGCAGCAGGATGCGGTGGTCGCCAGTCATGTCACGCCTCTCCTCGCCGGACTGGTGGGGTGACGGGGGACGGCCACGGCGCGCGACTCCGGTCGAAGCCGTGGTCCGTCCCATCGCCCGGTGCGTCATCGCGCTCCGGGCGCCGCCCGAACAAATGCCAGATCATGGCTACGCCGGGCCGGCTCGCGACGAAACGCAGTCCGCCGGCCGCCCGGCCGAGCTCGTTCGTCACCGCGACATCCGCGGCCCCCCGCGCGGCGAGTTGAGCGGCGTCGTAGGTCGACGAAGCGGCCACCCATTCGATCGCCGGGCCGGCCTCTGGCCCACCCCCCGAGTCGGACCCCGCGATCTGCCGTCCCCGGGGCAACAGCTCTAGGAGGTCCCGCGTCTCGCTCAGAGACGACACCCGCAGGGTGGCACCGGCCGGCGCCGGGCCATCCGGGCGGACGGCCAGGCCGTAGCGAGGGGTGGGCCAGCTGAATGAGGCCAGCAGGCGCAGGTGGGGCGACCAGAAAAACCGGGTCGCGCACTCGGCGGCGCTCGGTATCAGGACGAGCCGCTGCGTGCCCCCGGTCACGGCATCGAGAAGCGCGTCGAAGGTGGGGTAGGCCCGCGGGTCGATCACCGTGTGCTGATCGGTCAGGACCCGTTCGGCCAACCAGGCCAGCGCGACCATCGCCGAGGTCCCCACCGGCCCGAGCGTGGCGACCGGAACCGTCCGACCCGTGCCGAACAGGCCCTCGCCGGACACGCCCCGCTCCCAGAGGATCGAGGCCGCCCCGCGGTCCGAGGGCGCCCCGCCGTCGGTGGCCAACGTGCCCTGGGTCATCTCGTCCGTGGCCATCTCGCCGGGCGCCGTCACGATCGGTACCCACGTCGGCCAGCCAGGGCGACCGCCGCTTCGGTCTCGGGGTCGCGCTCCCGGCGGGTGTCCTTGATCCGGGCCGCCTTCCAGCTCACGAAGGCCCCGGTCGTCGTCACCGGGTCGAGCTCGTCGACGTAGTCGACGGTGACCGGCACGCCCAGCCGGGCGGAGATCCGGGTGCCGTGCGACCGTCGCTCGTCTTCGCCCGGGCGCGCGAAGACGTCAAGCCGGACTCGCGCGACGTCGTCGCCGGCGTCGTCCGACCCGATCTCCACCTGGTAGCCGAGGCAGGCATCGACGCCGGTCAGGACCGCTTCCTCGATCTCCCAGGCGCGGAAGCCCCGGCCGGCGAGCTCGAGCCGGTCCAGGGTGCGCCCGGTGATCCGAATGAGCGGACCGCTGATGCCGCAGCCGCAGCCGTTGGGCTCGATGTGGACGTAGTCCCCGGTCCGGTAGCGGATGAGCGGCTTCGAGCCCTCGATCAGCATCGTCACGACCAGCTCACCTCGCCCGTAGGGCCCGACGTTCTCGGTCGTCTCCGGGTCGATCAGCTCGGCCACGTAGTTCGGCGCGGCCAGGTGCATGCGCCCGTTGGCGCAGGCCGAGGCGATGACCAGGCTCTCCTGGGCGCCATAGAGCGCGTTGTACGTGTGGGCCTGCCACGCCTGGTCGATCTGGTGGGCCAGCGCCGGCGTGCACAGCTCACCCGTTACGAGCCACACCCGGGCCGCGAAATCCGCGCGCCGGTCGTATCCATAGAACTGGGCCGCCTTGGCGAGGGACAGGGCGACGTTGGGTGTGCAGAAGATGACGTCCAACCGCAGTTGGTGCATCAGTTCCAGCGCCTTGCGGAAGCCGATGACCGGTGAGTAGGGCCAGATCTTCGCGACCATCGAGTCCAGGTTGCGGGCGACATCGCCGAGAGTGTCGCCCAGGGAATGCACCTCGGTCGGGCCCATGATCCCGACTCGGGGCGTTCGCTCGGGAAAATGCTTGGCGAATATATTGCGCCAGGACTCGGTGACGTGCGCGTTGCTCGCCATCACCTCCCGCGCGTCGCGCGGGCACGGGGTCGCCCGGCCCGTCGTCCCCGTGGTCTCGTAGAGGAAACACGCTTCGTCGAGGTCCCGGCTGAGCATGCCCATCATTTCGCGACGAAGGTCGTCCTTCGTAGTGAAGGGCAGCTCCGTCAGCTGGTCGAGTCGGAGCGTCTCGGCGTCAATCCCGGCCAGTTGCTCCCGATAGAAAGGCGAACTGCTCTGGGTCAACGCGACGACCTTGCGCAGCTGGGTCTGAGCCCATTCCTGTAGTTCCTGTTCGGGCAGGCGGCCCGCTACATAACGGTCGTGCAGATCAAAGTACTCTTCGACGAATGCGCGGTACTTGGGTGCGGTAGGCAACCACACAGCAGGCCCTTCCTTTGCGAACCGGATATAAAGACAGGCCGCGCCGACGCCGGCGGCGCCGGACGTACCACGGCCGCGTGGCCGTGCGTCCGATAGAGCGGGAGCCGACGCCGTGACGGGTCGGCCGGGAGTGTCGCCTAGGCCATTCCCCCGTTGACGTCGACGACTGTGCCGATCAGGTAGCTGGCCTGGTCGGACAGGAGGAAGAGCACCGCGTCGGCGACTTCCCGGGCCGAGGCCATGCGCCCGAGCGGGATCTCTCCCAGATAGCTGGCCAGGCGATCGGCCGGGATACGGCGCGCCATGTCCGTGTCGACGATCCCCGGGGCCACGGCGTTGACGCGAATGCCGGCGCCGGCGAAAGCGCGCCCCAGGCTCCGGGTGAGCGCGATGAGAGCGCCCTTGGACGCCCCGTAGGCCGCGTCCGGGCTGCCGATCTGCCCGCTCACCGAGGCGACGTTGACGACCCGAGCCGCCGTGCCCGCGGGGGCGTGGCGCGCGATGAGTTCCTTGATGAGCAACATCGGCGCGCGCACGTTGACCGCGTACACCTCGTCGGCGTAGGCGACATCGGTCTCGAGCAGGTCGATCGCCCGGTACACGCCCGCCGCATTCACCAGGACCGTCGGAACCCCGAGATCGCGACAAACGTCGAACATCACCTTGGCGGGGGCGTCGGGCTCGGCGAGGTCGGCGACATAGCCGTAAACGCCGGCCGGCGGCGCGTCGAGCATTTTACGGTCGACCGCCGCCACCCGGTAAGACTGTTCGGTCAACTGGGCAGCAATGGCCGCACCGATCCCCCCAGCCGCTCCAGTCACAAGCGCCAGGCCGTTATCATAGGTCGTCAATGTTTCCCCCCGAGCGGCAACCCTCGGCTCCCACGCCGAATTACATCTTAACCACGGCTGATCAGGTTCGTCGTGGGCAGCGCAAAATTACATGCTCCTTTCAAAAAGGACATATTCGAGACCATCCCTCAGACCTTGTCCGGGGTACTTGCGTGAAGAATCAACTGCCACCGAGTAAAGGTAGGGATCCTTCGGGGGGAGGCCGCGCAGAACCGCATGTCGATAAATAAACCCTATCAACCCGACGGGGCTTAAGGAAGGGGCCGGCGATCGTTCGGAATAGATGCCCGGGGTACTGGCCTCGGACGGCTGTGCGCAACCCGAACAAGCCATCCGCCAGCATAAATAGCGCCGAGCCAGAAAATCGGCGGTTAAACACGCGCACTGGTTTCGGATGTCAGCGTGCGCAGGCCGGACGAACGCCCGCTCACCGCGTGGCCGCCGGCCGGTGAAGAGCCCTACACGGTGATCGAGTAAGCAATGACGCCCCGGCGGACGTCACCCAGCGCGCGCCGCGCCGCCGACCGCACCGGGGAGCCTTCCGGCGCGACATCGGCGATCTGGTCGAGCAGGTCGATCAGTCGCCGGGTCCAGCGGACGAAGTCGCCGGCCGTCATCTGCTCGGCCCCGTCGCCCAGGACCTCGGTCAGCGACCGGCCCGACGCCCAGTGGTACGTCGCCTCGACGAAGCCGCGTTCCGGTGGCCCCAGGAACGACAACCGGTGCCGGCTCTCGACCTGGGACAGCCGCTCCCAGGTCCGGGTCATCTCGGTCAGCGCCTCGCTTAGCCCGATTGCGGCCGGGATCCGCGGCTCGATCACGTCGTCGCCACGCGGCTCGTAGACCAGGGCCGATACCGCGGCGGCCAGCACCGCCGGGTCCAGGTCGTCCCAGATCCCGGACCGCAGGCATTCGGCGACCAGCAGATCGGCCTCGGTGTAGACGCGGGTCAACGCCCGGCCGGGGCCGGTCACCTCGTCCCCCCGCAGATAGCCGAGGTCGTCGAGCACGCCGCAGACCCGGTCGAACGTCTTCGCGACCGTGTTCGTGCGGCCCTCGACGCGGTCCCGCAGAGCCTCGGTGTCGCGTTCGAGCTTCGCGTAGCGTTCGGCCCACCGCAGATGGTCGTCCCGCTCGGCGCAGCCGTGCACCGGGTGGGCCCGCAGCGCCCGCCGCAGCCGGTTCAGTTCGACGTCGTCGGCGGCCGCGGCCCGCTCCCGGGCCCGCTTGCCGGGCGGGGCCGGCGGGGCGACCGACCGCAGGCTGGCGGCCAGATCCCGGCGGGCCTGCGGGGACCGGGCGTTGAACCCCTTCGGGACCCGGACCCGGCCCAACGGTTCGACGGCGGTCGGGAAATCCACCAGCGACAGCCGCTTGACCTGCCGGTCCTCGGTCAGCACGAGCGGCCGGGGGCCGGTGTCGACCTGGCCGGTCCGCCAGCTGTCGCCCGCCGAGGAGCCGCCGTTCTCAAGAATCACCGCGAGCCCCGACCGGCGGCCGGCCGGGACCCGCACCACGTCACCGGGCCGCAACCGGTTCAGCGACGCCGACGCGTCGGCCCGGCGCCGGGCGTTGCCTTCCCGGGACAGGGCCTGCTCGCGTTCCCGGATGCCCCGGCGCAGCCCGTCGTACTCCGCGACCGACCCGTGTTCGCAGGTCATCGAGGCCCGGTAGCCGTCCAGGGCCTCGGTGTTGCGGCGGATCGAGCGGGCCAGGCCGACCACCGACCGGTCCGCCTGGAACTGGGCGAACGACGACTCCAGGACCGTGCGGGCCTGTTCCCGGCCGAGCCGGCCGACCAGGTTCACCGCCATGTTGTACGAGGGCCGGAACGACGACCGCAGCGGATAGGTCCGCGTCGAGGCCAGTCCGGCCAGCGCCTCCGGGTCGAGCCCGGACTGCCACAGGACGACCGCGTGCCCTTCGACGTCGATCCCCCGGCGACCGGCCCGCCCGGTGAGCTGCGTGTACTCCCCGGGGGTGACATCGGCGTGGGTCTCGCCGTTCCACTTGGTCAGCTTCTCCAGCACGACCGTGCGGGCCGGCATGTTGATGCCCAGCGCCAGCGTCTCGGTGGCGAACACGGCCCGGACCAGTCCCCGGACGAAGAGCTCCTCGACGACCTCCTTGAAGGTCGGCAGCATGCCGGCGTGGTGGGCGGCGATGCCGCGCTCCAGGCCCTCCAACCATTCCCAGTACCCCAGCACCCGGCGGTCGGCGTCGGGGATCTCCCGGGTCCGGGCCTCGACGTGGGCGCGGATGACGTCCCGCTGCTCCGGCGTGGTGAGCCGCAGGCCGGCCCGCAGGCAGGCCCCGACCGCCGCGTCGCAGCCGGCCCGCGAGAACACAAAGGTGATCGCCGGGAGCAGGCCCTCCCGGTCGAGCCGGGCGACGACGTCGGGCCGGCCCGGCACCCAGATCCGTCGGCGGGGGCGACCCGCGCCGGGGCGCCGCCGGTCGCGGGGGGCGGCCTGCTCGCGGGCGATCCGGGTCAGCTCGGGATTGACCCGCGGCCGGCGGGTCTTCCCACCCGGGGCGCCCGGACCCGACGGGCTCCCGTTCGAGCCGCGCGCGTCGTCCCGAGATCCCCGCTCGTCCCGAGATCCCGGTCCGGGCGCCCCGCCCGGTTCGACGAACAGGTCGTAGAGATCCCGGTCGACCAGGACGTGCTGCCACAGCGGCACCGGGCGGTGTTCCTCGACGATCACCCGGGTCTCGCCGCGGACCGTCACCAGCCAGTCGGCGAACTCCTCGGCGTTGCTGACCGTCGCCGACAGCGACACCACCCGCACGTGCTGGGGCAGATGGATGATGATCTCTTCCCAGACCGCGCCCCGCTCCCGGTCGGCCAGGTAGTGGACCTCGTCCATCACCACGTAGTCGAGGTGTTCGAGGCCGGACGAGCCGGCGTAGATCATGTTGCGCAGGACCTCGGTGGTCATCACGACCACCGGAGCGTCACCGTTGCGGTTCGTGTCGCCGGTCAGCAGTCCGACCTGGCCCGGTCCGTACCGGGTGACGAGGTCGCTGTACTTCTGGTTCGACAACGCCTTGATCGGGGTGGTGTAGAAGCAGCGCCGGCCACCGGCGAGGGCCAGATGGACGGCGAACTCGCCGACCACGGTCTTGCCGGCTCCGGTCGGGGCGGCGACCAGAACGCCGAGCCCGGCTTCGAGCGCGGCGCACGCCTCGCGCTGGAACGGGTCGAGGCCGAAGGGGTAATCGGCCGAAAATGTCTCCAGGGCCGTCACCGGCACAGTGGGCACATCCTCAGCCTACGGGAGACCGACCCGGCTCAGACCCGGTACCAGGCCGGCCGTCACCGTCGCCGACCAGCAGGCCGGGCGGATCAGGTGGTGTCCGCGTAGGACGGCTGCTCGTCCACCGGGAGCCCGGCCGCGGCCCCGTCCCCCATCGCCGCCGCCTCGTCGAAACCGTCGGCGTGGTCGTCCAGATCGAGCCGGGACGTCTCGTCGTCGTCCAGGTCGGTGTACGGCGCATCGCGTTCCCGGCGGGCCTTGCGGCGGTCGTTGATCCGCCCGGCGACGATCGCGACCTCGTACAGCACACACATGGGCACGGCCAGCGCACACAGTGTGAACGGATCCTGGCTCGGGGTGATGACCGCGGCGAACACGAAGACCAGGAAGATCTCCATCCGGCGCCAGGCCCGCAGCTTGGTCGTGCTGACCACCCCGGCCAGGTTCAGCATCATCACCAGCAGCGGCAGCTCGAACGACAACCCGAAGATCATCAGCATGGCGATCACGTAGCTGAGGTACCGGGTCCCGTCCAGGATGCTGACCAGACCGTTGCCGCCGAACCCGAGCAGCAGCTGGAGACCCTTCTCCAGGGTCAGGTAGGCGAAGAACCCGCCCGCCGCGAACAGCACGAGCGAGGACAGCACGAAGGTCAGAGCCCAGCGCCGTTCGTGCCGGTGCAGCCCGGGGGTGATGAAGGACCACAGCTGGTAGAGCCAGACCGGCGCCGACAGCACCGCCCCGGCGATCATCGAGATCTTGAACCGGAGGAAGAACGCGTCGGTGATGCCGAAGAAGTAGAGCTGGCAGCGGCCGTTGCTGGTCGGCGCGCGGTGCTTGGCCGGCAGCCGGCAGTACGGCTCCTTGAGGAAGTTGAAGATGTGCGGCTCGAAGTAGAAGCAGATCGCCGAGGCGATCGCCAACGCGATCAGCGCCTTGCCCAGCCGGCTCCGCAGCTCGGTCAGGTGGTCGGTGAGCGACATCCGACTGTCCTCAACCGTGCGGGTGCGACGGTTCTGGACAGCCGAAACAGCGCCCCGCGGCGACGGCAGGCGTACGGCGGGCATCGGGGGCCTCTACTCGTTACCGGAAGGATCCGGGCCGGTCAGCGACGCTCGGCGTCGGCTGCGGGGGCCGCGTGCACCTCGGTGGTGGGCGGCGCGGTGGTCGCCACCGGCGGCGCGCTGGGGGCAGGAGTCGCGCTCGGCTGGCTGTTGGCGATCTGCGGGGTCGACGGGGCGTCGTCCTCCCGCAGGCCCTTGGTCTCAGCCTTGAAGATCCGCATCGAGCGACCGACGGAGCGGGCCGCGTCCGGCAGCTTCTTCGAGCCGAACAGCAGCACGACGATGAAAGCGATGATCAGGAGCTCAGGTACGCCCAGGTCCGGCATCTTTGTTGCCCTCCGGTGGGTGGGGCCCGGCCGACCGGCCGGGCAGTTCGATGCTACGTCGCTCAGCCTGGTCGGCCGAAACAACCTCAGGATTGCAGCCGCGTGACGTCACACAAGGACAACAACGTACTTTTCACCCTGCGCGGGAGTCGGACAACCGTGCGTCGACGTCGGCAGCGTCGAGCCGGGCCCCGAGGTCGGTCGCCTGGGCGCTGAGCGCCTCGACCCGCAACCGCAGGTCAGCGGCGGACCGCAGGACTCCGCGGGCTTTCCGCCAGGCCGCCAGGCCGATACACCCGAGTAGGACCATCGTGACGACCACCAGGGCCACGTCCAGAAGCCAGATCACGAAGGAAACCCTACGGCCCCGACCGGCGCCAGCTTCGTCGCCCTCACGCCCGACCTCCCGACGATGTGACCGCCCGTCTCCGCACGACGCTGGTCACGCCCGCGACTACAGCGGGGATTCGTAGGCGGCGAGGGCCTGGATCGCCGCGCCGTGCACCTCTTCGACGAGTTCGGGCGGTTCGACGATCCGGGCGTGGCCGCCCAGGCCCAGCACCAGCCGGCGCACCCAGGACGGGTCGGCGGCCCGGACGGTGAGCAGCAGGCCGCCGTCCTCGCCGGGGGCCACGGACTCGGCCGGGTAGTAGTCGGTCACCCAGCGGGCCGCGGCGCTCAGCGCCAGCACGACGCGGACGTCCGACGGTGACGGGCGGTAGACGCCCCCCGTGGTGTCGCGGGGGACGGCGTCCGGGGGTGGGGCGGCCGGCACGTCGAGTACCCGCAGGCCGGTGATCCGGTCGACCCGGAACATCCGCATCCCGGCCGCGCTGTGGCACCACCCCTCCAGATACCACCGGCCGTCCTGGTAGAGCACCCGCATCGGATCGACGTCCCGCTCGGTCAGTTCGTCGCGCCCCCACACGACGTACCGCAGGTGGACCCGCCGCGACCCGGTGATCGCGGCGCGCAGGTCGGTGAGCACCGCGTCGTCGACCGGCCGGTCGAGGGCCACCTCGACCCCGCCGAGCGGCACCGCCACGGCCGCCTCGAGCTTGTGGCGAGCCCGGTCGAGCGCGTCGCGTTCAGTGCTGCTGCGCACGTGGGCGAGGGCCTTGGCCGCGACGACCAGGGTCATCGCCTCGTCGGCGGTCAGCCGCAGCGGCCGCTCCAGGGTCTGCGGATCGACGACGGTGACCTGGTCACCCTCGTAGCTGATGTCGATCAGGTCGCCGGGCGACCCGCCCGGCAGGCCACAGACCCAGAGCAGTTCGAGGTCCTCGCGCAACTGCCGCTCGGTGATCCCGAACTCCCGCGCCGCGTCGGCGACATAGACCCCGGGACGGGCCCGCAGCCACGGGACCAGCGCGAGCAGTCGGGTGAGCCGCTCGGTCGCGGTCGTCACGCGCCGATCTCCACCGGGTACCCGGTACCCGGCCGACCCTCGGGTCCGGTCGCCGGATGGGCGGCGGCGGTCGCCTTCAACCGGCGGATGACCTCGTCGCGCAGCTCGGGCGGATCGATGACGACCACGTCCGGGCCGTGACCGACGATCCACCGGGCGAGCCGGTCGAGGTCGTTGTAGCCGATCTCCAGGAGGTCGCCGACCGGACCGGCCGGCTCCGGACCGGCCGGACGGATCGGCTCAGACCGGTCCGTCCGGCCGGTCGGGTCGGTCGATCCGGGCTCGTCGTCGGCCGGCCGTGCGGACCGCAGCGCGGCCCGCCGCAGGGTGTGCCCACTGTCCGGGCGGACCAGCAGCCGCGCGGTCGTGGCCCGGGCCGGCGGTTCGGTCGAGGCGACCATCGATCGCAGGTCGACCCCGCCCGGCACGGTGAAGGCCGCGACCGGACCGAAGGCGACGACCTTGCCAGGGATCCGGGACAGCCGGAAGCAGCGCGCGGCGCCCCGGTCGAGGTCGTGGCCGACCAGGTACCAGCGTCCCCGCCACGAGACCACGCCCCACGGCTGCACGTGTCGCTCGGTCGCGCCGTCCTGCTCGACCTTACGGTACGGAAACCGGACCGCGCGCCGGCTGCGGACCGCCTCCAGGCAGGGCAGGAAGGCTGGCTCGGTCGCGTCGACCCGGGGCTCGAAACCGGTCGGGACCGGCCGGATCTCCGCCCCGCCGGCGGCCAGCTTGCGCAGCGCGGTGGCACTGGCGGTCGCGAACCGGTTACTCGTCCACAGTTGGGCGGCGACACTGAGCGCGGCCGCCTCGTCCGGGTCCAACGCGATGTCGGGCAGCTCGTAGTCGCCCCGCCGGATCCGGTAGCCGGCCTCGGGCTCGAAGGCCGAGTTGCTACCCACCTCGAGCGGAATGCCCAGGTCGCGCAGCTCTTCCTTGTCCCGCTCGAACATCCGCCGGAAGGCCGCGTCGGCGTCCGGATCGTCGCTCGGGTCGTAGCCGTCGACGAGCCGGCCGATTTCTTCCACGCTGAGGAAGCGAGACGTGGCCATCAGGCACATCTGCAAGTTGAGCAGGCGCTCGATCCTCCGGCGGGCCATAGCCTCACCAGGCTAGCCCGACACCCCCCGCAGGGACGCACCGGACACCCCCTGACCCGCCGGCCGCCCTTTTAGGCCGGCCCCGCGGGCTAGACCTTCTGCAGGTCGACCACGAAGACGAGGGTGGAGTTGGCGGGGATCGGGTCGGCCGCCTGGCTGCCGTAGCCGAGGCTCGGCGGGATGACGATCTCGCGCCGGCCGCCGACCTTCATGCCGACTATGCCGTCCTTGAACCCGGTGATGACCTGGTCAAGGGAGAACGTGGCCGCCTGGCCCCGGTCCCAGCTGGCGTCGAACTGCTTGCCGGTCGTCCACAGGACGCCGACGTACTGGACGGTCACCGAACTGGCATCGGTCGCCACCGCTCCCGAGCCGACCACCAGGTCGGAGGTCTCCAGCTTGGTCGGCGGGGTGCCCTTCCCGGCCGCCGGCACCGGCTTGACCTTGAGATCCTTGGCGTTGGCGACGGTCGGCAGGGCCACCGTCCCGGCCCCGTCGGGGCTCGCGGTGTCCTCGACCGGGGCCGGCGCGGCCTTGGTCCCGTCCGGGCCGGTGGAACTGCTGCAGGCGGCCAGGGCCGGCGCCACCAGCAGCGCGCCGAGCGCGGCGGTCAGCGCCAGGTGGCGGACGGGCAGGAATCGGAGAAGCGTTTCCGGGCGACGCACAGTGGTCGGGGTCCTCACATGCTGGCGATGAGCTTGTCGACACGGTCATCGACGGAACGGAAGGGATCCTTGCACAGCACCGTACGCTGAGCTTGATCATTAAGCTTCAGGTGTACCCAGTCGACCGTGAAGTCGCGGCGCTTCTCCTGGGCCCGCTTGATGAACTCGCCCCGCAGGCGGGCCCGGGTGGTCTGCGGCGGTACCGACTTGGCCTCGAAGATGTCCAGGTCGCGGCAGACCCGCTCGACCAGACCGGCCTTCTCCATCCGGTAGTACAGGCCCCGCTGGCGGTGGATGTCGTGGTACTTCAGGTCCAGCTCGGCGACCCGCGGGGACGCGAGCGACAACCCGTGCTTGCGTCTGAACCGGTCGATGAGGACATACTTGGTCACCCAGTCGATCTCGCGGGCGACCAGCTCCAGATCCTCGGACTCGATGGCGAACAGCGTCCGGCCCCACAGATCGAGCACCCGCTTGGTGACCGCGTCGCCGCCCCGGCGATCGACGAAGTCGACCGCCTTCGAGTAGTACTCACGCTGGATCTCCAGCGCGCTGGCCTCCCGGCCGTTGGCCAGCTTGATCTTGCGCTGGCAGGTCATGTCGTGACTGACCTCACGGATCGCCCGGATCGGGTTCTCCAGCGACATGTCCCGCATGACGACGCCGGCCTCGATCATCCGCAGCACGAGGTCGGTCGAACCCAGCTTGAGCAGCGTCGTGGTCTCGCTCATGTTCGAGTCGCCGACGATGACGTGCAGCCGGCGGAAACGCTCGGCGTCGGCGTGCGGCTCGTCCCGGGTGTTGATGATCGGGCGGGACCGGGTGGTCGCCGACGACACCGACTCCCAGATGTGCTCGGCCCGCTGGGACACGCAGTAGACCGCCCCGCGCGGCGTCTGCAGCACCTTGCCGGCTCCGCACAGGATCTGGCGGGAGACGAGGAACGGGACCAGGACGTCGGCCAGGCGGCTGAACTCGCCGTGCCGCCCGACCAGGTAGTTCTCGTGGCAGCCGTAGCTGTTGCCGGCCGAGTCGGTGTTGTTCTTGAACAGGTGGATGTCCCCGGCAATGCCTTCTTCGCGCAGCCGCCGCTCGGCCTCGACGAGCAGGCCTTCGAGGATGCGCTCGCCGGCCTTGTCGTGTGTGACCAGGTCGGGCACCGAGTCGCATTCGGGGGTCGCGTACTCGGGGTGGCTGCCCACGTCGAGGTAGAGGCGGGCGCCGTTCTTGAGAAAGACGTTGCTGCTGCGACCCCAGGAGACGACCCGACGGAACAGGTAGCGGGCCACCTCGTCGGGCGACAGCCGCCGCTGGCCGCGAAACACGCAGGTGACCCCGTACTCGTTCTCGAGCCCGAAGATGCGCCGGTCCATAGGAGGGACCCTATGCCGGCCGACCCGGCCACGATGGCGGACCACCCAGACCGGGTGTCCGCGTTGCGAATTCGCCGGGGTTGACCCCGACTCCGGCCCGATGACCATGACCGTCGCATCGGGGGCCGGACGGTAGGCGGGATGATGACGACGTGACCACGAGAACGATCACCCTTGCCCCGGCCCGACCCGGGGCGCCGGCCGTACCGGCCACCGAGGCGAGCCCGTCCGGCGCGCCCCTCGGCGGCGTGATCGTGATTCCGGACGCCCGCGGCATCACGCCGTATCTGCGGTCGGTGCTCGAGCGGCTCGCCGACGGCGGCTGGCGGGCCGTGGCGCCGCACCTGTACCACCGGGACGGGATCGCCGAGGTCGACCCGACCGACAACTGGGCCGGGTCGCTCGACCAGATGTACCGGCTGTCCGGCGAGGGCATCGCCGACGACGTCGACGCCTCCCTGGCCTACCTGGGGGCGCAGGGCCTGCTGCCCGGGCGGACCGCGGTGCTGGGCTTCTGCGCGGGCGGGACCATCGCGCTGTACACCGCCACCCGGCACGTCCTGGGCGGCGCGGTCTCGTTCTACGGCGGCGGGGTCTTCCAGGCGACCTGGGACGGCGTGCGGCGGCTGCTGGAGTTGGCCCCGAAGCTGACCACGCCCTGGCTGGGCCTCTACGGCGAGCAGGACCCGCTGATCAGCCTGGACGAGATCACGGCGCTGCGGTCGGCGGCGGCCACCGCGGCCGTCCCGACCGAGCTGATCAGCTACCCCGACGCCGGCCACGCGTTCCACAGCGACGACCGTCCGGCCGTGTACCGCGAGGAAGCGGCCACCGACGCCTGGAACCGCGCCCTGGCCCACCTGCCACGGCCCAAGTAACCCGACCCGCTGGGCGCGGGAGCCCGACCCGGCGGCGGACCGCCGGGTCGGGCCACGGATCTAGCTGTCCGTGCTGGGCGTCTCCGCGCCGGGGGCCAGCAGCGCGTCGAGCTGCGGCCCGGTGATCCGCTTGAACAGGCGCCGGGAGCGCGTGCGGTCGAGCACGGCCACCTCGAGGGTGGACGCCGTCAGCGTCCGCGGGACGCCACCGTTCTGGGCCGCCTGGGCGCCCCCACCGGACGAACCGAGGCCGCCCGAGCCGAGACCCGAACCACCGGGCGCCGGCGACGTGCCGGCCACCAGCGACGAGACCACGACCCGCAGGGCGTCGGCCAGCCCCGGCGCGTCCGTCTGGTGCTCGCGCAGGTAGGCCGAGACCTGCTCGGACTGGCCACCGATGGCGACGAAACCCCGCTCGTCGCCGATCGAACCGTCGTAGGTGAGGCGGTAGATCTGGTCGTCGGCCGGGGTCTCGCCGACCTCGCCGACGACGATCTCGACCTCGTACGGCTTGATGCTGTCGGTGAAGATCGCCCCCAGGGTCTGGGCGTAGGCGTTGGCCAGGGCCCGGCCGGTGACGTCGCGCCGGTCGTACATGTAGCCGCGCTGGTCCATCAGCCGGACGCCGGCGACCCGCAGGTTCTCGAACTCGTTGTACTTGCCGACCGCGGCGAACGCGATGCGGTCGTAGATCTCGCTGATCTTGTGCAGGGTGGTCGACGGGTTCTCCGCGACGAACAGCAGGCCGTCGGTGTAGCTCTGCACGACGACGCTGCGGCCCCGGGCGATGCCCTTGCGGGCGTACTCGGATTTCTCGCGGAAGAGCTGGTCGGGGCTGGGATACCCCATCGGCAGGGTCACGTCAGCCTCCAGGGTTGGTCATGCGGTCCGCGACGATGGCGTCGACGACCGTACCGACCTCGTCGTCCGGAGCCCGCTCGTACCCCGATTCGGTGACCACCGCCACCACCGGGTAGATCTTGCGGGCCAGGTCCGGACCACCGGTCGCCGAGTCGTCGTCGGCCGCGTCGTACAACGCCTCGACGACCACCCTGACCGCCCGCTCGCGGGTCATCTGGGCGCCGACGAGCTTCTTGAGCGCCCCCCGGGCGAACACCGAGCCGGAACCGACCGAGTAGAAGCTGTGCTCCTCGTACCGACCGCCGGTGACGTCGTAGGAGAAGATCCGCCCCTCGTGGGCCTCCGGGTCGAAGCCGGCGAACATCGGCACGACGGCCAGCCCCTGCATGGCCAGCCCGAGGTTGGCCTTGATCATGGCGGCCAGCCGGTTGGCCTTGGCGTCCAGGCTGAGGGTCGAGCCCTCGATCTTCTCGTAGTGCTCCAGCTCGACCTGGAACAGCTTGACCAGCTCGACGGCGATCCCGGCGGTCCCGGCGATGCCGACGCAGGAGTACTCGTCGGCCGGGAAGACCTTCTCGATGTCACGCTGGGCGATCATGCTGCCCATGGTGGCCCGCCGGTCGCCGGCCATGATCACCCCACCGTCGAACGTGACGGCGACGATGGTGGTGCCGTGCCGGGCCTGGAGCGCGGCGCCGCCTCCCCCACCGAACCCGTCGACGCCGGTCGGCGCGGACCCGCCGAGCATTCCGGACAGTTCGGTGACCGGCGGCGTGGGCCGCCCGCCGGGCAGCAGATGCGGCGCGCTGGCGCCCAGGAAGTCCGCGAAGGACGAGGTCCCGGGAGTCAGGAACACAGCCGGTAGACGCCCGGAGCCTCCAGCTCGGTCTTCCACCTAGCCCCCTTCAGGTAGTCGATCGCCCGGCTGAGCCGGACCGGATCATCGAAGAACTGGCCCAGCCCACCGTTGCAGTTGAAGCACAACATCCCACGAGCCCGGCCGGACGTGTGGTCGTGGTCCACATGCGCCGCCGGAGCCTCCCGGCAGATCGCACACAGCCCCCGCTGAAGTGCGGTCTGTGCACGGACCTCTTCGTCAGTGAGGCCATATCTTCGCATGAGGTGATAGCCGCGCGTGCTGCCATAGAGCCGGGTGGCGCTCCGTACACCGCGCGCCGTGTTGCACTTTTTGCAGTACGTATGAAGACCATCCGCGGAGCGTTTCTTGGCGGCAAATTCACCGGCCGGCTTGCGCTCGCCGCAATCCGGACACACTCGGACGACCTGCGGGCTGGATGGCCTGGTACGTCGGAGGTCTCGGAGATCGCCCTCGACCCGCCGATAATAGCGTTCACGGTTTCTCTGACGATGACAGGGAATGCAGTACGGATAACGTCTGTCGGCGGTGCTAGAATGAGAGCGAAAATCCCCTAGAGGCTTCTTGATCTTGCAGTCTCGACATTCTTTGAAGCCTTCCGAGACCAAGATCACTCCCCCCCTTTTTGTACATAGCCTTTGACGAACTCCTCCGCGTTCTCCTCTAGTACGTCGTCAATTTCGTCGAGGAGGGAGTCGACGTCTTCGGAGAGCTTCTCGTGCCGCTCCTTGACCTCGGACTCACCCTTCGCCTCGACCTCGACCTCGTCGACGTCCTCGCTGCGGCGGGTGGCGCGCTGCTGACCGTCGCCGCTGTCCCTGGTTGCCATGGGTCCTCCTTCGTCGCCTGCTGGCGACACTAGTCCCGAGCACCGACCAATTCGGCGACGTCGACGGACGTCGGTGAGAGCCCTACTTCACCACGAACCGCCGACCTGCGCCTGCCCTATGCCCACGGCGCAACGCCGCAGTTGGCGGGCCCCGTGTTGCCGACGACCCCGTGTTGCCGACGAC
>JAMFSN010000255.1 GCA_026225295.1 Frankia alni
CCCGCACCAGCTCGAACAGCCGGCGCAGCGGCGCCGCGCCGAGCCGCCGGCGCGACGCGGCCATCGACGACGCCGACGGCCGCGCCACCGCCAGCCCGGACAGGCCGCTGACCAGCCGGCCCCACACCCTGGGCCAGCCCAACTCGGGAAACATCACCCCCGCCAACAGCAGGTACACCCCGACCCGGGCCGGCACATCCCGAACCCGCTTTTGCACCGTGCCGGTCTCGGTGAGAACCGCGTCGACCAGCTCGAACGGCACAATCCGGGTCAGCTCCCCCAGATGACCCGGAGCGAACCGGCCTCCAGCGACACGGACAGTACGCGTGATGACAGAATCGGCGGACAGCGGAGCTCCCGGGACAACGACACGTCTTTGGCGGACATGTCCTCCTACCGGGGCTCCGCTGCCTCATGCAGCCCGACACGCCGACCCCGCCAGTCCTTGACCAACCGTCACCCACACAAACCGAACGGCCTTGCGGTTAGGCCGGCGCGGCGCAGAGGCCCTCGAGCCCGGCGGGAGGCGAGCGCGTGAGTGCCCCGGTTCGCCCGTGGCCGTGGCGGGGCGTCGACCATCTGACTAGGATCGTCTTTCAAGTCAGCTAGTCATCGTCCTAGGAGTACAGCGTGGGAGCGTTCAGCGGGAAGACCGCTGTGGTTACCGGGGCCTCCAGCGGGATCGGACGGGCGGTCGCGCTGCGCCTGGGCGAGGCCGGGGCACACGTGTTCGCGGCCGGGCGGCGGACCGACGCGCTCGCGGGCACGGTGGAGGCGGTGACCGCAGCCGGCGGTGCGGCCACCGCGGTGGCGGCTGAGCTACGAGGTCCCGGCGCGGTTCAGGGCCTGGTCGACCTGGCGATGACTGACACGGGGCGGCTGGATGTGATGGTCAACAACGCCGGGGTGTCGTTCCGCGGCTCACTCGCCGACGGCGACCCGGAAACATGGCGGGAGATGCTCGAGGTCAACGTGCTCGCGCTGACCGTGGGGTCGCAGGCGGCGGTGCGCGCCATGCGGGCCTGCCGCGCTGAGGGACACATCGTTAACATCTCCTCCAGCGCCAGCCGACTGGAGGCGCCAGGCTTCTACGGGGCCACCAAGACGGCGGTCAACGCGATCACCGCCTCGCTGCGCCGAGAGCTGGAAGGCGACCCGATCCGCGTGGTCACCGTGATCCCCGGCCCGACGGCGACCAACCTCGCCCGCCACCACCCGGACCTGCTGCGTGGCGTGGCCAACTCGCTCGGCGAGGAACTCGGGCCACCCTCCGATGGGCTGTTCCCCACGGAGGCACTGGACCGCGCCGCAGCCGCCGGCCCGGTCCTGGCCAGCGCGGATGACGTGGCCCGGGCGGTGCTGTTCGCGATCACCCAACCCATCGATCTGAGCATCTCCGAGATCTCCGTCCAACCGGCCAGGCGGCCGCCCGTCACGGCATGAACGCGCCCCGCGGAAACGCCAACGCCCGGCGCGCCGTAATCCTGGACGCGGCCCTGCGCGTGTTCGGCCAGTACGGCTACCGCCGCACCTCGATGGACGACATCGCCCGGGAGGCCGACATCGGCAAAGGCACCATCTACCTGGCCTTCCCCAGCAAGGAGAAAGTTTTCCAGGCACTGAGCGAGCACCTCGCCCAGCGGATGCTCGCCGACGCCGAGGCCGCCAGCCACCAGCCCGGAACAACCGCCGACAAGCTCGCCGCGATGCACACCGCCTGGTTCGGCACCTACGCCGACACCATCAGCCGCTCCCCGCACGCGGCGGAACTGTTCGATGCCAAACATCGACTCTCAGCCGACCTCGTCGCCGACACTGCAAGCCGGTACCGGCGGCACGTCCGCGACGTCCTCACCCAAGCCACCGCCGCTGGGGAGCTGGACCTGGACTCGGCCGACCTCACCCCGGACACCGCCGCCGAACTGCTGATCGCCTCCGCCCGCGGACTGCACACCAGCGCGTCATCGCCGGCCACCTACCGCCGCTCCCTCGCTACGCTCGTCCGGGTCATGGTCGCCGGCCTATCCAACCCGAACGCAAACACACGAAGTCCGATCACGACGGTCCACCGACCATAAAGCTCCACCGTCACAACATCAGCGTGCACGGCTCGCGGCAGAAGCGCGCGTCAAGGCCAGCGGGCTGGCGCCCCGGCCCGGCCCGGCGCCGGGCGCCCTTGTCTTCCACCTTGTGCAGGACTATGGCAATGGAGGCCGCTCCTCGCGGCCCCGGTCCTATCCGATCGCTTCCAAGGCCGCCAGAATATTGACGAAATCACGGAAGCGTTGGATCTCACCGTTGCTCACAGTCAACACGACAAGATTCGGGAGTAGAAACGGGCCGGTGGTGGAACTGGCCCCGTAGACATCTTGCTGCACCACAATGGTATCCGGGTCATTCGTGGTATACGCGGAGACGGTCTGGTAACGCTCGTACTTGAGGGGACCCTTCCAGCCGGCGGCGATGAATTCCAAGATGGTATCCCTGCCCGCGAGGCGGGACGCCACATCGGGCTTCGTGAACGGGAACTCGTGCACCGCGTCGACGGCGTACAGCCGGGCCATCTCGCTCACCGACTGTTTTATCGAGGCGGCACGAACCCGTTCCAACAGTCGCCCGGGCTCACCCAACGATCGCAGTTCCTCCGACACTCTTTTCCTCCCACGCCTGGCCATCACCCGCCCGACGGATCGAGTCACCACGACCGCCGAGCCAGTAAGCGGTGCGTCGCCCCGGTTACTGCCCGGAACTATACGGTGCGCCGCCCCGGTTAAGCTAGTGGGGTGCCCCACAGAACGCCCCAGCCCCCGCCCACGACACCGCCGTCATCGCACGGCGCCGACCGTGAGCCGCGGGCTGACGCGCGCCGCAATCGTGAGCGGGTCCTACAAACTGCCCAGCACCTGTTCGCGACCGAGGGTCTCGGTGTCTCCCTCGACGAGATCGCCCGCCGCGCGGGGGTCGGCCCGGGCACCGTGCACCGGCACTTCCCGACCAAGGAATCGCTGTATCTCGCGGTCGCGACCGCTCAGATCGAGCAGCTGGTGGCCGAAGCCGAGGAACTCGCCACCAACCACGACCCCGCGGCCCTGTACACGCTGCTCGCACGCATGATGGCGACCGGTGCCCAGAACGTAGCCGTGAAAAGCGCTCTCGTAGCCGCCGAGTTCGACCTGCGCACCGCCGCACCAAAAGTCGCCGCCGATCTCACCGGCCACGTCACGGACCTGCTCGACCGCGCCCACACAGCCGGCGCCGTGCGCCCCGACCTCACCGTCGAGGAGGTGATGGCCCTCGTCGCCGGCACCTTTGCCGCGATCCGCCACGCCTGCGCCGAGGACAACCCCGAACGCGCAGCCCACCTCGGCCGAATCATCCTCGACGGTCTAC
>JAMFSN010000256.1 GCA_026225295.1 Frankia alni
CGACCCCTGGGGCGGGTCTTTTTACCTGGAGAAGCTGACCGACAGCCTGGCCCGCCGGGCCTGGGAGCACATCCAGGAGGTCGAGGCGGCCGGCGGGATGACCAAGGCCATCGACGAGGGCATTCCGAAGCTGCGGGTGGAGGAGGCGGCCGCGCGCACCCAGGCCCGGATCGACTCCGGCCGCCAGCCGGTCATCGGGGTCAACAAGTACCGCCTCGACATCGAGGACGACGTCGAGGTACTCAAGGTCGACAACGCCGCGGTGCGCGCGCAGCAGATCGAGAAGCTGCGCCGGCTGCGTTCCGAGCGGGACGCTTCCGCGGTGCGCCAGGCGCTTGACGCCTTGACCGCGTCGGCCGCTTCTGGCCACCAGGGCGGCGGCAGCCTCGACGGGAACCTGCTCGCGCTGGCGGTGAACGCCGCCCGGGCCAAGGCGACCGTCGGCGAGATCTCCGACGCGCTCGAGGCCGTCTACGGGCGGCACTCCGGCCAGATCAGGACCCTGGCCGGGGTCTACCGGGACGAGGCCGGGCCGGGAGGGCCAGTGGAGGAGACCCGCACGCTGGTCGACGAGTTCGCCCGGGCCGAGGGCCGCCGCCCCCGCATCCTGGTCGCGAAGATGGGCCAGGACGGCCACGACCGGGGCCAGAAGGTGATCGCCACCGCCTTCGCCGACCTCGGCTTCGACGTGGACGTGGGCCCGCTGTTCCAGACCCCGGCCGAGGTGGCCCGCCAGGCGGTCGAGGCCGACGTGCACGTCGTCGGGGTGAACTCGCTCGCGGCCGGGCACCTCACCCTGGTTCCCGCGCTGCGCGAGGAACTGGCCAAGGCGGGACGCCCGGACATCATGATCGTGGTCGGCGGCGTCATACCGCCGGGCGACTACGACGAGCTGCGCGCGGCCGGCGCTGCGGCGATCTTCGGACCCGGGACGGTGATCCCGGCCGCGGCTAAAGACCTGGTGCACGCGCTGGCGGCCGCACTGGGACACGGGCTCTGAGCGGGTCTTTTGATGGCGGCTGACGCGGACCAGTACGTGCGCGGGGTCCTTGACGGCTCCCGGGCCGACATCGCCCGCGCGATCACCCTGGTGGAGTCCACCCGGCCCGATCACCGCCGGGTGGCCCAGCAGGTGCTGACGTCGCTGCTGCCGGAGACCGGCAAAGCGGTCCGGATCGGCATCACCGGGGTCCCCGGCGTCGGCAAGTCCACGTTCATCGACGCCTTCGGCACGATGCTGACCGGCGCCGGCCACCGGGTCGCGGTGCTGGCGGTCGACCCGTCCTCCACCCGGACCGGCGGCTCGATCCTGGGCGACAAGACCCGGATGGCCCGCCTGGCCGTCGATCCCGGCGCGTTCATCCGGCCCTCGCCGTCGTCCGGCACGCTCGGCGGCGTCGCCCGCGCGACCCGGGAGAGCATGGTCATCATGGAGGCGGCCGGCTACGACGTCGTCCTGGTCGAGACGGTCGGCGTCGGCCAGTCCGAGACCGCGGTAGCGGGGATGGTCGACACCTTCCTGCTGCTGGCGCTCGCGCGGACGGGGGACCAGCTCCAGGGCATCAAGAAGGGCGTGCTCGAGCTGGCCGACGTGATCACGGTCAACAAGGCCGACGGGCCGCACGAGCGGGACGCCCGCGCCGCGGCCAGGGAGCTCGCGTCGGCACTGCGGCTGATCCAGGACCCGAACGCGGCTTGGAAGCCCCCGGTGCTCACCTGCAGCGCTCAGGAGGGCACCGGTCTCGACGAGCTGTGGGAGCGCATCCAGCGGCACCGCGAGGTGCTTGA
>JAMFSN010000257.1 GCA_026225295.1 Frankia alni
CTACGTAGCTATCTGTCGACCACCGCGAAACACGGCATCGCCATGCTCGACGCCCTCACCCGCCTCGCCGCGGGCCGCCCCTGGCTGCCCTCCAACGCCGAAACGCCCACACTCGCTGCCGCCTAACCGGTCAAGATCAGCAAGTACCTGACCAGTTACCACGTGTTTACGAGTCTTCTCCTTGCTCGACTCGGCAACGAAAAGGGCGCCGTCGAGGAACAGGACGAGGCGCTGAAACTTCTACCGGAATCGTTGCCACGGTTCGCGACCCATCTGGAATTGCACCGTGGCCTGATGCTGGCCCGCGCCGGTGACCAGGCGGAAGGGGTTGCGTATGCGACAGCCGCGATGGACCGCCTGCCCCCGGAAAAACATAGCCTCACGCTGCGGATGTTGATGGGCGAGATTCAGCGTTCCCGCGCAGCCTGAGTGCGTCCTCGCGTTCCTGTGCGCCCAGGCGCCCCGGTCGCGTTGCCGGACGGGCTACTCGCTCGGCGAACGACCCCTGATGCAGGCTCCGCCGGAGCGTTGAGAAAGTGGGCCGACCGATCGTGCGATTTTCCTTACCCGGCGGGGCTTGCTGATCGCGCCGGGGTCGGACTCCCTGAACCGCCGCGCTTCCCAGCTCAATTCCGCGCGAGCGGGCGGCCGGCGAGGGCTCGGTTCAGGGGGAGTGCGTAGGCGGCGGCCGTGACGAGGGCGACGAGGCCGCCGCTGAGGTAGAAGCCTCTCCCGGCGGCGCCCCCGACGAACGTGCCGTCGATGACGAGCCCGGTGAGGATCGCGCCGGCGGCGCCGAAGGTCACGAACCCGAGGGTCGGGAGGAACACCTCCGGCAGGGTCGATCGCGTCCGGCGGGCCGTCGGTCGCCGCCCGAGCAGGTGGGACACGGCCAGGATGAGCAGGCCGAGCGCGCCGACCGGCAGGCGCAGCGCGACCGCGTCCTGGCTGTTTTCGAGCGTGGCGGCGCGCGCGCAGGTTCCGGCACCGGGGTGGATGGCCAGGAAGTGCGCGCAGGTGGCGGCCGCGTAGTGCGCGCCGGCCGGAGCGCCGCCCACGAACGTCGCCCCGAAGACCGCGTTCATGGCGGCGGCCACGCCGCCGCTGATCCCGATCGCGATCAGACCAATGGCAACCATCGGGACCGCCGCCCGGGCGAGGTCCCGTAGGACCGCCCCCGTCGGCGGCCGCCAGGGCGATCCTCGGGAGGCCCGCGCGAACCGGGCGGCCGAACCGAACCTGGTCACCGCCTCGCGCCGCGCTTCGGATTCGGAGAGGCCGCGCGCGAGCCCGTCAGCGGTCGCCTCCCGCAGGTGGTCCTCGGCCTCGGCGAGGATCCGGCGCGCCGGCCGGGCCGCGGCGGGTAGCGCGGAGTACAGCTCGTCGAGGTAGTCCTCGATCGGTTCGTCCGCCGATGTCATGCCGGCGCTCCCGTCACGGCGACTCCCGTCACGGCGAAGATGCCGCGGGCGAATCGTTGCCACCCCGCGCGCTCGGCCGCCAGGGCGCGGTGGCCGGCGGGGGTCAACGTGTAGGTCCGCCGGCGCCGACCGCCGTTGGTCGTCCAGTCGCTGGCGAGCAGGCCGGCCTGCTCAAGCCGGTGCAGCGCGGGGTAGATGGTGCCCTCGGGCAGGTCGAAGCCACCCTCGCTGCGTTCCCGCAATCCCGTGATCACCGCGTACCCGTGCGCCGGACCGTCCTCGAGGACGGCCAGCAGCAACAGGTCGAGGTTTCCCTTCAACCGCTCCTTGTCCATGCCTAGTGAAACTAGGCATCGTGTCTCTAGGTGTCAAGCGGAGTGACTGTCACCCATCGCGCCGTGGCCCTGGGGGCGACACCGGGGCGTCGGGCCCGCGATCACGTCTGACGGCGGCAAAAATTGGGCTCCGCGACTCCTCGCGCCGGCGGCGGGGAGCCCTCGGCCCCCGTCGGCGCAGCTCCCAGCCTTCCTTCACCCGCTTCTCAGGGTCCTGGGCGACGCTCAGGTCATGACCACCGTCGTCGCCGGATCGGTGGGGCGCGGGCCGACCGGCCGCTCGCTGCCTCGCCGAAGCCCCGCCCACTGGACCGTGCGGGCCGTGCTGACGGCTGGGGCGGTCGCGGTGGTCGGTATGTGGTGGCAGGACACGACCGCCCTGAGCCTCGGGACCTTCGGCGCCTCGGTGACGGCCGCCGGCCGCGTCGCGGGCCTGCTGGCCGCCTACCTGGTGCTCGTCCAGCTCCTGCTGATGGCCCGGCTGCCCTGGTTCGAGCGGTCCGTGGGCCTCGACCGGCTCGCCGCCTGGCACCGCGGGCTCGGCACCAACGTCGTGCTGCTGATCGGCGTCCACGTCCTGCTGATCGTGGTCGGCTACGGCCTGACGGTGCACCGCCAGCCGATTTCCGAGTTCTGGACGATTTTCACGACCTATCCCGACATGTGGAAAGCCACGATCGGGGCGCTCCTCTTCTTCGCGGTCGGCATCAGCAGCGCCCGGGCCCTGCGCGCCCGGCTGTCCTACGAGGCCTGGTACTGGCTGCACGTGACCGCGTATCTGGGGGTCGCGCTGGCGTTCTTCCACCAGACCGCGAGCGGCGCCGATTTCGTCGGCCATCCGTTCAACAAGGTCCTGTGGACGGTGTTCTACCTGGCCGTCGCGCTGTCCATTCTGGTGTTCCGGGTGGCGGTTCCGGTCGGGATCGCGTTCCTGCACCGGATGGAGGTGGAGAGGGTGGTGCCCGAAGCACCGGGCGTCGTCTCGGTCTGGATCGCCGGTCGTGACCTGGATGATCTTGCCGCCCGGCCCGGGCAGTTCCTCCTGTGGCGGTTCCTGACCCCCGGCCACATCCTCACTGCCCATCCGTACTCGCTGTCGGCGCCGGTCCGGCCCGATCGGCTGCGCATCACCGTCAAGGAGGCCGGCGACCATTCGCGCGGCCTCGCCGAGCTGAAACCGGGCACCCGGGTGCTGGCCGAAGGTCCGTTCGGCCACTTCACGGCGGCCGCTGCGACCCGGCCCGGGGTGCTGCTGATCGGCGGGGGCAGCGGCATAGCCCCGATCCGCGCGCTCGCCGAAGGCCTGGCCGACGCCGGCCGGAACGTGACGGTCGTCTACCGGGCCAGCCGCCGCGCGGACCTCGCCCTCGGTCAGGAGCTGCGGACGTTCGCCGACGCCGGCCGGATCACCATGCACTGGGTGGTCGGCACCCGGCGGGAACTGGGGCACGATCCGCTCGGCTCCGACAAGCTGGCCGCCGCCGTTCCCGATTTGATCCGACGGGACATTTTCGTCTGCGGTCCGCCCGGGATGACGCTTGCCGTGCTGGGGACGCTGCACCGGCTCGGGGTGCGCCGCGATCAGATCCACACCGAGGACTTCAGCCTGCGATGAGTGACCACAATCCGTCCCGCTCGCCCTCGCGCCGCGCGCAGCTGGGATTCGTCGCGATCCTCGGCGCCGTGGCGGTCGTGGTCACGGCCAAGGCGGAATCCGGCGGGGCCTCACCGGCGCACTCGGCGCTGAGTGGGTCGGCGGCCACTCCGGAGGCGGCGCCGAGCGCCGGGTCGGGGGGCTCCGGCTCGGGCAGCGCGGCCGCGTCGCCCACCCCGAGCGTCTCGTCCGGGGCCAGCTCCGGCTCCACGGCGTCCTCGGGCGTGCGCAGCGTGACCGGTGACACCATCGACACCCGGTATGGTCCCGTCCAGGTCCGGGTCGTCATGCGCGGCACGAAGATCACTGATGTGGTGGCGGTGCAACTGCCGTCCGCCCGCGGCCGGGACCTGGAGATCAACTCGTTCGCGGTGCCCGAGCTGCGGCAGGAGGTGCTGGATGACCAGAGTGCCCAGATCGACACCGTCTCCGGCGCCTCGTTCACGAGCGACGGGTACGCCCAGTCCGTCCAGTCCGCGCTGGACCGGGCCCGTGGCTGACCGACCGGTTCCCGACGCCGGCGGTCGCCCGCTGGCGGGCGGGCCGGCAGGTCGCCCGGCAGGTCCCGGGGCCGGGGCCGGGGGCGTCCGGCCCGAGCCGGTGATGGGAACGATCGTCAGCATCGACGTCCGGACCCCGCTGCGGCCGGAGCGGCTCGAGCGGGCGTTCGCCGCCGCGGCCGACGCCCTGCACGACGCCGACGCGACCTTCAGCACCTACCGGGCCGACTCCTGGGTGTCCCGCATTGCCCGCCGCGAAGTCACCCTCGCGCAGGGGCCGGCCCCGGTCCAGGAGGTGTACGCGCTGGCCGAGCAGTGCCGGGTCCGGACCGGCGGCGCGTTTGACCCGGCCTGGCGGGCCGACGGCACCCTCGACCCGACCGGGCTGGTCAAAGGTTGGGCGGCGGATCGGGCGTCGGACGCCCTGACCGCTGCCGGGGCGCCCGACCACTGCGTGAACGCCGCCGGTGACCTGCGTATCCGGGGTTCTCGGGCGGTCGGGCAGCCGTGGCGGGTCGGCGTCGCGGATCCGCTCGACGCCACCCGGCTGGTGGCGGTGGTCGAGGGACGGGACCTGGCCGTCGCCACGTCCGGGCGGGCGTATCAGGCCGACCACGTCGTCGATCCGCGCAGCGGCCGCCCGGCGGTCGCGCTCGCGTCGGTCACGGTCGTCGGGCCCGACCTCACCCGCGCGGACGCGTACGCGACGGCCGGACTGGCCGCCGGCCGGGACGCCGAGGCGCTGCTCGTCGACCTGGCCCGGGACGGCTGGTCGTGGCTGGTGGTGGCGGCCGGCGGGGCGGTCCGCCACTCGCCGGGTTTCCCCGGCCGGGTCGCCGCGGCCGCGACCACCGGGCCGACCTGGCCGACCTGGCCGTGAACCGTCCCCCGCCAGGCCCCCCCGGCTCCTCCGGCCGGATCCCCCGGATTCTGGTCGTCGACGACGAGGAGGCGATCACCGATCTCGTCACCATGGCGTTGCGTTACGAAGGGTTCGAGACCGCCACCGCCTTCACCGGCCAGCAGGCGCTCGACGCCGTCGCGACAGCCCCGCCCGACCTGGTCGTCCTCGACGTGATGCTGCCCGACCTCGACGGGTTCGCGGTGTGCGCGCGGCTCCGGTCGCGCGGGGAGGCGGTTCCCGCGCTGTTCCTCACCGCTCGCGAGACGACCGAGGACAAGGTCCGGGGCCTGACTCTGGGCGGCGACGACTACCTGACCAAGCCGTTCGGGGTCAGTGAACTGGTGGCCAGGGTGCGGGCCGTCCTGCGGCGCTCCGGTTGGTCCGGACCGGACGGTACGCGGCTGGTCGTCGCCGACCTGGAGCTGGAACCGGGTACCGGCCAGGTGCGCCGGGCCGGTCGGCCGGTGGACCTGACCGCTACCGAGTTCAAGCTCCTGTCGTATCTGATGACGAACCCGGGCCGGGTGCTGACCCGCCTGGAACTGCTGGACCACGTCTGGAATCACGATTTCGGCGGCGACGCGCGCGTCCTGGAGACCTACATCAGCTATCTGCGGCGCAAGATCGACGACGTGGAACCGCGACTGATCCACACGGTCCGGGGCGTCGGTTATTCCTTGCATCCGCCGCGGCGCTGAACCCCCGTGTCTCTTCGGTCCCGTCTGCTCATCGCGCTGGTCGGGATGCTCGCGGTCGGCCTGGCGACCAGCGCGGTGGTGACCCACCGGGCGCTCGAGCACTACCTGCAGAACCGGCTGGACCAGCAGGTCCGGGACGCCCACCCGCTGATGGAGCAGATGCTGGTCCGCGGCGGTTCGGCTGACCCGGGCGGCAGCGACCCGGACGGCGACCACGGTCACGGCGGAGCGAACGGCGGCGAGCGGATCGGCAGCTCCTTCCTGGTCGGAACCTACGGCGCGCTCCTCGACAAGAGCGGCCACCGGCGGTCGGAGGTGACGCCCCGGCCCGGTGGGGGATCCACGACGACCGAGCGGCCGGTGCTTGGGCCGGGGGTTCTCGCCGACGCGGTCATCCGGCCCGATCTGGCCACCGTCGCGCTCCACACCATCCCCGGGATGGACGGCGCCGGCCGCTACCGGATGCTCGCCGAGCGGTTCACCAACGGCGACGTCCTGGTCGTGGCCGTCCCGTACTCCGAGATGGACGCGACCCTTGACAACCTCACCCGGCTTGAGCTGATCGTCAGCCTGATCGTTGCGGCGGTACTCGCCGGGCTGGCCTTTGTGATCGTGCGGCTCCAGCTGCGGCCGCTCACCCGGATGGAGAAAACGGCCGACGCCATCGCGGCCGGCGACCTGACCCGGCGCGTCGACCACACCAACCGCCGCACCGAGGCGGGCCGGCTGGGGCTGGCCCTGAACGCCATGCTCGGCCAGATCGAGTCGGCGTTCCGGGCCCGGGAGGCGTCCGAGCTGCGGCTGCGCCGCTTCGCCGCCGATGCCAGCCACGAGCTGCGGACCCCCCTGACGTCGATCCGTGGGTACGCGGAGATGTTCCGGCGCGGCGCCCCCGACCACCCGGACGACCTCGCGCTGGTCATGCGCCGGATCGAAGGCGAAGCCGAACGGATGGGCGACACCGTCGACGACCTGCTGATGCTCGCCCGGCTCGACCAGGGCCGGCCGCTGCGCACGGAGCCGGTCGATCTGGCCGCCATCGCCCGGGACGCGGCCGCCGACGCGCGGGCGGTCAGTCCCGGCCGGCCGGTCGCGGTCGAGGCGCCCGAGCGGGTGGAGATCCGCGGCGACGAGGGAAAGCTGCGCCAGGCGGTCGGCAACCTGGTCCGCAACGCCGTGGTCCACACCCCGCCCGCGACGCCCATCGCCATCACCGTCGTCCGCGAGGACCATGAGGTCGAGCTCTCGGTCGTCGATCACGGACCCGGGATCGACGCCGAGGCCGCGGCGCAGATCTTCGAGCGCTTTTACCGGGTCGACGCGGGCCGGGGCCGGGAAACCGGCGGTAGCGGCCTGGGTCTCTCCATCGTCGAAGCGGTCAGTCGGGCCCACGGGGGATCGGTCCGGCATGAGCCGACCCCTGGCTCCGGCGCGACGTTCGTCCTCACCGTGCCCCTCGAGCCGCCGAACCGGCTCCCGGCCGAGCTTCCGCGTAAGCCGGACCCCAGCGATCCTGCCGCGGAATGGTCGTAGTGCCGCGGGTTGCGCCCGACCACGGCTTAGGGATCGCCGCCGGCCCAGGCCGCGGCGAGTTGTGCGGGTGGGCCACCGAAAAACGATCAGTGCCTGGAAAGTTTTCTGATCATTGTCCCGGACGGTCCGTGGGGCACCAGGAGGGGTTGGTTGCCGCTCCTTTCTGGGCGCAGGAGTACTGCAGGCTGGGCTGCCCTGAAGTTGACGTTCTGAGTATGGCGACGAATTTGCCGACGGGTATTCTGTTGTTGGGTGGCTTGTCTCCGAAGTTGATGCTTCCGCTTTCGCCGTTGGTGATGAAGTCGCCCTGGTTGAGTTCACCCCAGACGGCTTCGGGTCCGATCGGAATATTTTGTCCGCCGAGCTTCCGAACGGCTTCCGTGACGACCTGAACCGTGTCGTAGGCGACGGCGGAGCTGCCTTCGAGGGAGGCGTAAATCCCGTCTTGACAGTTGCGAGGGAACAGCTGAGCCATCTGCCGGTAAAGAAGACTTGTGTTGTTACACCGTTCAGGATTTGTGAAGGAAAGGGAATAAAAAGCGATTGGCGGAAAGGTTGACCGGTTCACGGCAACGGTGGCCGCGTAGCGGGCCACGTCGTCATCTCCGATGATGTCTGGTGAACTGGCGCAGTCGCTCGATGCTCCGAGGAGTACCTGGGCGAAATCCTGCTGCCGCCCGGCGAAGAATATGATTCCTGGATATCTGCACACGTCTTGTCGGCCGACAGCGTACGCGGTGGGGACAGAATCCGACACGTTGGAGGTATCCCGGCCGGGGCGGAACGGCTGTAGCGTTGCCTTGAAGCCGACGTTTTTTGCTTGAAAGTCGGTCATCGCGTCCTGCGCGAGGTCTTGGCTGTAGATGTCGTGCGAATCGGCCGAGTACAGGATCCGGACCTGAGGAGCCACGCCGCCGTGTGCGAGCAGGACGGCCTTGGCGAAGGCGGCCGCGACCGATGCTTCCCTGCTGTTGGGCGGGGAGACCTGGAAGTACATGGGTGATGTGCTGGCGAGGACGTCGGCGGACAGTGTGGCGCCGACGGTGGGGATACCCGCGAGGGTCAGGGTGTGGATGGCGTCGAGGGTCGATTGGGTGGTCTCGTCCAGGCCGAGGACTCCGACAACCGGTGCCGCGCCGGGTCGGCGTCGGGCCACGAGCTGGGCCACCGTCGATGCGGCGCCCATGTTGTCGCCAGCGTTCGCGATCACGACGCGGATGATCGGCTCGGCGTTGTCCGGCTTTTGCAGCTGGAGGTTCTGCGCCGCGGCTACGCCTTCGAGCTGTTGGAGTTCTGAGGTGAGATCAGGGGCGGTCGGGGTGCTCGATGTCATCACTTCCAGGTAGACGACGGTGACATAGGGACGCTGGGGGTACTGCGCGTGCAGGATCTGCGCGCTGTGGTTCAGCTGGTAGATCCTCTTTTGGACGGCGGCGAGTTTGCCGCCGGGCGCGGGGAAGACGTAGCCGTCTTCGCTGAGACCCACGCACTCGCGGCCTACGCTCCGCAGGGATCCGGCGTCCGGGTCGGAGTGTCCGCGCCCGCAGTGCAGGGCGCGCCACCGGGCGTCCGCCTGCCAGGTGCTGTGGAGCGGCAGGAATACCGCGAGGCCGACAGCAGCCGCGGCGAGAACGCCGATGGTGCGTACGGCCGAGCGGCGGGACCAGATCGGAGCGGGGCTGATCGTGAATCGTCGGGCCCGTTCCACGGCACTGCGGCTGGTGAGGTAGTCCCTGACCGCCGGGGTGTCCGTTCGCGCCAGGTCCGCGACCGGCGGTCGGGGAATCACGTTCGGGATGACGACGGACAGGTACCAAGCGGTGGGTTGGCTTTCGCGGCTGTCGCCGGCCAGCCGCAGACTCCAGTCCTCATAGGCCCGCAGGCAGGTGTCGGGCATGACCGGCCGGGCCGGGTCCAGCAGGTCGCAGTCCCGCAGTCGGGGTGGGCTGGTCGCGCCGCTCGCGATGACCAGCAACGGGTCGAACGTCGTCGTTTCGTTGCGAACGTCGTTGAGCAGATCGAGCAGCTGGAAGCCGCCGTTGGTCTCGGAGACGCCGTCGAGGAGGGCGACCGCGTAGGCGGTGCGCCGTATCGCCCGGAGCCGCCAGGGCCGGCGCCGGTAGCCGTTGCGCAGGTCCTCCAGGAAGGCGGCGACCAGAAGCTTCAGGGCGTTTTCGTAGATCGTCCTGTCCCGGGCCGGGGTGCACAGCTGTTCGGCGAAGCCAAGGACGGTGTCGGGACCGTTACGGGCCCGGTAGGCCTGCCGGCGCAGCCACCGGAACTCCGCTCCGATCCGGCCCGGGAGACGGCCGTTGACCTTCAGCCGGAACCAGGCCGGAGGCGCCAGCTGTCGCAGCACCCAGACCACGAGGTTGGCCGCCGTCCCGCCCAGGTCGGGCGGGTCGCCGCCCGTGGACTCGCTGCGCCGGGTCTGGTCCCGCTGCCGCAGCAGCTGGAAAAGCGCCCGGTCGCGATCGGCATCGTCATCGCCGAGACGCTGGGCAAGCAGCCAACGGACAAGCCGGTAGCGCGGAAACCGGATCCGGCCTCCGGTCTCTCGACCGAGTTCCCCGCGCAGCGCGCCCAGAACCCGGGTGATCTGCTCAGTCTCCGCGGCGTCCTCATCGGGAGCCGAACCGGCGGACGGGGCCTCCGTGGGATCGGAACCGAACGAGTACAGGGCGAGCGGGACACGGCCCGGCCGCACGCCCGCCAGCGAACCCGCGATCAGCGGGAGAATGTCGAGCCGCGCCGGGTCGGTCAGCGACACGATCGGAATCCCATGCCGCACGCCGGTGGTTCGGCCGAATTGTGAGGTGACCACCGGCGCCTCCCCTCGTGCGGGCCGGCGGATCAGCGTCTGGATCAGATCGAGCAGCGTCGCCCCACCCGGGAAAACCAGCTCGCTCTCACCGCGGGTGCGCGGTGTTGGAATATGCGTACGAGAGCGGGTATCGGGTGTCACCGACCTTCCTTCCTGTCTGCAATAGTGCGAAACGCGTCATTCCTCGGGTCGTCAACGTCGGGTGTGCCGTCAACGCCGGGTCCCCATCATCTCCGCGGCGACAGACGATAGAAATGAGACTCGCGGACCTCTCGTGTCGGGTTGGAGACAATGCAGACCGATTTGGCTCCACCCGGCACCTGGGCCAGAGAGACCATCGCGAAAGACACGACGGGGAGTCGCGTTGCCGTCGGCCGCGATGACCAATGCGCGATCAGTGGGATAATCCGCTCTGACCACTAAATCGTCAACCCGCTCCCTATGTGCAGGATCCCCGCTCCGTCGCGCTGTCCCAACCCGTCCCGGTTGAGCACGTGATCGCGGGATAATTGCACGTCACGGCGTTGGAGGAGACAGCTGGACCACAGTCACCTCACGTATTCAGGCCCACACTGAAGGTATGAGAGACCGCAAGAAATATCCGAGGGAGACTCGATCATCGGGTTCCGCGCGGCGACGCTGCGTACCAATGGCCGTGTGGCGCGCGCCCCAGGGCTCAGCTGGCCCGCCGGGCCGGCGTGTGCCGTGACCGAGATCCCGTCCCAGACGGCGCATTCTCTTCAGCGTGGGGACGAAACGCTGCGGCCGATTCCCGATCCGACCGAATTGACGACGAGGGCCGTTGCCCTGGCCAGTGATCAGTTTCGGCGTGAGCAGGTGTCGTTGAGGGCGATCCTGGAGGCTCGTCTCGACGCTATGGACGTGGCGACCAGGCTTCGCCTGGAAGGGATCGAAGGCATCCGTCCGGAGACCCAACGGCAGATCGACCACCTGCGCGAGCTGCACGCTGAACGGTTCGACTCCTTTGACCATCAGTTGATCGCGCTACGGGAGGTCATCCATGGTCAGATCGACGCCCTCGCTCAGTTGGCCGTTGAACGCGACAAGGCGATCGAGCAGGCGCATCAGGAGTCCCGGATGGCGGTGCGGGCGGCACTGGCGTCCGCGAAGGAAGCCGGGGCCGCGCAGAACGAGGCCAACACCACCGCCAACACCAAGACCGAAACGACCTTCACCAAACAGATCGATGCGCTCGGTGCCGTCGTTGTAGCGGGCAACAAAGCACTCGACGATAAGATCGCTGATCTGAAGTCCAGGCTTGACAGCGGCGAAGGACGCCAAGGAGGCGCCCGCGACGACCGGACCGAACGCCGCTTGGATGTCGGGCAGGTCATCGCGGTCATCGCCGTGCTGCTCACGATGATCGGGCTGCTTGTCGTCGGCTTCCACAAATAGACCGAGCTGTCTCTCCTGCCGGTGAGGAACCGTTTCTGGCATATCAGTCACGGACTGGGGGGTATCGTCGCGGCGCGAGCCTGGCCGTCCGGCGAAACGGATCGTCGTCACCCAGGCCGCGTCCTCGGTCTCCATCACACCCAGCGGACCTCGGCCTCGGGTGACGTCTTCGCCAGGAAGCGGCGCACCGTCCGCCGGCGGCCCAGGGGCTGATCCGCCGGGACCGCCGGTCAGTCGTCGGGCCGGCCGAGAATGCGCGCCGCGTTGTGCCGCAGGAAGTTCGGCCAGACGTCATCCTTCAAAGGGACCTGCGGCAGTTCCGACATGATGCGGTCCAGGGAAAGGCCCATCGGGAAGTAGCCACCGTAAAGGATTTTGCGGGCCCCCCGGGTATTGGCATAGTCGATGATGTTCGCGGGATAATAGCGGGGTGAGAAGGCGCTGGTGGAATAGTAGAGGTTCGGCCATTTGAGCATCAGCTTGACCGCCAGGTCGGTCCAGGGCTCCGCCCCGTGCCTCATGACGAACACCAGGTCGGGAAAGTCGTACATGACCTGGTCGATCAGTTCGACGTGCTGGACCTTGGACGGCACCCGGGGCCCGGCGATACCGACGGTCACGAAAACAGGGATTCCCAGCTCGACGCATTTCGCGTAGATCGGGTACATCTGTGGGGCGTCGATCGCCACCTGTGGGGTCACGCCGTGGGGGAAGACCGAAGCGGCCCGCACACCCCACCGTTCGTGGGCGGCGACGAGTCGGCGGATTCCCGCCATGCCGTCATTCGGATCGCAGGTCCAGCTACCGACGAACCGGCCGGGATGGTCGGTCAGAGCCCGGCCGGCGGTACCTTCGTCGGCGCTGACGCTGACCAACGCGACGTCGACGCCGTGCCGGTCCATCTCGCCGAGCACCAGCCCGACCGGGTCGGCGTTCTCGTCGAGATGGTCGGCCGGCACGTCGTGGAACATGTACTGGGCCGGCATGGTGAAACTGCTGCGGGATTCTTCGTCGCGGGCCGCCTGCCGGAGCCGCGCGTACAGTGCCGCGGGGTCCTGGGGGAATCCGACCATCGTGTCGATGACGCCTATGCCGAAAGGCCGAGACCCGGGGGTCGCCGGGTGGCGTGGCTCGTCGGGGACGGTGGGGGCCAACTGGGCACCTTTCGTACGCGGCGGTCGGGCTCTGATCGGGCGTTCTGGTCAGCGCGCCCCGGGCGACGGTCGGCGCGGTCCGGGATCAGGGTGCCGCTCCTCGGCTCGCGCACCACCATAGCCAAGCTCATTCTCGAAGTCGACATCGAATATGATGTCGACCAGGGGTCGCGGGGGCGCGGGGTTGGTCCGGTGGCGGGCGCGGCGGCGCCGGCGAAGTCAGGTCTGGACACGGCGCCGAGCGGCTTGCCGCGGATGCCTGAAGTGGCCACGGTCATGGTCAAGGACGTCAACAGGAGGCTTGCGTGTATCGGAGATCATCGGCCGGCCGGGACAGCTCTTCCGGGCCCGGCCCCCTCAGCGGTGGGGTGGATCAGTAATGCCGACGGCTGCGCTCGGGCTGAGTCTCACGGGTTTCGGCTGGCGGGGCAGTGTCCTCGCGGAGGTTGCCCGCCGCGCCGAGGGCCTGGGCTACGACTCCGTGTGGTCGGCTGAGGCCTGGGGGAATGACGCCTTCACCCCGCTGGCCTACATCGCCGCGTCGACGACGCGGCTGCGGCTGGGGACGGCGATCGCCCAGATGGCGGCGCGGACGCCGGCCGCGACCGCGATGACCGTGCTGACGCTCCAGCAGCTGTCCGAGGGTCGGCTGACCCTCGGGCTGGGCGTGTCGGGGCCGCAGGTGGTGGAGGGCTGGCACGGTGTCCCGTTCCATCCCCCCGTGCGGATGACCCGCGAATACCTGGCGGTGCTGCGGAAGGCGCTGGCCGGCTCCGAGCGGCTCGAGTTCTCCGGCTCGATCTACTCCATCCCCTACAGCGGACCCGACTCGACCGGGCAGGGCCGGCCGCTCCGCACGACCCTGCCGGCCAGCCCGGAGACGCCGATTCTGGTCGCGGCGATGGGCCCCCGGAACGTGGCGATGGCGGTCGAGGAGGCCGACGGGCTGCTCCCGTATCTGTGGAGCCCGACGCGGTGGGAGCGGGCGTGGGGCGAGGCGCTCCGGAAGGCGCCGGACGGCTTCCAGGTCGCTCCCACCGTGGTGGCCTGCATCGGGGATGATCTCCAGGCCTGCCGCGACCGGATTCGCCCGCGGATCGCCCTGCACATCGGCGGCATGGGCTCGCGGGCGAAGAACTTCTACGCCTCGCTGGTCTCCCGCTACGGCTACGCCGCCGAGGCCGAGGTCATCCAGGATCTGTACCTCAGCGGCGACCGGGCCGGCGCCAGTGCCGCCGTTCCGGACGCCCTGGTCGATGACCTGGCGCTGGTCGGGCCCCCGGCCCGGATCGCGGATCAGCTCGCGGTCTGGCGGGAGGGTCCGATCACCACGCTGATCGTCGAACCGGTCGAGGCCTCAATGATGGAAACGGTGGCGAGTCTGTGGTGACAGATCGGCGGGGCGATCGCCTCGACCGGCGCCCGTCGGTGACAGGTCCCGGGCCCGCGTGACAAACCCGCGTGCCGGGCGGGCGCCGACGGTCCCCGTTCAGCCCGCGGCCGACGGGGGGGTGGCAGCTCCGGGTCGCGGGCCGTGGGTCGGGCGGGACAGCGCCTGCCGCACGATGTCGAGAAAGTCGTCCAGCGGGATGCCTTCGGAGTGGCCGGAGATCACGAGGTCGACCCCCATGTGCGCGAAGATCAGCCCGCCGGCATAGTGCGCCAGCATTCCGGCATCCCCGGCCCGGACCGTACCGTCGAGCTGACCTTCGCGGATCGCGGCGGCGTAAACCTCCAGGACGGCCTTGGTTCTGCCCTTTTCGCCGGGGCCGCGCCGGTCAGGAGCCAGCGTACCGAGGGTGAGGTGGGGGCGGTCGGGAAACATCCGCAGCCGCCGAATCGCGATCGACGCCATGGCGGTCAGTTTGTCTATCCCGCTGCCCGCCAACGCCAGGCACTCCTGGAGGTGCTCGGCGAGCAACAGGGTGTTGCGCTCGAGCACAGCGGCGTAGACCGCGTCCTTGCTGGGGAAGAAGTTGTAGATGCCGCCGACCGAATAGCCGGTGCCGGACGCGATCTTCTCGAGGCTCGTCCCCTCGTATCCGTGCGCGGCGAACAGCTCCTCGGCGACCGCGACAATCTCCCGGCGCCGGGTCTCCAGCCGTTGGGCGCGGCGCAGCTCGCGGGGAGAGCCGGGCTCCGCTCCGGACGGGTTCGCCGCCCCGCCCTGCGGGCTCGCGTCCGGTTCTGGCGCATTCACGGCCGCGTCCCTGGACAGCGCTGCCGCTGACGCCGTTCCCTTTCGCGTCATCCCACCATCATGCGCCGCTGCCGCCGGCCGGTGACGATGGGTCCGGGGGCGGCCGGCGCGCGGCTGCACCGGGCTGCTCGTCGAGCGAGCCTCATTGGCTATACCGAAGGTTTCTCACTATGATGAAGATCGTTCATCATAGTGTCGCCGAGCAGGTGGCCGGACGGGGGAGCGTAGATCGTGCGCCCGCCCGGGTGGCGCTCGACGGCGCGCTCGACGACGGAGCGGAGACATCCCTTGTCCAGGAGACTTGACTTCCCGGTGTTCGACGCCGACAACCACATGTACGAGACCACCGACGCGTTCACGAAGTACCTCCCGCCGGAGCACGCCGGCCTGGTCAAGTACGTCCAGGTCAACGGCCGGACCAAGATCGCGCTGCGCAACCAGATCACCGAGTACATCCCGAACCCGACGTTCAGCAAGGTCGGGCCGCCCGGGGGGCAGGAGCTCGAGTTCCGGTTGAAAAACCCGTCCTCGAAGACGGCGCTGAAGCCCGGCGACAAGGTCGTCGCGGCACCGCCGCGTTACATCGAATCGCCGCCGGCGTTCTTTAATCCCGCCGAGCGGCTGGCGCTGCTCGACGAGCTGTGCATCGATCGGGCGATGATGTGGCCGACGCTGGCCAGCCTGCTCGAGGAACGGCTCGCCGACGACCCGGAGGCGACGCACGTCGTCGTGCACGCCCTCAACCAGTGGATGCACGAGCACTGGACGTTCAACTTCGAGGACCGCATCTTCCCCACGCCGGTCATCACCCTGCCGATCATCGACAAGGCCATCGCCGAACTCGAGTGGGTGCTCGAGCGGGGCGCCCGGGTCATCCTGATCCGCCCGGCTCCGGTACCGGACAACAACGGCCGGCGCCGCTCCCTGGCGCTGCCCGAGTACGACCGGTTCTGGAAGCTGGTGCAGGACGCCGGCGTCCTCGTCGGCATGCACGCCTCCGACGACGGCTTCACCCGCTACCTGAACGAATGGGAGGGCCACACCGGCGAGTTCCTGCCGTTCGACAAGGCCAGGCCGTCAGCGTTCAGCGCGATCGTCAACGCCGACTACCGCGGCATCAAGGACGTCGTCACCTCGATCATCGGACACGGCCTGGCCACCCGGTTCCCGGACATCCGGTTCATGCCCGTCGAGAACGGCAGCGCGTGGGTCAAGCCGATGATCGCAAGCTTCAAGAAGGTGTACGCGAGAACGCCCGAGATCTTCGACGAGGACCCGATGGTCGCGTTCAAGCGATCCGTCTACGTCCACCCGTTCCACGAGGAGAACGTGCTCGGTCTGATCGACGCAATGGGTATCGACAACATCGTGTTCGGCTCGGACTACCCGCACGTCGAAGGCATGTTCGACCCGGTGACGTTCGTGGACGAACTCGAGTCGCTGGCCAAGGAGGATCAAGCCAAGATCATGGGCGGCAACCTGGCCCAGCTCCTGGGATACGACCCGGCCGAGAGCCGGCTTCCCTGACCGGGCCCGGACCAGCGGCGCCGTCTCGCGGTGGTCCGGGGGCCGGGTCCGGTTGCGCGGCCGGCGCAGCGGTCATTCCCGGTCGGGCCCGCTGAGAAAGAGGTCGGCGAATCGGCGCAGGCCGTCGATCGCTTCCCGGGAGCTCGTCCAGGGCCGCACGATCAGCCGGGTGACCCCGGCCTCGGCGTAGGCGGCGACGTCGGCCGGGCTGGTGACGTCGCCGGTGACGGTGACCTCGACCGTACTGGTGCGTCCGGCGGCTTGGGCGAGTTCACCGAGCCGCCGGACGGACGCGGGGAGATCGGCGCGGCTGTGGTTCATCGGCAGCCAACCGGTGCCGACGGTCGCCGCGCGGCGAAGCGCGGCCGGACCGTCTCCACCGATGTGCAGCGCGAGCGGCCGCTGGACGGGTTTCGGCTCGAATGCCGTCGCTCCGAAGTCGAAGTGGGCGCCGTGGTGCTCGACGACGTCCTCGGTCCACAGGCGGCGGCACACCGTGATCGCCTCGTCGACGCGGGCGCCGCGGGTGTCGAAATCGAGGCCCAGGGCTTCCCATTCGGCCCGTAGCCAGCTCGCGCCGATACCGAGATTGAGCCGCCCACCGGACAGCACGTCGACGGTGGTCGCGGCGCGGGCGGTGAGGAACGGGTGCCGCAGACCGATGTTGTAGACGTGAGTGCCCAGCCGGATCTGTGCGGTCCGGGCGGCCAGGTGGCACAGGACGCCCATCGCGTCGTGGATCGGCACGTTCGACGGGATGGGCGAGTGGCCGTCCGCGTCGTGGGGACTGCCGGTCGCCGACAGCGGGACGACGACGTGCTCAGGGATCCACAGGGACTCGAACCCGAGCCGGTCCGCTTCCTGCGCCGTGTCCGCCCAGAATCGCGCGTTGACCGTGCCGAGATGGATGCCGAACTTCATGGGTGACCGGGCCCTCTGCTTCGTGGTGGTGGGCGGGTCGGGCGACCCGCAACGCACTCGCCGCCCTCCGTGGGGATTGTCCTCGAGTCAGGTTCTACCCGAGCCCGCCGCCCGCCGCACGGCGGTCTCCGGGCGCGTTCGTCGCCGCGCTTCCCCGCGGGGCATTTCAATCGTCGCGCAGGCCCCGCGAAAGATTGATCGTGGTCACGCGGGGACACCGTTCGTACCGGCGCGTCTTTCCCGGCTGTAGGAACGAAGGCGGAACCCGGCCGCGAGAGGCGGATCAGCCAAACGGTTGTGGTGATCGGCTCGGCCGATCAATCTTTCGGTGCGGCGTCACCATTGGCCGCTGGCCTGGCCGTGGAATGCGCCACCTTGCTCATGGGCACCCGCCCGATGCACGTATAGTTCGGCCGACTTGGTAGTGTCAGCCGGTCGGAGAGGATCCGCATGCCTGAGCGCGCTGAGCGTCAGATTGTCGGGCCTGGCGCCAGTCGCACTCGGCGTGGCAGCCAGCCGCCCGAGAAGCGTCGAGGCACGGGCCGTACGAGCCGTGGCCGTGAATCGCGCGGCCAGCTGGTCAGGGCGGCCCGCATGGTTTTCGAGCGCGACGGTTTCCTGTACGCGCGGGTCGCTGATATCTGCGATGTGGCGGGTATGTCCCACGGCTCGTTTTATACGTATTTCGTATCCAAGGAGGAGATCTTCAGAGAGGTTGTGGATTCGGTTGAACTCAACCTCCTTACGGTCGATCCGGCACCCGCTGATCTCGATCCCGTTGAGCGTATCCGCACCGCGAACCGCCACTATCTGGAAACCTATAAGACCCACAATAAAATCATGGACGTGATCAATCAGGTAGCCACGATCGATGCAGAAGTTCGCGAGACGCGCCTGCAGCGGCAGGAAGAGTTCGCGCAGGTAATCGATCACCGTGTCCGCCTTCTTCAGGAGGCCAACTTCGCTGATCCCGCGGTCGATCCCGCCTATGCTGCACAAGCCCTGGGCGGCATGGTGGCGAACTTTGCGGATTTCCTGTTCAATTCCGACACGACTTTCGACCTTGAGACTGCGGTAGATCAACTCACGTTGATCTGGACCAATGCCCTCGGCATAGGTGGGCCGGGTCGAACGACGAGCTGACGCAGGACGGCGGACAAATCCGCCTTCGGCTGCGGCCCGGCAACTGCCTTGACGGGCCGGTCGGTCAGCGAGACCGTCCGGAGTGACGAATCGGCATCGGCAGGCGGCGATGCGCCAACCGTCCGGCGTCCGCGTGAGGTCGTCGGTGTACACCGACGGCGGCCGCACGCCAGAGTCAGCGGCCGGCGACCATGTCTTTCAGCCAGAACGCGGTATCGGCCAGCCCGGCCGGCAGCATCGTGTGGGTCCGATCGAAAATCGCGCCCAGGTTCGCCTCCACCTCTTCAGCGGAGAGATCCGGCGCGTAGTAGCCGCGCGCCTCCTCGATGACGACTGCGCCCACCCGACCGCCGCCCGCAGAGAGGATCTGGCCGTTGAGTTCGCAGCGTTCGTGGCTGAGGAAGACAACCACCGGCGCGACCAGTTCCGCCGGCAACGGGGGCAGCTTCGAGGGGTCAGCGATGCCCTGGATCAGCCGGGTCAGGGCCGCGGGCGCGATCACGTTGGTCCGGATGTTGGCGCGAGCGCCTTCGTGGGCCAGGGTGCGGGCCAGGCCGACGATGCCCATCTTCGCCGCGCCGTAGTTGCTCTGACCGAAATTGCCGTACAGACCGGCCGGCGACGTCGTCATCACGATGCGCCCGTAACCCTGGTCACGCAAATGCGGAAACGCCGCCTGGGTAACGAAGAACGACCCGCGCAGGTGGACATCAAGAACGGAGTCCCAGTCCTCCAGCGCCATCTTGTGGAACGCCTTGTCGCGCAGGATTCCTGCGTTGTTCACCACCACGTCGATCCGACCGAACGCATCGAGGGCCGTCGCCACGACGCTGGCCGCTCCTTCGGGCGTACTCACGGAGGCCGTATTGGCAGCGGCCTCGCCGCCGGCGGTGACTATCTCCTCCACTACGGCCGTGGCTGCCGAGCCGTCGGCGCCTTCGCCCCGCGCGGTGCTTCCGAGATCGTTTACCACGACCCGCGCGCCGCGCTCGGCGAGGGCGTGCGCATAAGCGCGGCCGAGGCCGTTTCCCGCGCCGGTGACAATCGCAACCTGACCATCAAACTTCAGAGTCATGGACCTTTTTATAGCAGCCGGCGACGTCTTGTGCGCCGGGTGCGGTACGGAGGCTTCGGCTACGAATGAGGTCCTGGCGGTCCAGTCAGGCGGGCCGCTTCATGAGCACCGCGTCGCGTCGCGCGATCCGCCAGTGATCGTCGATCCTGACCAGCGTGTCGTGGTAGCGGCCGGCCATCGCGGGAGTGAGCCGGTTTTCCGTCAACCGCAGAAACAGAAAGTCCGACACCGACCGGACCCCGCCGGTCGCCGGCGCGATAACAGAGTTGATCGTCACGTGTTTACCCCGTTGTTCGGGGCGGCCCTGGGAGGCCCGGAAGAAGGCGCCGAGCGCCGAGGCGCCCTGGGCCACCTTCTCGCCGAAGATGAAGATTCCGTCCGGGACGAAAAGATCGACCACGCCCGCTAGGTCGCCGTCATCGCATCGGTGACAGTAGAGTTCGAGGGTGTGACGACTGGCGACATCGTCGGACGCCGCGAGTTCGTTCACCGTGGCACCATAGTCGAAGTCGACGTCGACCTACAAGTCGACGTCGACTTCGACGTACAGTCGGCGAGGCCGGGGTCGGCGGAGCAGCCGGCTCCTCGCCCCGATCGCCCGGGAAGCGGCCGGGCAGCTGTCCTCGCCGCGCGGGCCCTGGGCCCAGTCTTGACGTCGATGTCATATTCGACGAGGATGCGGTGGCCGAATCTGCGTATTTCGGGCGGTCCGCATGTCGGTGGCGGCGCGTCGGCAGTCGACCGGACGAACCTGAGCCTCGGGCGACGGGTCAGCGCCGGCCAGCGGCCGGCCGTCCGCGAAGACCATCTGGAAGGCGATCGCATCCCATGACGGATCTGTACTGGGACCCTTTCGACACGCAGATCGACGCCAATCCGCATCCGGTCTGGCACCAGATGCGCGAGGACGTGCCGGTCTACCGGAACGACAAGTTCGACTTCTACGCGCTGTCGAGGCACGCGGACGTCGAGGCCGCCCACACTGACACCGGGACCTTCAGTTCCGCCTACGGCACGGTGCTCGAAATCATGGGTCCCGAGCCGATGCAGAACCACTACATCATCTTCATGGACCCGCCCACCCACACCATGCTGCGGGTCCTGGTGTCCC
>JAMFSN010000258.1 GCA_026225295.1 Frankia alni
ACCGCCCTCCCCTCAGCAAGATCAGGCAGTTTTGTGGTCTACGCCAATGTGGGACCCGCTCGTCGCTACGCTCGCGCAGACGCACCCCGGCGCCGTGCCACGCACCGGCCTCATCCAGGTCCGATACTGCCTGAGCTGCCCGGAAACACCTAGCCGGGGTAAACCGTGACCAAAGTGAACCGACGTTCTCAAAACCACCCGCGAAGGTATCATCGCCGGAATCATCCCCGCAGGTAACAGGGGTAAGAAGTGGGCGCGGCAGGGTTCGAACCTGCGACCACCCGCTTGTAAGGCCTCAGCCACCCGGCTATGTGCCCATGCCAGGACAAGCAGGTCGCCCACGAGCGTAACGCGATCAGTTTTGTGGTCGGGAAGCGATCTTCCGGCGTGCTTCTCCCGGCGCGACTCCAGTGAGTCATCGAACGAGGTCACGGGTACCCCGACGGGTCCGCGAGATCGAGATTTGCCGTCGCGACGTGCCGTCGCGGACCGCCAAGTAGCGGGCGGGCAAGGACGGTCTGTAGGTGCCCCGGTCGGCGCGGACGCGACCTATCCCGGAACGCCCCGCCCTGGTCCCGACCGGTGAGGCTGTTGCCGTCGCGGGGTCGGGTCGGGAGATGTTCAACCAGCATCCGCCCGCGGTCGAACCCGGTCGGGACGGTGCGGCTGGGTCAGCACCAGCCGGGACAGGCCACCGGGCCCGGTGAGCGCGCTGATCAGAAGGGGCCAGCGGTCGTCCCGCCAGCGCCAGTCAGGGGCAGGAGGGATTCCAGGTTGTCCAGGAGGATCAGCACCGCCCGCTCACGCAGCACAGCCCTGAGGATCGGTACCAAAGCCCGGCGGGTCGTCGTCGGTGGCGATCTGGTTAACCGGCGGCAGACTCAAGCCGGTCTCGGCGGCCTGACGTTCCCAGGCGGCGACGAGCTGCCCGAACGCGACGCCGAGGACCAGCTGGCCCTGCTGATCGGCGACCCGCCCACCGCCGAGGCCACCGCGCGGTTGGCGCGGATGCGGACCGCCTGGACCGGTTTCGCCACCCGGGCAACCCGGGCTGGCCGCCCCACGACGCCGCCCGACGCCTCAACCGGGTGTTCGACACCACCTCGGTGGTCACCCCCTACCCGCAGGAGCGGTCCGACGGCTCTGGCGGGACCACTCCTTCAGGCTCCTCCGGCTCCGCAGAGGGTAAGCCGGGCGGTGGGCTCAGTAGCTGGGCGGCGGCGACAGGATTTCGACGCCGTGCTTGTGCCCGGCCGGAACGATGATCGACAGGTCGATCTGGCCCGCGTCCGGCGGCTGCTCGATGCGCGGCGCGGGCACACAGCAGGCCCGGTAGAACGCCTCGTGCTGGGGCGTCGCGATTACCAGGAACCGGGTCTCCGCGGCCTCGGAGCGCCAGGCGTGCACTCGTCCTCCGGGCAGGTGCACGATCTCCCCGGGGCCGGCGTCGACCCGCCGGTCGTCGGCCAGGAGCGCCAGGTGCCCGTCAAGGACGATGAACGTCTCGTCGTCGTCGACGTGCCGGTGCAGCGGGGTGCCGGTGCCCTTGGTCATCCGCACCTCGATGAGCGCGAACGATCCCCCCGTCTGGGCGGAACTGACCTTGATTATCCACAGACCGCCCAGGCCCCACAGCGGCTCGCCGTCGCCGGCCAGCGCCGCCACCGCGGGCAGTTCGGAAATGCTCGCCATTGTGCTCCAATCTCGTCGGCGGACCGTCAGGTCGCCACGTGCCCGGCATCAGCGCTGAACGTCGCCCCGGTGATGAACGAGGACTCGGCACTGACCAGGAAAGCGATGATGCTGGCGATTTCGGACGGATCCGCGAACCGCTTGAACAATTGCCGGCCGGTGAGCTTTCGTACCGCGTCGGCCGGGTCGGCGAACGAGGACACGACATCGGTCGCCATGGGTGTGTCGATACCGCCGGGGCAGACCGCGTTACATCTGATGTTGTCCGCCGCGCATTCGTAGGCCACGCCCCGGGTCAGCCCGAGGACCGCCGCCTTCGACGCGCCGTAGGCCGCCAGGTGCGGCAGGGCGACCAGGCCCCCGACCGAGGAGACGTTAACGATCGAGCCCGCTCCGGCGGCCCGCAGCGCCGGCAACGCCGCCTGAATCATGTGCAACGGCGCTTTACAGTTGACATTCATGATCCTGTCGAAATCGGCACCCGTTGTCTCCTCGAGCCGTAGGGCCGGAGAGATGCCCGCGACATTGCAGAGCCCGTCCACGGTCCCGAAGCGGGTTACCGCCTCGCCGACCAGCCGCACCCCGGTGGCAGGGTCGGTCACGTCGCCGACGACCGCCACCCGGGCCGCGCCCACCTTGTCGACCAGCTCGAGCGTGCTGGCCAGCGTGTCCTGGTCGAGGTCGGTGAGCGCGAGCCGCGCCCCCTCGGCGGCCAGGCGGGCGGCGGTCGCGCGACCGAGACCGCCGCCCGCCCCGGTCACCAGCACGACCCGGTCCGTCAGGCGGTTACGGAAGTCATCCGCCTCGATCGCGGTCCGATCAACATTCATGAGGTCCTCGACTCCGTTGGCCACAGGGAGAGCCGAGGCGGGTAACCCCACCGGCCGGCTGTTCGGGCGCGCTGAACCGCTTGGTCAGATCATCGGCCTCAGCATCCGCTTCTTTGTCCCGGACCGCAGCCCACGGCGCTGGGGGCCATGACGTTGTACAACGCCCCCGACGAAATGGCCGCCCCGATGTTTGACTTGGTCAGGATCATGGGCGGAACGGTCACGGTCCTGGTGGCCGGGGTCGCGCCACCGAGAATCGACAGGGCCCACTGTACGGTCGTGTATCCCACCGCATAGAACGGCGGCGTGGCCCCCACGGTGATTTGCCCGGACTTGAGTGCGTCGATGGCCGCCTTGTCTCCCGGCCCGATGCCGGCGATCGGAACATTGCTCAGACCGCGGGCCTTGGCCGCCCGGGCCGCCCCGAGTCCAAGAATGGTGTCATTGGTGATGATTCCGTCGGCCTTCTGCGAGGAAAGCGCCGACTCGGCCGCGGACTGCGCGTCCGAACTCGAGTAGCCAGACAAGTCCTTCGAGAAGACAATCTTCAGGTTCGGGTACTTCTTCAGTTCGGCGGTCATGCCCTGCTTGAACAGGTCGGCGACCGTGGAACCGGCGCCGCCCATGATGGCGAACAGCTCCCCCTTGCCGCCGAGCGTGGCGGCCAGCGAGTCGACCGACTGCGCCGCGTCGAGCTGCAGGTTGTCGGCCTCGGCGTAGTCGTAGTTGCCCGACGGCGGCGGGATCAGCATCGGCAGGACCTTGATCCCGGCTTTCTTGGCCTCCGCGAACTCCGCGTTGAACGCGACCGGCGACGCGGGCAGGATCAAGATCGCGTCGGGCTTGGCCGCGAGCGCGGTTTCGAACTGCGACACCTGCTTGCTGACGTTCTGGAAGCCGCCGGCGTCGTACACCGTCAGGTCGACGTTGTATTTCTTCGCCGCGTCCTGGACGCCGACTTCGAGGGATTTCTGCTGCGGGAGCACCGTCGAGGCGTCGAGGAGCGCCACCTTGTACCGCTTGGAGCCCGGGGTGAACGACGGTGGCGCCAGCGTCTTGAGATAGGCCACGAAGGTCGAGGACCCGGCCGCGGCCGTGGCACTCGGCGGCGCCGACGCGGCGGCGGAGGTGGAAGCGCCGGTCGACGAGGAACCACCGCTCGACGAACAGGCCGCCGCCACGATGGACACCGTCGCGACGCCGGCCACCAGCATGGCTCGGTTTAATCGCGTCGCATTGCGGTTCGGTACGGTCATGATGAACGTCCCCCTGAGGTGAGTTTTCTGATCGGGCCCACGGACACGTATCCGTGACCCGGTTCGGGGCCGGGCCGGCTACGGCCCGCCGCCCGCCGATCCGGTTCCCGACGGCGCCGGGTTCGGCCCCCCGGCCGCCTGGTCGAACTGGCCGCGCATGAGGTTTGGTTCGGTCAGCGCGTCCCCGGACAGTTCGCCGACCACGGACCCGCGCCACAGCAGGATCGCGCGGTCGCTGATGGTCGCGACCTCGCGGAGGTCACTGCTGTTGAGCACGACCGCCGCGCCAGCCGCTACGACGTCGAAAAGCAGCTGATACAGCGCGCCCCGACCGGGCGGGTCGACCCCGGCGGTCGGGTCCTCGCACACGATCAGCCGCGGTTGGGCGGCCAGCGTCCGGGCGAACAGGGCCTTCTGCTGGTTACCGCCGCTCAGCGCGGTGATCGACATGGTCGGCCGGCTGGCCGAGACGCGGCAGGTGGCCATCAGGTCGGCGACCAGCTGCCGCTCGCGCCGGGCCCGGATGACGCCCAGGGTTGTGACCCGGGGCAGCGCCGAGGCGGCAATCGTTTCGCGGACCGACGCGTTCGGGAAGACGCCCTTGACCTTCCGGTCGCCGGCCATGTACCCGATGCCCCGGCCGATCGCCTGGGCCGGCGACCGCAGGGTGACCGGCCGGCCGTTCACCTCGAGAACCCCGACCCCCAGGCGGCGCGCGCCCGCAATGACCTGCGACAGTTCGACCGCGCCGGAGTCCGGCAGGCCGACCAGGGCGACGATTTCGCCGCGGCGCACGGTGAGGTCGACGTCCCGGAACGTCCCGGCCGCGTCGGCCAGGCCCGAACCGTCGATGATGACGCCCCCGAGCCGCTGCCGGGTGGTGGACCGGCGCCGGACCGCGATCTCGTCCTCGCGCTCGACCGCCTCGTGCCCGGCCATCAGGTCCACGAGTTCCTGCTCGCTGGCCGTGCCCGGGCATTCGGCCACCGCCCGGCCGGCCCGCAGCACGGTGATCCGGTCCACCACCGGGGCCAGTTCGTCGAGTCGGTGGGTGACGTAGAGCAGGGCGATCCCGGCGGCCCGCAGGCGGCCGATCACGTCGAACAGGTAGCGGGATTCGGCCGGGGCGAGGGACGCGGTCGGCTCATCGAAGACGATCATCCGGCCGCCCCGGGAGCAGGCCCGGGCGATCGCGACGAGTTGGCGCTGGGCGAGGGTCAGGGTGCTGACGGTCCGCTGGGCGAGGTCGGCCGCGCCGACCAGTTCCAGGGCCTCGAACGTTTCCGGCCGGGTCCGCCGGGTCAGCAGGCGCAGCGGCGTCTTCGTCACCTCCACCCCGAGCTCGATGTTCTGCGCGACGGACAGGTTGGGCACCAGGGCGCTGTGCTGGTAGACCGTTCCGATCCCGTTGCGCAGCGCGTCGAGCGGCCGGTGGAAGTGCGCCTCTTCGCCCTTGATCCGCACGATCCCCTGATCGGCCGACAGCGCGCCGGTCAGGATCGCGATCAGCGTCGACTTGCCGGCCCCGTTCTCGCCGACCAGCCCCCGCGCCTCCCCCGCGCCGATCCGCAGGGTGACGTCGGACAGCGCCGCGACGCCGCTGAAGTGTTTGGACACCCCGACGGCTTCGATGAACGGCGGGGCGGTGCCGGTGACCGTCATGACCGCCGGGCCGCCAACCGGGCCGGGAGCACCTGGAAGGCGATGGCCAGCAGGATCATCGCCCCGCTCACGATGTACTGCCAGTCCGAGTTCAGCTGGAACAGGTCGATGCCGTTGGAGATGACGCCCAGGATGAGGGCGCCGCACACGACGCCGATCACCTTCCCGCGGGCCGTGCCGAACCCGACCCCGCCCAGGAAGACCGCGGCAAAGGCCTCCAGCATCTGCGACGGGCCGACGCTCGCGTCACCGGAGCCGATGCGGGACGACGCCAGGATGCCGGCGAAGCCCGCGAAGGCTCCGCAGATCGTGTAGGAGCTGATCTTCACCAGGGCGGTCGGGATGCCGGCCAGCCAGGCGGCGGTTTCGTTGCCGCCGACCGAGTAGATGTAGCGGCCGAGCGAGGTCCGGCTCAGGATCGCGTGGGCGACCAGCACGCTGGCCGCCGCGGCCACGACGATGGTCGGAAGCGCGCCCAGGTTGGCCGTGGCCAGGTCGGAGTAGTGCGAATCGCTCGGCTGGATAGGCCCGCTGGTCGTGAACACCAGCGCGACGCCGGTCAGCACCTGGCCTACCGCGAGGGTGACGATGATCGGCGAGAAGCCGGCCACTCCGACGAACAGGCCGTTGATCACGCCGATGAGGGTGGCGCAGGCGACCGCCGCCACGAACGCCCAGCCGACCGGCATGTGCCCGGCCAGGCTGGCGGCGACCACGCCGGCCAGGGCCACCTGGCCGCCCACGGACAGGTCAATGCCGCCGCTGAGCAGGACGTACAGGAGCCCGACGGCCAGCACGGCCAGCACGGCGGTCTGCCGGCCGATGTTCTGGAGGTTGTACTCGGTGAGGAACGTCGAGCGGCTGAACGTCAGGACCGCGCAGATCACGACCAGGAACACGAACGCGAAGAACTCGGGGCTGGCGCTGAGATGGGCGACCCGGATTCCCCGGCGCGCGGCGCGGTCGCCGGTGTCGCCGCCGTCGCGACGACCGGCCAGATCGACGGCGGGGGCTTCGTCCAGCGCCGGCCGCAGTTCGACCGGCGGCGACACCGCGTCCTTCGGTTTTGTGCTCAACAGCCCTCCTCCTGGAGCTCGCCGTGGGCCGGTCGCGAACCATCCGTGCCCATCGACGTGGTCATTCTCGACTGACGAGAACGACTTTCTACCTCATTGTTACTTGTAGCTCACCCGCCGGATGAAGGCAAGACGGCTGCTCATTCCGCCATGACGAGCGAGAAATGCGCCATGCTGCGCCGGCCCGGCGCGAAGACCTTCAACGCGTCGAAGAAGACCGGGAAATCAGCCGAACCCCGGAAGCCCTCTTCGTGGCCGCCCTGCGAATCCCATTCGATCCGGACGACATACTGCGACGGTTCCTCCACGGACCGGCGCAGCTCCCAGCCGAGGCAGTGGGGCGACCGGCCGAGAAGCGGGCCGACCTTCCGATAGGCGGCTTCAAACTCCGCCGCCGTGTCGGGGTCCAGCTCGTACCGGACGTATTCGACGATCATCCGATCCTCCGGGCCCGGCCGCGCGTCATGCGCCGACCATGTTGTAGCCGCCGTCCGCGATGAGATAACCGCCGGTCATGTGGGCGGCGTCGTCGGTGGCGAGAAAGAGCGCCGGGCCGGCCAGCTCGGCCGGCCCCGGGATACGACCCAGGGGCGTGAGGCCGCGCAGCTGGTCCCCGCGCCCGCTCTTCCAGTCCTGGCGGTTGAGGGTCGCCTCGGTCTCGATGAAGCCGGGCGCGAAGACGTTGACCCGCACGGTCGGGGCGAAGGCGTGGGCGTAGGACTTGGTCAGGCCGAGAATGCCGTACTTGGCCGCGGCGTACTGCGGGGCTCGGGCACTGCCCCGCACGATCACGGTCGAACCGATGTTCACGATGCTGCCGTGCCCCTGTTCGAGCATCCGGGCGCCGACCTCGTGGGTGCACAACATCGTGCCCTTGATATCGACCGCCAGGACGTGGTCGATCGATTCCTCCGTGATATCGCGCCACGACATCTGTTCACGGGCGACATCCCCGACGTTGTTGATCAGGACGTCGAGACCGCCGAAGGCCGCGAACGCCGTGTCGGTCATCCGCCGGATCTCGTCCCGACTGGTGATGTCGGCCTGGATCAGTTCGGCCTGGCCACCAATGGCCTCGATCCGGGCCACCGTTTCCTCGGCCCCCGATTTCGAGCTGCGGTAATGCACCCCCACCCGGGCCCCTTCCTGCGCGGCCCGCACGGCGATCTCGGCTCCGAATCCGGTACCCGCGCCGGTGACCAGAACCGATCGACCGGGCAGGCGTTGGGTGATGACAGGACTGGGAATGGTCATCGGGCTCCTTCGGTGGTGGGGTGACGGCAGCGGGAAACCGGTCAGGTCACACGAGAACCCGGCCGCCGTCGACGTAGAGGATCTGGCCGGTCACGAAACCCGCCCGGTCGGAGGAGAGGAAGGCCACGGCGTCGGCCACCTCCTGCGGGTGCCCCAGCCGCTGGGCGGGCACGAGGGCCGTCAGGCCGTCCCGGACCCCGTCCCGGGCCAGGTAGTCCTTGGTCAGGTCGGTCTCGACGTAGCCCGGGGCCACGGCGTTGACCGTCACGTTGCACGCCGCCCATTCCCGGGCCATCACGCGCATGAGCTGGTTGAGGCCGCCCTTGCTCGCCGCGTAGGGCGCGTGCAGCGGGTGGGCGAGCAGGCCCGACACCGACGACATGAACACCATCCGGCCGTAGCCGTTCTTGCTCATCACCCGGCCGGCCGCCTGTCCGAGCCAGTACGCGGTGGACAGGTTCAGCGTCATGGTCTGGGCCCACGCGTCGTCGTCGAGCTCGAGCACGGGCAGCCGCACGTTGCGGCCCACCGCGTGCAGGAAGACGTCCAGGCCGGACAGCCGCTCGAGGGCCTCGGCGACGACCGCCCGGCAGGTCTGGGGATCACCCAGGTCGGCCGTGAGCGTGTCGATGGTCACGCCGGCCTGCTCGGCCTCCCGCCGCACGGTCGCCAGCTTCGGCTCGTCGACGTCCACGAGCAGGACCCGCGCCCCGAGGGCGGCCAGCGACCGGGCACACGCCCCGCCCAGCCCGCCGGCGCCGATCACGAGCGCGCGTCGGCCGCCTAATTGAAGCCAGCCGGTCTCGGGCACGCCCCACCACCCTTCCAGGTTGCATCTTCTCGGCAGATGAAAGTAACTTCCATCTGGAACGCTAGCGCTCCGCCCGGCGCCTGTAAAGCACGGGAAGCGCCCTAGGCTGGCCGGAGGAATCAGCCGTCCGGCCCGTTTTTCCGCCGGCCGCCCCCGACCCCGGCACCTGTTCCTTCGCACCCCGAGAGTGAGTTCAGGAGATGGCCACCAAGCAACCGGCACCGTCCCCGACCCCCGCGCAGCCGCAGGCGGCCGATGGTCGCCCCCGGTCCCCGGAGTACCGGGTCGAGGCGCTGGCCAAGGGCCTGCGGATGCTGGCCCTGTTCACCGAGCAGCGCCCGACCTGGCGCGTCACCGACATCGCCCCGGCCCTCGGCATGCCCCTGCCCACGGTCTACCGCCTGGTGATGACGCTGAAGGCCGAGGGCTACCTCGACCACCTGCCCAACGGCGACTACCGGCCCGGGGTCCGCGTCCTCACGCTGGGCTCGGCCGCGCTGCGCGGCCTGGACCTCGTCGACCTGGCCACGCCCCCGTTGCAGGCCCTCGCCGACGAGACCGGCGAGACCGTCAACCTGGCCCTCCTGAACGAGGACCGGGTCCTCTACCTGGTCCGGCTGCGTAACTCCGACCTGGTGACGGCCAACATTCAGGTCGGCTCGACCCTGGCCGCGGTGCACACCTCAATCGGCAAGCTGCTGCTCGCGTTCCTGGACGAGGCGACCCTGCGGGAAACCGTCACCGACGCCTCGTTCGGCCCCAACCACGGCCCGAACGCCAAGGTCTCCCTCGACGAGCTACGGGCCGACATCAACAAGATCAGGTCCGACGGGTGGGCAATGCAGGACGAGGAGCTGGCCTACGGGCTACGTTCGGTGGCCGCCCCCGTCTACAACGCGTCCGGCCAGATCATCGCGGGCGCGAACATCGCGGTGCCGTCGCGGGACTGGTCCAACCAGCGCATCGTGCGCGAACTCATGCCCAAGATCGTCCGGACCGGCCGCGAGATCTCCGGGCTGCTGGGCTACCACGGATCGCCGTCGTGACCGCCCGCCTGGCCAAGATCGCGGTCGAGTCGTTCAGCGCCGGCCAGCGCGACCTGTACGACGCCATCGCCGGTGGGCCGCGCGCGCGGGGGCCGCAGCATTTCGCGGTGGTCGACGGGGAGGGCCGGCTGGAGGGCCCCTTCAACGCGATGCTGCTACACCCCAGGCTCGGCTCCGCCCTCCAAGGGCTCGGCTCGGTCATCCGGTACGGCTCGAGCCTGTCCGACCGGGCCCGGGAGCTGGCCATCCTGGCCGTCGCCTACGCCTGGGACAGCGCCTTCGAACGGTACGCGCACGAGGCCGTCGGCCGTTCGGTGGGCCTCGACCAGCGCGACTTCGACGCCCTGCGGGCCGCGCGCTTCGAGGCGTTCGCGGACCCCCACGAGCGGTCGGTGGCGTCCACCGCGTACGCCCTGGCCACCCGGCGGGACCTGTCCGACGAGGAGTTCGCCGCGGCCGGGGCCGAGCTCGGCCCGGCCCTCCTGTTCGAGCTGAGCACGCTGGTGGGCTACTACGCAACGCTCGCGCTGCAACTGCGGATCTTCCGCGTCGCGGCCCCGGTGGGCACCGGCGACGACCCCGGCTCCAACGCCAGCCCCGGCTCCGCCGCGGGCCCCGGCGCCGACGGCCGCCCTGACCAGCCGCGCCCTTGACACCGCCCACCCCGCCGAGCACGATCGGAAACATATCGAGAGTGACTTTCAACTGGTGAGAGCAGGTCGGGATGAGGCTGGTGACCTTCGACGCTGGGCGGGTGGGTCGGATCGACGGCGAGGAGGTCATCGAGCTCGACTGCGGGTCGACCCGGGAATGGTTCGAGCGCGGCGGTGAGGTTCCCGAGACCGGCGCCCGGCTCCCGCTCGCCGACGTCCGGCTGCGGGCGCCGATCGTCCCGAAGAAGTTCTTCCACACGGCCGGCAACTTCGCCTCGCACGACGAGGAACTGCAGAGCGTCAACTGGTCGCACCCGGCCCACAAGGGAATCGTCTTCTTTCAGAACGTGGACGCGATCATCGGCCCGGACGACCCGATCGTCTATCCCGAGGGCCTGACCAAGGAACTGGATTACGAGATCGAGCTGGGCATTGTCATCGGCAAGGCCGGAAAGTGGTTCTCTCCCGAGGAGGCCCCGGACTACATTGCCGGGTACCTGGTCTTCAACGACATCACCGCGCGGGACATCCAGCGCCGGGAGATGGTGTCCGGGGTCTTCTCCTTCTCGAAGGCGATCGACACGTTCTGCCCGATCGGGCCGTGGATCGTCACGGCCGACGAGGTCCCCGACCCCCAGGCCCTGGCCCTGGAACTGCGGGTGAACGGGGACGTCCGCCAGGTCGGCAACACGAAGGACATGCGCCTGTCCATTCCGCACCTGGTGGCCTACCACTCGCCGCAGGGCTATTCGGCGGGCGACATCATCACGACCGGAACCGTTTCCGGGGTGGCCGCCGTGCAGCCGAACCCGTTCGACTTCTACCTGCAGCCCGGGGACGTGATCGACGCGGAGATCCCCGGGGTCGGGACGTTGCGCAACCGGGTGGTCGGCTGGAACGACGCGCACGACGGCCCGCCGTACACGAATTCCCTGTGAACGTCCCTGTGAACGTCCCGGTGAACGTCCCGGTGAACCTCGCTGTGAATGTCCCGGTGGACGCCGGTCGGCGGCGGGGGGCGCGGTGAGGTTCGGTACCGTAGCCGGCCGCCTGGTGCTGGAGCGGGACGGCCGGGTGCTCGACGTGGAGCGGGCCAGCGGGGGCCGCCTGCCCGCCGACGCGGTCGGCGGGCTGGCCCGCTGGGGCGAGCTGCGGGCCTGGGCGGCCGACGCCGACTGGGGCGCCGCGCAACCGGTCCGGCCCGAGCAGTTCGGTCCCCCGGTTCCCGTCCCCGGCCAGGTGTTCGCGGTGGCCCTGAACTACCGGCCGCACGCCCAGGAGGCCGGCTTCACCGCCCCGGAGGCCCCGCTGGTCTTCACCAAGTTCCCGTCCTGCATCGCCGGTCCGGTCGCCGAGGTCGCGCTGCCGGCCGGGAAGGTCGACTGGGAGATCGAGGTCGTCGCCGTCATCGGCGCGGGCGGGCGGCATCTGCCGCCCGAGCGGGCCTGGGACGCCGTCGCCGGCCTCACGGTCGGCCAGGACCTGTCCGAACGGGTCCAGCAGCTGGCCGGCACCCCGGCCCAGTTCTCCCTGGGCAAGTCCCACGCCGGGTTCGGGCCGATCGGACCGGTCGTCGTGACCGCCGACGAGTTCGACGACCCCGACGACGTCGCGTTCGAGTGCCGGCTCGGCGACGAGGTCGTCCAGCACGGGCGGACGTCGGAAATGATCTTCCCGGTCGCCGAGCTGGTGGCCCGGATCTCCGCGGTCTGTGAGCTGCGGCCGGGCGACCTCATCTTCACCGGTACCCCGGCCGGGGTCGGCAACCGGCGCACCCCGCCGCGCTACCTGCAACCCGGCGAAACGCTCGTGAGCGCGGTGGCCGGCATCGGGGAGATCCGGCAGCGGTTCGCGGCCTGACGGCCGGGCCCCCGACGAGCGGAGTAACGCCATGGAGTTGAAGCACCTCGGTCACGCCTGCGTCCTCGTGCAGACCGCTACGACCAGGCTCCTGTTCGACCCGGGCACCCTGGCGGGCGGCTTCGAGACCGAACGGGAACTCGACGCCATCCTGATCACCCACCAGCACGCCGACCACCTCGACCTGGCCCGGCTGCCGGCCCTGCGGGCCGCGAACCCGCGGGCCGCGCTGTTCGCGGACCCGGGGTCGGCGGTGGCCCTCGCGAAGGCCGGCTACGAGGTCGTGGTCGTGGAGCCCGGTCAGCGGCTCGAGGTGGGTGGCACCGCCATCGAGGTGGTCGGCGGTACCCACGCCACCGTCCACCCCGACCTGCCGACCGTGCCCAACGGGGGCTTCGTCATCGACGGCGGCGCCTTCTACCATCCCGGTGATTCCTACTGGGTGCCGGACCGGGAGATCGACGTCTTCGCGGTCCCGACCAGCGGGCCGTGGCTGAAGGTCGGCGAAGCCATCGACTTCCTGCGCCAGGTGGCGCCGAGAATCGCCGTGCCCATTCACGAGGCGGCGCTGGCCGACACCCACACGCACTATTCGATGCTCACCGCGCTGGCCCCGGCCGATTCCCGGTTCCAGCCCCTCCCCCGCGGCGAACTGGTCGCCGTCTGACCGGGCCGGCCGGCCGGGCGGGAACGCCCGGTTCAGCCGGCGCCCGGTTCAGCCGGCGTGGCGGTGGAGGAACGCGACCGTGGTCGTGTAGATGTCGGCCAGCTGAGCCTCGTCCGCGCCGGCCCACAGGTGCCCGAGGCCATCGACCGGATGGAGGGCCACGTCGTTGCCGGCCGCCGCCAGCGCATCCCGCAGCCGCAGGCTCTGCCGGTAGGGGGAGACCAGGTCGGCGGTCCCGTGGACCAGGAGAAACGGCGGCGCGCCGCGGCGGGCGTGGGTCACCGGGCTGGCCTCCCGGGCCTGGGCGGGAAGATCGGGCACGCGCCCGCCCAGCAGACCGGTCTCCCGGGACTCCCGGGTGTCGTGCGGCTCGCCCCCGACCTCGGCCGCGTCGGCCTGGATGGCCAGCAGGTCGGTGATCGGGTACCAGTTCACCACGGCCCGGACCGGCAGGACCGGATCGACGTCCAGGGCGGCCAGGGCGGCCAGGTGGCCGCCGGCCGAGTCGCCCCACACGGCGACCCGGGTGGCGTCGATGCCGTGGTCGGCGCCGCTGCGCGCGATCCAGTCCAACGCCCGGCGGACGTCCGCCAGCGGCGCCGGGAAGACGGCCTCGCCCGACAGCCGGTAGTCGGCGCTCACGACGGTGAAACCGGCCGCGGCAACCCGGTGGAACAGACCCGGATCCCAGTTCCGGTACCCCGGGGACGCGGCGGTCCGGGTGCCCTGGCGCCAACCGCCGCCGTGCACGTACAGCACGGCCGGCCCCGGCGCGGTGGAGTCCGGGCGGTAAAGGTCCAGTTCCAGCGGCCGGAATCCCGGGATCGCGGCGAAGGGCACTGCCCGGGTGACCCGCACCCGCGTCCGCAGGTCGCCACTCACCGCACGGCGCCGACGGTCGGGCGCCCGGCCAGCGCGTCGTCCAGCTTGTAGAACGCGCCACCCTTCATGATCGCGAGCAGATTGGCGCGGTCCTCCAAGAGCGTGACGTCCCGCGTCGGGTCGCCCTTGACCACCAGCACGTCGGCCAGGAAGCCGGGCGCGATCCGGCCGATGTCGCCCGCCCGGTCAAGAAGTTCGCCGCCGACCTGGGTGGCCGCGTGCAGCGCCTCGATCGGCGAGAAGCCGAACAGCGTGACAAACAGGCCGAGGTCACGCGCGTTCCGGCCGTTGGGGTTGTTGGGGAATCCGTAGTCCCCGCCCGGCACGATCCGCAGCCCCCGGCGGTGCAGTTCCGGATACAACCGCGACATGGCGGCCAGCGACGCATCGGATCCCATCTGCCGGGCCATCGTCGCGTCGATCCCGAATTCTTCACCCTCGTACAGGTTGGCCCACATGATGCCGACGGCCGGACCGATGAAAATGTCGTCGCGGTGTTCCTCCAGGAGGTCGATCGCCTCCTCGTCGACGTACGAGCAGTGGTAGATCGCGCGGAACCCGTTGCGGACCGCGATCTTGACCGACTCGGCCGACTGGGCGTGGCAGTTGAGGAACACCCCGGCCTCGTCGGCGGCCCGGTGCGCGGCAGCCGCCTCGGCCTGGTTGTACTGCGTCATCTGCGACCCGCCGGCCAGGAACACGTCGTCGTTGCTCAACAGGAGCTTGATGTTCTCGAAACCGGCGGCGGCCATGTCCCGGACGAAGGCGGCCACGCCCACGGGGTCGCCCGCCGTGTCGTGCTTGTCGCCGCCGTGCCCCTCGAAGTGGTTGTCCCGCTCGACACTGGCCGTCCGCAGGCGCGGGCCGGCCGCCCGGCCGGCGTTGATCGCGTCCCGCAGCCGAACCTCGGTGTCCCCCGGTAACAGCGACCCCGCCGAGTAGGCGCTCGTGAAACCGGCGCCCAACAGCAGCTCGGCGTTCCGGGCGGCCGTCGCGTACAGCTCGTCGGCCGGGTGGCTGCGCAGGAAATAGGACACGTCCACCGGGGGGTTGAAGCCGCCCTCCAGGGCCCCCAGACCGGACGGGAACGTCACGTGCGCGTGGCCCTCGACCAGGCCCGGCATGACGACACAGCCGCGGGCGTCGACCATCCGGTCGTCGGTGCGAAGCTCGTTGGCGCGGGCGCCGTTGGCGCCAGGCTCGTCGGTTCGGAGGCCATCGGCCGGCAAGCCGTCGACGGTCGGAAAGCCATCGCCGGTCGGGACGACTGCCACGACGCGATCGCCGTCGACGATCACATCGGCCGGCCGGGCGGCGGAAAGCCCCCCGTCGTACACCAGTCCACCACGGAACACCGTTCGCACCCGAACCACCTACTTTCACTCTACGATAATCGGTTTCTCCACTTTCCCCACGATAGACTGCTCGCCCCTTGATCGGAAGATTGCCCGCTACGATCCCGCCCCCTGGGGATCACGCCGCCCGCGCGCTACCATCGCGACACGAGATATTTGGTTCAGGTGCCGGGTGCTGGCCGGGACCCAATCTCCCGCCAGTCAGCGACGACCAGGTTGTGGTGAACGGACCCGAGGACGAGTTCCCCGAGTGGGACGCCGTGGATTGGCGTGCCGTCGAGGAGGACGTACGGCGACTACGGCAACGGATCTTCGCGGCGACGCGGGTGGGGGACCTGAAGAAGGTCCGCAATCTGCAGAAGTTGATGCTCCGTTCCCGCGCTAACGCGGATTCTCGCGCAGCTCTTTGAGAACCCCACGGGAGGCCGCTCGGGGGCCGCGTGATGAGGCGGCGGTGCTCTGTGGCCTGCCGATTGTGAGGACGAGGTGGCGACAGACCGCTTCACCGGCCCGGACAGGCGCAAGACCTGCTTCGGGCGACGTGGCCCACAACGCGAATTTGTGGCAGACAATCATCGGGTACGGCACAGCTCCGACCGTGCGCGGGGCGAACGCCCGGTATTCGGCATGAGCTGAAAGTTTGAACTGCGGCACGCGCTCGCGTCGGCATCGGACACGATCCGAGATGCGGGCCTCGGTTGAGCGTGTCCGACCGGTCCGCCGTGGAGCCTCGACACAGGCCTACTCCCCCGCCGGTCCGGGAGAGCCGGATGCGGCCTGGCCGACTTCGATCGACAGGCCGGTTGGTCATGGGCCGCGGGCGAGCGTGGGGGCGGAATTGGGAGCAGCGAACAACGCAACGCCCGTCAACGCACTCCTACGCACCCGCAGGGGTTCGGCCAGGCATGTGCCACCTGCCCGCTGCCCGCCCAGTGCACCACCGCCCGCTCCGGCCGGGTTGGAACCGTGCCCAAGTTCACGTACACAAGAGGCGCGCCGGTGCCCGACCACCAGGCGGGCAGCGCGCAACGCGGTCTTTCCCCCGCGCCTTCACCCGGCCAGGCGAACGGTCGGTGGTCTTGACCGTATGGCGCTCAACGGCCGTACCGGTGCTCCCGTGGCAGGACTTCACCGGGCCGCGGGTCGACAGTCGTCCGCATCGATTGGGGGGTTCATCAGGTGGCGGCGCCGAGGAGCGCGGCGCCGCCGAGTGCGAGTGAAATCCCGGCTAGCTGGATCTTCGTTGCCTGATGACCTTGAAGGAGACGTCCGAGCGCGATGGTCGTGATCGGGTACAGCGATGAGATGGCGGAGATGACGCTGAGCGGGCCGTGGTGGGCGGCGGCGTAAGCGAGATCCCCGCCGACGCCAACGACAGCGACGATCGCGAGCGTGGGCATCTCGCCCCGCTCGGGCAGGCGCTTTCGGAGTGATCCTTTGCCGCCGATGAGAGCCACCGACCCGGCCGACGTGGCGGTGCTGAGGTGCTCGATCGCCGTCGCCCAGTAGGGATCGAGACGAGCGGCGGCGTGGAGTGAGGTAAGCATGACCGCGACCGCCGCGGCCGCTCCGAGACAGACACCAGCTTTTTGCCAAACCGTGGTACTGCTGGCGGCCGAGGGTGAGGTCCATGCGCTGATCCCGGCTCCCGCTACCGCGCAAGCCAGCCCGATGGCCACGCTCGGGTTCAGCGGGTCTCCCACCAGCAGACCGATGCCTACGGCCCCCGCACATCCGAGGGCTCCGGTTGGTGCCGTGATGAAGGCGTCTCCTCGGGCGAGGGCTCGGTAGATCATGCTCAGCTCGACCGTCACGGCCCCGCCGGCCAACGCGGCCAGCAGCAGCCGGGGATCGGCGGGCGGCGCCGTTCCTCGAACGATCAGCACGGGTATCAACGCGGCCACACCGGCGAGCTCGGCGACGGCGACCACGACGAACACTGACGTGTCGTGTCGGGACGCGTTGCCGCCGAAGAAGTCTGAAGCGCCCCAGCCCAAGGCGGCCAGCACTGCCAACGCCAACGCCATCCCCATCAGACTGATCCCCGCTGGCCACTCGTACGCTCCGGCAAAATGACTTTCACCGGTGCCACGGTACCAGTGAAACAATCTTTGCTGGTACCGTGGCAATGTGCAGTCGATCCAGGAGATGCCGTTCATCGCCGGTGTCCCGGCGCTGGACTTCGCCAACACGGCGGAAGAGCGGGGGCACCCCGACGCCGGTGATGCCCTGATTACTCCTGCCGATCTGCGTGTCTGGGGCGAGCGGTATGGCCTGATTGCCGGCCCAGGGCGCAGGACGCAGGACGCCCAGGCGGAGCTGGTCCGGGCCCGGGATACGCGTGAGCTGCTGTACGACGTGTTCTTTGCCCGCGTTCACGATCAACCCGTTGCGCAGCGTCAACTCGATCGTTTGGCGCAGCTAGCCGCTGATGCATATTCCGCAGCCACCCTGCAGATCGATGACGACGGAAGCGTCCGCTGGCGCTGGCGCGCTTCTGAGCTGGCTACGATCCGGCACGCGGCGGTGGCCAGCGCTGTCGAGTTGCTGCGATCCGAGCCGACGCCGCGCTTCAAACAGTGCCCAGGAGACCACTGCGGGTGGTTCTTTCTGGACGTCACCAAACAGGGGAACCGCCGATGGTGCCGCATGAGCGAATGCGGACAGGAGGCCAAGGACGAGCGTCGTCGGGCCCGTCGTCGTGGAGCCCGCATGTCGACTTCGCCGGACACCTGACGAAGCCGACGCCTTCCGGGGCGGCTGGTTCCACTCCGGCGACCTCGGGACCCTCAGCGAGGACCGCTACCTGTCGATCGTCGACCGCAAGAAGGACATGATCAAAACCGGCGGTGAGAACGTCGCCAGCAGCAAGGTCGAGGAGGCGATTTACCAACTCGACGACAGCCCCGCCGTCGTATCGGATGGTCAAGCGACGGCTGCGCGTCTACGCGGGCGCAGACACCACTCACGACCAGGGCAGTAACGTCGAAGGCGGCGAGGGCATCGACGACGATGAGACCGGCCATCCGCAGGCTGTCGATCCGGCGGGCGGTGACCGATCCGTCCAGGTGATCGGCTCCGGACACGCCCTCGTACAAAACCTCCGCCGCGGCCACTACGAACTCGCCATCGGCGCCGTCGCGGTGTGATCAGGGTTCCCCCCACGTTGCCCGTCGGAGGCGATGTTCGCTCCGCTGAGACGTTGCCCCGAGGTAGGTCAGGCGAAGCAACATGAAGCGGCATCCTCGCGCTGCCACCCGCCTCGGCGTGCGAGGGCCGGGCGCGGGGAGAGCCCCACGACCGGCCGGCGCGACTGCGACCACCCTGAGCAGGGCGGATGCCATTTCCGGCAAGCACAACGCCTTGACCGGGAGGTGCTGGGATGACGGCTAAGAAGATCAGAGGGTGTTGCGGTAGCCGCTGCCGAGGAGTGCCTGCCAGCCGGTGGGGCCGTTGACGAATGCGAGGAGTGTTCCGTCTGCTCGGATGATCAGGCGTGGCGTGTAGGCGCCGGGGTACCAATCTTGACCGTGGAGGTCGAGTGCGTGACCGGTGCGGCCGAGGGGGTCCTTGACGACGCCGCCGTCGATGATTCCGGGGGTGGCGGCGAGGAGTCGGTACGCGGCAGCCTGCACGGCGGGGGTCGTCGGGGACATAAGGAGCCTGGTGATGGCGTCGAACCGATTGAAGGCGATGTCGGCTGCCGGTATGCCTTTGTCGATCAGCGCACCGAGGCGCGCCGGGTCGGTTGGCAGGGCACGAAGCTGGGATTTGGTGAGCACTTTGTCGCCGAGGGTGGGGATTCCCCGGTCGGTTCCGCGACCGCGTGTGGGTTCGGATTTCCCCGCGTTGGTTCCCGTGATGGCCCCGAGCGCGAAGCGGTCCCCGCCGGCCGGATAGGTCTGGGTGTCGATATAGCCGTCGGGAAAGGTGGTGACGTCTTTGAGCTGGCCGTCTTGCGCGTAGGCGGAGTAGGTGATGACGTGGTCTCGGCGTGGGTCGCCGGTGCTGTGCGCGAAACGCGGGCCCGTGGTTTCGGTGCGGATCCAGAAGACGGGCCCGTCGGGCCGGGTCGCCGCGGCGAGCCGTTGGCTAATGATCAGGAGCACCGCGCGGGCGCTGTTCGGCTGCGCGGCGACGGCAGCTGGCGGCACGGTGGGACGGATCGAGCTGGTGCTACCGGGCACGAGCATTGCCACGGCCCCCATAGCGGCGACGGCGACCGGGGCCGCCGCGGCGACCGTACGGCGCCGGAGGCGCAGCGTGTGTCCTTGTCTGAGGGCGACCTGCGTCATCCGGTGCAGGACATCGGGATCCGCGGCTGAGGCGTCGCGGAGGGTGTCCTGGACGGCGTGGATGATCTCGGTGTCAGGGTGGCTTGACATGTCAGTCTCCTAGCGGAATCTCGGCTACGAAGGCATCGGCGGCCTGGCGGCCGGCCGATTCGGGGCGCCCGGCCCTACGACGACCGCGCCAGCTTTGGTCTGGGTCGCGCTCGAGGTCGTCCCGTAGCCGTGCCAGGCCGCGATGGGCCTGGCTGCGCACTGTCGTTTCTCGGGTGTGCAGGACCCGGGCGATGTCCTCGTCGGAGACGTCGTGCAGGTACCGAAGGACGATCACGATCCGTTGCCGGCGCGGCAGGCGGTCGAGCGCGTCGCGCACTCTGAGCCGGTCGGCGACCCCGTCTTCAAACCGGTCAACGGCCGCAGCCTCCGCAACGGCGCCCAGGACCTCGCGGGACGACCGTTTTCGCCAACCGCTGATGCGGCCGTTCACCACCGCCCGCCGGACGTAAGCGAGGGGATCGCGGCGACGGACCGACGGCCAACGGGCAAATGTCCTGGTGAGAGCCGACTGGACGAGATCCTCCGCGCGGTGCGGGTCCGCGGTGAGCGACCGGGCGAAGCGAAGCAGGCCGTCACCGTGCTCGGCCACGAACCCGGCGAATTCTTCAGCGTCGGACTGCAAATGTCTAACCTCCAGTCGGGTACGTTCACCCGACAAGACGCACCACGACCACGGGCTGTTGCATCGGGACCCGACCGCATCCGTGAACGGCCACGATCAACATCCAGTTGGGCGCCACCCGTGCTGCCGCTGTTTGGGCTCACCTGAAGAGCCGAGTCGGCTGGTCGAGACGAGTAAGTTTCTGCGGGTTGGCCATGACGTAGACCCCGGTGATACGCCCGTCGGCCACCACCAGACTGACGGCCGCGACGTGACCGCTGGTTTCGATCAGGACCGCAGGTGCCTCGTTGAGCCGCACGAGCGCGGTCCGGCTCAAGCTTCGATCGGCGCCAGCCAGAAGCCGCGCCACCTCGCCAGCACCATGGATCGGCACCTTCGCGGCGGCCGCCAGTCCGCCGCCGTCGGCCACAAGCACCACATCGGGTGCCAGTACGTCCATGAGTGTCTGCACGTGGCCGGTCCGCAGAGCGATCAAGAACCGTTCCATCACCAGTCGTTGCTCGGAGCTGCTCACGGACATGCGGGGTCGTCGCGCCGCGACGTGAGCGCGTGCCCGTCGCGCGATCTGGCGCACCGCCACGACTGACTTCCCCACCGACGGTGCGATTTCGTCGTAAGAAACGTCGAAAACCTCGCGCAGCACGAACACGGCACGTTCCACTGGCGCGAGAGTCTCAAGCACGGTGAGCATGGCGATCGAGACACTCTCGGCGAGCTCGACGTCCTCCGCGACGTCGGGCGAGGTCATCAATGGCTCGGGAAGCCACTCGCCCACATAGTCCTCGCGTCGGCGTGACACCGTCCGCAGCCGATCCAGCGCTTGTCGGGTGACGACGCGGACCAGGTAGGCCCGCAGGTTACGCACGCTTGCCTGATCTACCGTCGCCCACCGTAACCAGGACTCCTGCAGTACGTCCTCCGCGTCGGTCGCCGACCCGAGCATCTCGTAGGCGACCGTGAACAACAGAGCGCGGTGGGCGACGAACGGATCCTTGATCACTCGACCTGCGCCGTCTCCGCCGTCGACGGACCCTTAGCCAGCGGGATCTCGCAGGAATCGGAATAGCC
>JAMFSN010000259.1 GCA_026225295.1 Frankia alni
GGCGGGGCAACGGTCGGCGACGGCGGGGGTGGGGGCCAGGTCACGGTCACCGTCACCTGGCCCGCGCTGCCGGCGACCATCGACAAGGCGGCTGAAATTGTCGACCAGCTCCAGGCCGACCTGCGGGAACGGGCCGACGTGGCCCGCTTCGACGAGTCTTCGCTGGCGGTGACGGTCTACCGGCGGGACGAGGTCGAAGCGGTCGCGGCCGACGTCCTGGACAAGCTCGAGTTCATCGGGCTGCCGCTCGGGACCACCGCCGACTGGGTCGACGACGCCGGCCGCCACGTGCGGACGCTGGACGCGCCGACCCACCCGAACGTCGACACCACGGCCTGACGAGCCTGACGGCCTGACCAGCGCGCCTCCGGCCCGGGGAACAGGCCGGAGGCGCGGCCGACGGGCCGGAGGCGCGAGGCGGGAAACCGTGGGCCGGCCCGCCGGTCAGGCGCGGACCGAGGCCTCCAGTTCCCGGACCAGCCCGTCGGCCACCGCCTTGGCGTCACCGAACAGCATCAGGGTCTTGTCCTGGAAGTAGAGCTCGTTCTCGACCCCCGCGAAGCCCGGGTTCATCCCGCGCTTGACGACCATGACCGTGCGGGCGCTGTCGACGTTGAGGATCGGCATCCCGTAGATCGGGCTGGCCGGATCGGTCCGGGCCGCCGGGTTGGTCACGTCGTTCGCCCCGACGACCAGCGCGATGTCGGCCTGCGTGAACTCCCCGTTGATCTCGTCCATGTCCTTGATCTGGTCGTAGGGCACGTCCGCCTCGGCCAGCAGGACGTTCATGTGCCCGGGCATCCGCCCGGCGACCGGGTGGATCGCGAAGGTCACCTCGGCGCCGTTGCGGGCCAGGACGGTGGCCAGCTCGCGGATCTTGTGCTGGGCCTGGGCGACCGCGAGCCCGTAGCCGGGCACGATGATGACCTTGCGGGCCGTCTCCATCAGCATCGCCGCCTCCTCCGGGGTGGCGCTGCGGACCGGTCGTTCCTCGGACGCCGCCGGCGGGCCCCCCGCGGTGACCTGTCCGAACGCCCCGAACAGGACGTTGGTGAACGACCGGTTCATGGCCCGGCACATGATGATCGACAGCAGCAGACCCGACGAACCGTCCAGCGCCCCCGCGACGATCAGCGCCTTGTTGTCCAGGACGAACCCCATCGCCGCGCCCGACAGGCCGGCGTAGGAATTCAGCAGGGAAATGACGGTCGGCATGTCCGCGCCGCCGATCGGGATCACCAGCAGCACCCCGAAGACGGCGGCCAGGACGGCCAGCACCGGAAACAGCAAGGTCCGGGACGGGTCCAGGACCAGCAGCACGCCGGCCGCGACGGCCACGCCCAGCAACGCCAGGTTCACCGCATTCTGGCCCCGGTAAACCTGGGGTCGACCGGGCAGAATCTCCTGGAGTTTCCCGAATGCCATCAGGCTGCCGGTGAAGGTGAGGAATCCCAGCAGGACCTCCAGCACCAGCGCGCCGGCGGTGAACGTGGACAGGTGGGGCTCGCGGTTGTAGTACTCGGCCGTTCCGACCAGGCCGGCCGCGAGCGCGCCGAATGCGTGCGACAACGCGACCCGCTGGGGCATGGCCGTCATCGGGATGTAGAGCGACATGGCCGTGCCGATGGCCGACCCGATCACCAGGGCCAGAATCAGCCAGGTGTAGGTGACGACTTGTTTCTGTATCAACGTGCCGACGATCGCGAGCAGCATTCCCGCCTCGGCGGCCTGCAGGCCCCGGCGGGCGGTCCGGGGTTGAGTGATGCCTTTCAGCCCGACGATGAACAGCCCGCTGGCGGCCAGGTAACACAGGGGGACGACGTAGTCGTTCACCGGGGGTCCTCCGACCTCGGTCGACCGGCGTCGGCCGACCCGGCGCTCGCGCTACGGGTGGCGGTACCGGTGGTGGCCGGGTCGGTGGCCGCCGGGCCCCGGGCCGTCGCCGGCTGCCGGGGGCGGAACATCTTCAGCATCCGGTCGGTGATGAGGAAACCGCCGACCACGTTGATCGTCGACGCGGTGACCGCGATGGTGCCCAGGGCCGTGGACAGCGCCCCCCGATCGGAGCCGGCTATGACCAGGCTGCCGACCAGCGAAATGCCGGCGATCGCGTTGGTCAGCGACATCAGCGGCGTGTGGAAGAGCGGCGGCACCCGCCGGATCACCTCGAAACCGACGAAGCTCGCGAGCAGCAGGACGTAGAGCCCCGCCTCGACCGATGCGGACATCGTCAGCCCCCTGTCCGGCCGGAAACGGCGTGGGTGCCGTCCGGCGTCGATGAGTCGTGGTCCGCCGGGCGGTCAACGCCCGGCCCGGCCAGCGAGCCGGGCGGACTGTCCCGCTCGCCGGTCGTCGGGTCGGGGCGTTCGGGGGCCAGGCCCAGCAGCTCCCGGACCCGGGTCGCGGTGATCTGTCCGGCGTGGCTGACCAGCGTGTCGGCGATGATCGCGTCGTCCCGGTCGACCCGGACCGCGTCCTCGACGACCACGTGCCGCAGGAAATTGCCGATGTTCTTGGCGTAGAGCCGGCTCGCGTGGGCCGGCACCGTGGCCGGCAGGTTGGTCGGCGCGAGGATGGTGACCCCGCCGATGTCGGTGACCTGGTCCGGCCGGGACAGTTCGCAGTTGCCGCCCTGGGCGGCGGCGATGTCGACGATCACCGAGCCGGCGGCCATGCCGTGCACCATGTCCGCCGTCACCAGGATCGGCGCGCGCCGGCCGGGGACCTGCGCGGTGGTGATCACGATGTCCTGGGCGGCAACCACGGCGCCCAGCGCGGCCTGCTGCCGACGGTAGAAGTCGTCGTCCATGGCCGCGGCGTATCCGCCCGACCCTTCGGCGGCGGCGGTCTCCAACCCCAGGTCCACGAACGTCCCGCCGACGCTTTCGACCTGTTCACGGGCGGTCGGGCGGACGTCGTAGGCGCAGACCACCGCACCGAGCCGGCGGGCGGTGGCGATCGCCTGCAACCCGGCCACCCCGGCCCCGATGACCATCGCCCGGGCCGGCGGGAGAGTGCCCGCCGCGGTGGTCAGCATCGGCAGGATCTTGTTGAGGCGTTCGGCCGCGACCAGGGCGGCCTTGTACCCGGCCAGCGCGGCCTGGGAGGACAGCACGTCCATGGCCTGGGCCCGGGTGATCCGGGGGAGCAGCTCGAGGGCGAAGCTGGTGACCCCCCGTTCGGCCAGTGCCGCGGCGACGTCCGGCGTGCCCAGCGGGTCGGTCAGGCCGACGATCGTCTGGCCGGGCCGCAGCCCGGCCAGCAGGACGTCGATCTCGCCCGGGAACGAGCCCGGGGCGCGGACGAACAGGACGACCTCGGCGGCCAGCGTTTCGCCCCGGCTGCCGATGACGGCGCCCCGCTCGGCGTAGGCCGCGTCGAGGAAGCCGGCCGGCCGGCCGGCGGCGGCCTCGACCACGAGTTCGTGGCCGGCCTTGATCAGTGGGTCGAGTTCCGGCGGAATCAGCGCGACGCGCCGTTCGTCCGGGGCGGTCTCCCGCGCGACGCCGATCTTCATCGGGCTCCTCCGGGAATCCCTCGTCGGGCTGGATGTCGCCGGGCGTCGCGACCGGAACAGCTGGGTGGTTGCCAGGTATTGCGCATGCGACCTCCGCTGCGGGACCGTCGGTTTTCTCGTGCGGGACGAGGGTGGCCGGACGGACCGGGATTTTTCGCCGTCAGAATGGGGGATTGTTACCTGGACCGGGTTTCCGCCGTCAATCGGTTGAATATTGCGGCCTTTTGTGCGCGTCGAGAAACCAGTCGACTCATATCCGCTTTCCGGGGCGTGCGCCGCGCGGCGATCCCCCGGAAGTGCTATCCCGGTCGGGTCGACGGGTCCGGCGGGTGGGAAACCCCCCGGCCCTGACCAGGCCTGTTTGTGAACGCGACCGGCTATTGACCGGAAAGCATCCCGGATCGGATCAGCGCGGCTAAGCTTTCATACGCCGGCCGCCGGGAGCACCCCCGGGCACCCGGCGGCCGGACCTTGACGGCCGCACGCAGCCGGTGATCCGCACCCCCGTTGAA
>JAMFSN010000260.1 GCA_026225295.1 Frankia alni
CCGACCAGCCCCGCCCGACACGCAGACCGACCGCGCCAACGCACGTCCCAGCGTCCGCTGACAACGTCGGTTGACCGCACTCCGGGGCGGAATCAACGCTGGCAGTATCAGCGAGGGATCTACGCCCCGCTGGTACTGACCTCGACGGCGCTGGCACCTTCGGGCCGCATCCGGGCTGGAAGTTGGCCTGGTCAGCGAGCGTTGGGCGGTGCGGTGGCGCTGACGCCCGGCTGGCCACCACCTTCGGGCCGGGACGTGTCAGCACCATTGAAGATTAACTATCCGGTCACGGCGACGGTGGACGACCAGACAGCGGCCGGGCCGGTAACGACCGATGCTCCGTACCAGCGGTTGACCTGCCGGGTACGGAGCATCGGTGGTGCGCAATCCGCGCGGCGGATCGCGCGACGAGGAACTACCCGGCGCGCCCGCCGCCGGCGCCGCCCCCGGCGGCCCGACCGCCACCGCCGCCAGCGCCGGTGCCGCCGAACCCGCCGCCGCCGGCCGCACCGCCGAAGCCGCCCCCGGTCGCACCACGCAGGGTGGTGGCCCCGGTCGTGCTGCCCGGCAGCGGAGTCGACAGGTTGGCCAGCATGACCTTGTCGCCGACCCGGACCCCGGAAGTGACCTGGGTCAGGGTGCTGCCGATCGCTCCGACCTGGACGGCCGTGCTGGTCGCCTTGCCATTGCGGAGCAGCGTGACCAGATGGATGTTCCCGACCGACCGCAGCGCGGAACTCGGGATCGCGACCGCGCCGTCAGCCTGGGCGATCACCACGGCGACGTCCGCGTCCGAGCCGGAGAAGATCCGCTGGCTGGTCGCTTCGAGGCTGATCGTCACCGGGTAGCTCACCGTGCTGCTCGTCGTCGACGTGGTCGACGTCGAACTGGTCGGCAGCAGACCGATGTTGACGACCTTGCCCGACAGCACCGTGGTGGAGCCGTCGACGGTCGCGGTGGCCGCCTGCCCGACCTTGACCTTGGCCAGGTCGGTGTCGCTGACCGCCGTCGTCACCTGGTAAGAGCTGTCGGACCCGATGACCAGGATCGCATCGCTGCTGGTGGTGCCAGCCGACGCCGTGACCGCTTCACCGGCGGACATCCCGACCGACCCGATCGTTCCGGCCAGCGGGCTCACCAGCTTGGCCTGCCCGAGCGCCTCCTGAGCCTGGGTCAGCTCGGCTTGCGAGGCGTCCACCGCGGCCTGGTCGGCCGCGAGCTGCGCGGGGGAGATCGTCGTGGTCTGCCCGGTGGTTCGACCCGACCCCGACCCCGACCCCGAGCCGGCGGCCGAACCGCTGGCCGTCCCGGTCCGGGATCCGCCGGTGGATGAGCCGCCGCTTGTGGATGAGCCGCCGCTTGTGGATGAGCCGCCGCTTGTGGATGAGCCGCCGCCGGTGGACGAGCCGCCGCTTGTGGATACGGCGGTGGCCAGGTCGTTGACGGCCGTCCCGAGGTTCGCTTCGGCCTTGGTGACCGCCTGCTGGTCGGTCGAGACGCGCTGCTGGTCAGTGAGCACCGTGCTCAGCAACGTCGAGCAGCTGGTTCCGTCGCTCGCGGTGGCCGAGATGGTCTCGATCCCGTGGCCGGCCGTGTCCCCCGCCGGCGCGATGGTCGTCGCCCCGGTGGTCCTTCCGGTGCGGAACAGGGCCGCCGGGTTCGTGGTCGTCGCCGCGGCCGACGGGCTGCTGGGGACAGCCGTGGTCGGCGCGGGAACCGCGGTCGTCGGCGCTGGAGCCGTCGGGCTGGTCGCCGTCGAGCCACCCAGCGTCGGCCCGGTGGTGGTCGGCGCGGTCGTGGTTCCGCCGGCCGACGGCGCGGCCAGGAACGCCGCGCAGGTGGTCGTCTCCTGCTTGAGATCGGTCGAGGCGACGGCCAGGTCGCCGTCCGCGGTGTGCTGGGCGGCGATCAGGGCCTTCTGCGCCGTCGCGACCTTGGCCCGGGCGGTGGTCAGGGTCGGACTCGCCGAGCCCGACGCGGCGCCGGCCGGAGTGCGGCCACCCGTCGTCGTCAGCGCGGCGGCTTCCACCGAGCCGGAACCAGAGCCGGTGGCGGCCAGGGAGTCGGTCTGGGTGACCCCGGTGGTCGCCGTCGAGGTTGTGTCGCCGTCCTGGCTGGCCTCGTCCGTGGCGACCTTCTCCTGGTCGGCGGCCAGGGTCGCCTGCGCCGAGTGCACCGCCGCGACCAGTGCGCTGTCATCCAACGTGGCCAGCGTCTGACCGGCCACGACCGTCTGCCCCGGCGTCACCGCGACGTTCGCCACCGTGCCCGAGACCGGGAACGCGACGCTCGACTGCCGGACCGGCGACACCGTGCCGGTCGAATCCAGGGTCTGGGCGACGGAGGCCCGGACGGCGGTCGCGGTGCGGTAGCTCGGGCCGTCCGGACCGGTCGCCGCGTACGCCGCGACCCCCGCTCCGACCAGCACGATCACCACGACCGCGGCGGAAACCCAGGCCCGTCCGCCGCGCCGCCGCCACCGGGCGAGCAGCCCCGCCGACCGCTCAACCATTGGTCGTCCCACCGCCGGCCGGGGCGCCCGAACCGGTGCCGCCCCCGAAGCCGCGCCCACCGAAGCCGGTGGTCGTGCAGCCCTGCTTGCCGGCTGCCCGCAGGCTGATGGTGGTGGCCGCCACCGCGCCGGTGTCGTCGGCCTTCCCGATGGCCGTCAGGCACTCACCGACCGCCAGCGCCGACGAGGTCACCTTGCTGGTCTGGGAAACGGTGGTGCTCGAGCCGATCGTGACCGTGGTGGTCGTCGCGGTCGGGGCCGCCGAGGCGGTCGCTCCGCCGCGGGCCCGGGCGGTGCCCTTCACGACGAAGGTCGACCCGGACACCTTGGTCACGGTCCCGAAGGCGGTGTCGAACCGGCCGCCGCCCGGGCCGCCCGAGCGGTTCGGGCGCGGGGTCGCACCCGGGGCCGGGGTGCCGGTCCGGTTGCCCCGGAAGCCGCCCGCGCCGCCGCCGAACCCGCCGCCGGCGCCGAAGCCGGTCGTGCAGCTACCCGACACGGGGTGGCTGATGGTGACCGTCTGGGCGGTGAACGCCGTGGTGCTGGACCCGGCGGTCGCGGTCCCCCCGGTGGCCGTGACGCAGTCGCCGACGGCGACCGCCGAGGCGGCCGCGGTGGCCGTCCTGGAGAACGTCGTCTTCGTGGTCCAGGTGACCGTGACCTGCCCGTTCGTCGGATTCTGGACCTCGACGTCGGTCGGGCTGACCGCGGCGATCGTGCCGCTCGTGCCCGGTTGGGCCGCCGCCCCCGCTCCGCCGGGCCGGGCGGTGGACGACGGCGCGGCCGCCGCCGTGCTCCCGCTGCTGCTTCCGCCGCCGCCACAGGCGGTGACCGCCACCGCGATCGCCATCCCCAGCACGGGTCGGATGATCGGGCGGATCAGGGCCGTGCCGCGCGGCAACCGGGCGGACCGGCCGGTTCCGGCGGCCGGCGGGGAGGAACGGAAGGGGCTGGTGGCGGTCATCGGATCGGGGCTCCTGGTGGATATGCGGACCGGGCGGGCGGCCCGGTTGGGCAGGCCGAAGGGCAGGGACGGGGAAGCGGACGAGGAAGCGGATGTTCCGCCGGGCGGACTCATTCGCTGCGCAACGCTTCGATCGGGGCGAGCCGGGCCGCGCGGGTGGCCGGGTAGACGCCGAACACCACTCCGATGACGATCGCGATCACAATGGCCCCGGCGGTCGCCGTCGGGGAGATCGAGATCGGGTCGGAGATGAAGTGCGGCAGGACGCCCGCGCCGGCGATCCCGAGCGCCGCCCCGAGCACCCCGCCGGCCAACCCGAGCACGGACGCCTCGACCAGGAACTGGCGTCGGATGACCCGCGGGGTCGCCCCCAGCGCCTTGCGCAGGCCGATCTCGCGGATCCGTTCGGTGACCGACACCAACATGATGTTCATGACGCCGATCCCGCCGACCAGCAGCGAGATCCCGGCGATCCCGGCCAACAGGACCGTGAGCGTCTTGTCCACCGAGGTCGCGGTGGACAGGATCGACTGCTGGCTGGTGATGGAGAAGTCCGCGCTGGTCGGGGTCGTGATGCGGTGCCGCGACAGCAGCTCGTACTGCGCCTCCTGGTAGGCCGCCGACAGCGTGTGGCTCGACGTCGCTTCCAGGTAGATGTCCTGCACCGCGTCCCGGCTGGTGCCACCGGTGATCCGGTCGGCCGCGGTGGTGATCGGCACGATCGCGGTGTCGTCCTCGTTGGTGTCGGCCGACGAGCCGGCCGAGGTCAACGTGCCGATCACCGTCATCGGCACGCCGGCCACGGTGACCGACTGACCGACCGCGCTGCGCGCCCCGAACAGTTCCTCGGCGGTCGTCGCGGCCAGCACCGTCACCGCCGCGTGGCTGGCGACGTCCTGCCCGCTGATGAAGCGTCCGGAACTGACCGCCCGGGCCCGCACCGACAGCCAGGCCGGCATGGTGCCGACCACGGACGTCGTCCACGACGTGGTGCCGGCCGTCAGGGCTTCCGACTTGGAGGTGGTCGGCGCGACCGCCTTGATGTCGGGGGCCACCACCTTCGAGCTCAGCGCGTCGGCGTCCGCGTTGGTCAGCGTGGACGCACTGCCGAATCCGCCGCGGACCCCGTTGGTGGTCGTGCTGCCCGGGGCGACGATCAGCAGGTTGCTGCCGAGCGCGTTGATCTCACCGCTCACCTTGCCCTGGGCACCCTCGCCGAGACCGACGGTGAGGATCACGGCAGCGATGCCGATGAGGATGCCGAGCATCGTCAGGCCGGAGCGCAGCCGGTGCGACCGCACCGCGTCCAGACCCGTCCGTAGGATTTCTCCCCAGCTCACGCCCCCACCTGCCCGGGGACCAGAGCCGAGTCGGAGACGATCTCGCCGTCGCGGATGCGCAGGATGCGGTCGGCCGCCTCCGCCACATCCGCCTCGTGGGTGATCAGGATGATGGTCCGGCCGAGCGCGTGCAACCGCCGGAACAGCCCGAGCATCTCCTCGGTCGATGTCGAGTCGAGGTTGCCGGTCGGCTCGTCGGCCAGGATCAGCGACGGGTTGGTGACCAGCGCGCGGGCCACGGCGACCCGCTGCTGCTGCCCACCGGACAGCTCCATCGGCTTGTGTTCGACCCGGTCGGCCAGCCCCACGTCGGCCAGCGCGTCGAGCGCCCGTTTCTTACGGTCCGTCCGCGGACCGCCCGCGTAGCAGAGCGGGAGCTCGACGTTGCGCCAGGCCGACATCGACGGGAGCAGGTTGAACTGCTGGAACACGAAGCCGATCCGCCGGTTGCGGACCTCGGCCAGCTGGTCCTCGGTCATGGTCCCGACGTCCTCGCCGGCCAGCCGGTAGGTGCCCGAGGTCGGCACGTCGAGGCAGCCCAGGATGTGCATCAGGGTCGACTTACCGGACCCCGACGGACCCATGATCGCGACATATTCGCCCTCGTCGATCGTGGTGCTGACCCCCCGCAGCGCTTCGACCTCGAGCAGTCCGGCCCGGTAGGTCTTGCGGACGTCGGTCAGATCGAGAACGGCGTGGTGGTTCGGAAATGCCTCGGGACGAGGTTCGACGAGCGTCATCCCAGGCCCCCGCCCCCGCCGAAGCCGCCACCGAAGCCCCCGCCGCCACCGAAGCCGCCGCCGCCACCGCGGATTCCCGCGCCGGTGCCGGTTCCGGTTGCGCCGCCGGTGCGGGCCCGACCGGCCGCTGCCCCGGTGACCGGCACGACGACCTGGTCACCGGCCGCCAGGCCCTTGGTGATCTGGGTCTGGGTGCCGGACGTGACGCCGGTCGTGACCGTCGTCGTCACCTGGTGGCCGCTGCTCAGGCGGTAGACGACCGTCGCCGATCCGGACGTGTGCAGCGCCTGGCTGGGGATGGTGAGGATGTTCGTGAGCTGCTTGACGATGATCGAGACGTCGGCGCTGGCCCCCGGGTGCAGCCCGGCCGGGCTGCCCGTGACGTTGATCGTGACCGGGTAGCTCGCGACGCCCGACGAACTCGACGAGACGACGCCGATGGAGGCCACCGTGCCGTAGATCGTCGTGGCGCCGGTCGAACCGGTCGGGGTGATGACCGCCTGGTCACCCGCCTTGAGCTGGCCGACCGTGGTGTCGTCGACCGTGGCGTTGACCAGGTAGGAGCCGGTCCCGACCACCACGACCTGGGCGCTGGTCGCCGAGGATGACGAGGTGGCGACCGAGGCCGAGGTGGACGCGGAGGAGCCTGAGCTGCCGCTCGTTCCCGAGCCGCCGCCCGTCCCCGAACCGGTGCCGGTTCCGCCGCTGCTGGAGCCGCTGCTGGCCGAAGCGCCGCTGCTGGAGGTTCCCGCGGCGAGCTGCTGACCGACGGTCAGGCTCACGGTGGCGACTGTGCCCGCGATCGGCGACGTCATGGAACTTGCGGCCAGGTTCTTCTGCGCGGTGGTCAGCGCGTCCTGGGCGGTGGTCAGCGTGGTCTGGTCGGCGGCGAGCTGGGTGGCCGTCGCGGCCGAGCTCTCGTCGGTGGCAACCTTCGCCTGGTCGGTGGCCACCGTCTCCTGGGCCTGCGCGACCTCGGTGGACAGCTGCGTCGAGTCGATCGTGGCCAACCGCTGACCGACCTTGACGACGTCACCGACCGCCACGTCGACGCCGGTCACCTGACCGCCGACGGCGAACGAGAGGTTCGACTGCTGGGACGGTTCGATCGTGCCGGTGGCGCTGACGGTCTGCCGGACGGTGCCGACGGTCGCCGCGACCAGGCGGCTGGTCGGGGTCGGGCTCGACGGGCCGGAAAGGGCCCAGCCGGTCGCGACCCCGCCGGCCAGCACGAGGAGGACCACGACGATCAGGACGATCCGGGCCCGACCCCGCGGCAACCGGAAGCGTGACCCGGGCCCGGGCGGACGGTGGGATTCCGACCCCGAACGCCGTCGGGCGCCTCGACCGGATTTCCGGCCGGGTGACGGATCCCCGGTCGAGACCTTGTGCGACGCCTCTTCGTCGGTCCACAGGGACGACAAGTGCCCTCCTGGAGGAGCTGTGCGATCCGCATGACGAGCATCGGAAGGCCTGTTGACGTAACGTTTGTTGTCGTTCTGATGTTTTAGGCGACAGCGGAACGGGTGCCGCGGGTCGCGGCGTTTCACAGGTTGGTGGCACTAGTTAACGATTGCCTGTGTTCATCCTGTGAAGTTTCTTAGCGTGTGCTGAACCGGCCGCGAACGCGTGCAGCCCCATCCATACTCGCTTATCCAGCGGACGCTCGGGATGTGGCGACCTATTCGCATTCGGTGATATCGATGCGAAAGCGGCCGGATCGGCCGGGTCGACACAGTGGTCTTCTTCCCGGCCCGGCGGTCCGATCGGCGGTATTCGACGCCGGACCGGCGTGGTCGGGCCGTCGGGCGGCCGGTCCGTGGCCGGCCCGTAGTGGATCTACGGGTGGCCCGGTTGGCCCGGCGGCCCGCCCGCGACGCCCGGACGGCCCACCGGGCTGTCGGGCGGCCTCGATCGGCGCCCGGCGCACCCGGGCCGCGCTCCGAAACGGCGGCCGGGACGGGAATGGCGACCGATGGATGACGCCAACTCCGGCCGGCGGCCCGGCTGTAACAAAACGGATCTATTCGGGGACCTTGGTGATCGGTAGTTTACTCCCCGGTACCAACTGCGCAACTGTCACGACCACTGGCCTGCCGAAAG
>JAMFSN010000261.1 GCA_026225295.1 Frankia alni
CGTCCGCGCTGGGAGGTTCTCAGGGGGCGGAGTTCGGCTTTTGGGGATTGAGAGCGTAGGCGCGGATGGGGCTGCCGAATTGGGTGGTGTCCTGGGTGCTGACCGCGACGCAGCCAGCCGCGTTCGCGGCGTTCAGTGCGTTCGCGGCGGGTGGTGGGGTGGTCGACCCGGACGATGCTGTCGTCGCCGCGCCCGGGAATCGGGTGCCGGCGGGCCAGTCGGCCCCGATTTGCAACCTCACCGTGGCGTTGGTCGTAGCACTGACGGACAGGGTGGTGGCGGGGAGTCCCAGGGTGGCCGCGAGTGCTTGGGCGGCGGTCTTGTCGCCGGCCGGGTAGGTCAGGCGGGTCGTCGCGATGGTGGGGCCGTTGCCGTCATTGAGGGCCTGGAGGTAGCCGCGCTGGCGCAGGGCTGCGGTGAGCGCGGCCGCCCGGCCGGTGTACCGGCTGCCGTTGTCGACAGCGACAGGCACAGTGCCAGGGTCGACGGAGGGGATCGGGGTCGGCGAGCGGGTCGCCGTTCGCGTACCGCCCGCAGGGGCGGTGGGGGCCGGGCCGGTGGAGAAGGACTGGTCGTCGGCGATGGCCTGGAACACCGCCGGAGCGGTGGGGGCGGGGCTGAGCCAGTTGGGATTGGCGGGATAGGGCACGTTGGGCATGGTCAGGAAGGTGATCCGGTTGGTGGGCACATCGTTGAGTTGCCCGGCCAGAGCGACGAGAGGTGAGACGCCAGCGAGGCCGGTGTCGACAGTGAGGGCTTTGGTTGCGGCGGTCGCGAGGTGGTAGACCGCCACCGGGTTCGTGAGAGTATTCGCTGTCTTGAGCTTTTGGACGAGCGCGGACAGGAAGACATGTTGGGCTGCTTCCCGGCCGACGTCGCCACCGTTACCGAAGCCGTGCCGAGTACGCAGGAACTCCAACGCGGCAATGCCTTTGAGGGTGTGGGTTCCCTTGGACAGTTTCAGCCCTGAGTAGGTATCGTAGACGTTATTGTTCACGCAGACGTTCACGCCGCCGACGGCGTCGGACATGTTCACCACGCCGGAGAAGTCGACCATGATGAAGTGATCGATCGTGATTCCGGTTAAGGCGTGCACCGCAGCGACGGTGCAGCCCGGGCCTCCGTGTTGCAGGCTGCCGTTGATCTGTACCTGGCTGGTCGCCGGGTAGACGTGCCCGCTGGTCGGGTCGGTACACGCGGGAATGTCGGTGATCGTGTCGCGGGGAATGCTCATGACGGTGGCGTTGGTCCGGTTCGCGGCCAGGTGCACCACCATTTCGACGTCGGCGTTGCCCCCGACGCCGCAGCCGCCGCCGATCGCGCAGTCCGCCGCGGTGTCCCGGGTGTCGGAACCCAGGACCAGGATATTCATCGGGGCCCGGCCGGCGCTGTCCTTCTTTTCCGTTCCTTGGGAGCCGTGACCGAGGAAAAGCGCCGAGCGGCGAATGTTGCCATTGAGATAGGCCGAGGACAACCAACCACCCACGCTCACGACCAATACCAGGCTGGAGAGCAAACTACATACCCCGCGGAACACCCGCCGGGCGGCCGACCGTCGCACAGGCACGAGCAGCGGCGATGGATCGTGCGGGTGGCCGGCCAAACCCCACGCACCTTCCCGCAGCGTCACCAGGGCCGGACCCGGCGTTCCGACCACCCGAAAAGTTCCTTCTCCCAGCCTGGGAGCATAGTCCACGGTCATCGCCGCCGCCGCGCCCCACGACGAACCGCGACCAGGACGCGAGGCCCACCGAAGGGGTATCGACAAGGAGCTATATGCACGTATCTCAATACGTGTATATAGCTCGTTGGGGAATCGTCTGTCTGAGGACCAGCCTGGCGCGAGCCACGTGGTGTTCTCCCGCGACCAAACCCTCGGACGGATTCACGGCGCGGTGGAAGCGCGGGCGCCTGGATCTGACGGTCGAGGTACCTGTCCTGGAGCCGCGGTTCGAATCCCTCTTCACCGAAGAGGAGCGGGACATCGCCCATCACCGCCTGCTGGACTACGACTACACCCCTCGCCGTGACGGTCCCGCCACCGACGTCGGTCACGATGGAGGAGCGGGTGAGGGGCCTGGCCGCCAGGAGTCACCGCCCGCCGACCGCCGACGCCGACGCATCCACGACCGTGCCCGACACAGCAAAGATCCGCCGATCGCCCGGCGAATCGACACACCGGGACTTCTTCATCTCCTACACGCAGTCGGATCAGGACTGGGCGGAATGGATCGAAGGCCGCGGCGGCTTGCCTTCGCGGGTCGATCGACACGCCTCGCTCACCCGTGGACCGTGCCGGTCGACTCGCGTCGAGCCGGTGAACGCCGGCCGGGACACGCGCCACACGACAAAGGGCTCGGCTGATCGAGGGACCGCCGCGGCGGGGATCAGCCGGAAGCAGCGGCACCCGGATTGGCCCAGCAGCGACTGCATCGCGGCTATATCCGGGCGGCCTGTGACTCAGTCGTTCCATCGGTCTGTGCGACCGAAACGGCTGGCGTACGGAGCGCCTGGGACTGTCCTTACGACCGCGCTGGCAGTACGCAGAACTCGTTGCCGGACGGGTCGGCGTAGAGCCGCCACGGCAGCTCCCCCCAGTCCGGGTGGAGCCCCCGGCCGCCGCGCTCGGCGATGCTCACCGCGACGGCGTCGGGATCGTCCGCGGTCTCCAGCCGGATGTCGAGGTGCAGCCGGTTCTTGGTCGTCCCCTTGCGGGCTGGCTCGGGGCACAGCTCCAGGAGGGGACCAAGCAGCGACGGGTGGCGCAGGGACCGGGCGGCGACGCCGGCCACGTCGGTCCAGCCGGTCAACGAGGACCAGAACTCCGCGTCCCGGTCCGGATCGGCCGAGTCGAGCGGGAGCGCCGCGAGGGGTCCGGTGTCGGCGTACACCGCTCGATCCTCCATGACGCAGCAAGGATTGCCCTCCGGATCGGCGAGCACCACCCACGGCACATCGCGCTGACCGATGTCGAGATGTCGGGCGCCCAGCCCGAGCAACCGCTCCACCTCCTGGGTCTGGCGGGCCCCGCCCACGAGGTCCAGGTGGAGTCGCGGCGGCTCGAACGGCGGCTCGGGGACACGCTGGAAGCACAGGTCGAGCACCGGTCCCCCCTCGACGGTGAGGCGCGTCTCGAAGGCGTCAGGCTCGTCGGTCAGCCGCTCGCCGCCGACCACCGCCTCCCAGAACCGGCCCAGGCGCTGCGGCTCGACGGCGTCGAAGACGACGTTCTCGAAATACACCCACCCACCGTAGATCCCAGCCGGCGGGTGAGATCGTCAGCCATGACACGACATCGCCGCGCGCCGAGACGCAGCAAACGCACGGCTGACAATCTTCCCTCGTTGCTCTCTGCTCCACCAGCAAAAACCCAGCTCGACCGCAACCGGCCTGCGCATAGTTGGTCGCTCGCTAACCGATCTTGCGACACCGCGACGCGGTCAGGCCGGCCCGCGAGACCAGCGGTAAGCCCCAAACGACGGCCCAGCCCGAGACGCCCGGAGGGAAGGACTCCGTGTCGCGCCGTAGCGTCTCCCGCTCAGCGCCGACGGTACGCGTCGGACCGATGCTCGACGGCGGTCACGGTCACTGTGCGGTCTTCCTCGTCGATTTCGTACAGCACCCGGTAGCTACCCCGCCGGGCGGACCAGGTGCCCTCGTACGGCGGGAGAAGCAGGCGTTTGCCAAGTCGGTGAGGATTGTTCAGAAGCGTGGTCGTGATGAACTCGTGAACGGCGGCCGCGATCTTTTCCGGCGGCCGCCCAGCGAGCGCGCGCGCGGCGGGACCGGTGATCCGGAGCTCGAACGGCTGTTCCCCGGTCTCGGTCACCCCCCGTGGGGCCGCTGGGTGCTCCGCGCCCGTTTCGCCATGAGCGCGGTGAGCTCCTCGGCGTCGAGAACGTCGCCGGCCTGGCCCGCGGCTCGGGATTCCGCGAGTTGCCGCATCGCCTCCGGGCTCGCCAACACGTCCAGTGTCTCCTCCAGCGCCGCCAGGTCGTCGGGCGAGATCAAGACGGCCACGGCGTGCCCGTGACGGGTGATCTCCACTCGATCGTGAGTCCGCTCCACCTCGTCGATGAGTTCCGACAGGCGGTTTCGCGCCTCGGTGAACGGCATGACAGTCATGACGCCCAGTCTAGCAAAATTGGCGCGAAGTAAAGGCAGATCCTCGGAGCACTGCGTTCCGGATTCACGGGTCCCCGACTGCCCCGATATCACCCAGCGTCACGATTCATACGTCGACATCGTGAGCCGCGGTCAGCCGATTCGTAACCCCACCACCGGCTGGCGGCTGCCTTCGCCGAACTCGCCCTTGCTGTCTGATCAGGGGCACCACCTGAGCCCGCCACGTCCCGCCTCGGCACAACGCAACAGAGCCCGGCAAGATCTCGATCAGCCTCGAGATCCAGACCGTCCACCAGACCAGACCAGACCAGACCAGACCGGACCGGACCGGACCGGACCGGGCGCCGGCCGCCCGGGTGAACGGGGCCCACCGGGTCAGATCAGACGGGCGGTCAGCAGCAGGCTCGCGCCCATCGAATCCGCCGCCCCGGGGTCGAGCGGGCGGTGGTAGCGCACGGCCGCCTCGACCCCGCTTTCCACCTCCACCTCCCAGCCGAGCCCGCGCAGGCGGTCGGCGGCGGCCGGGCGGGGTTCGGTGTTCCACAGCTCCCGGACGTCGGTGTCGAGATGGCCGCGCAGCGCCGGACCCAGGCTCCGGGCCCGCACCGCCGCGATGACCTCGGCCGGGGCGGCCTCGACGGCGGCGTGACTTCCGGGCGCGGACAGCCGGTCCACGGTCCCGAACATCCGTTCCTCCACCTCCGGGCTCAGGTAGGGCAACAGACCCTCGGCCAGCCAGGCCGTCCGTCGATCGGGGTCGAAGCCGGCGGCGGTCAGCGCCGGTTCCCAGTCGTCGGCGAGGTCGATCGCCACCGACCGACGGCGGGCGATGGGAACGGCGACGCCGCCGTCGAGGACGCGCTGCTTGAACGCCAGCACCCCCGGGTGGTCGAGTTCGAACACCGTGGTGTCCGGCGGCCACGGCAACCGGTACGCCCGGGCGTCCAGGCCCGCGGCGAGCAGCACGACCTGTCCGACCCCGGCGCGGGCCGCGCCGAGCAGCCCGTCGTCGAAGGCGCGGGAACGAACGCCCTGGTAGTCGGCGAGCCGAAGCCAGAATCCGTCCTCGGCGCCGACCTCGGCGACGGTGGTGGGCAGCGGCTTCGGGAGCGGGGCGGCCCGCACGAACCGGCCGGCGAACCGGTCCTCGACCAGCCCGTCCGGTCGGTCGGTGGCGATCGCCCGTGCGGCGGCGACGACGAACGCCGTCCGGCCCACGCCGGGGAGCGCGCCGGACCCCTTCCGGGCGCTCACCGCGAGCCCCTCGGGGACGGGGCGGCGGCCACCGGACCGGCTCCGCCGCCCCGTCCCCGGCCGGTGACGCGCGGCGAGCGAGCGATCATCGGCCAGGCCCGGCCGATGGTCCGGGCGACGTCGTCGACCCGCCGGCCGGCGCCGATGCACAACCGCAGGAACGGCGGGCCGGGGGGCGCCCCCATCGCCATCGACCGACCCGGCGTCACCCGCAGACCGGCGGCTTCCAGCACCCCGGCGGCCAGCCGGTCGTCGCCCACCCGGACCACCGCGTAGAGGCTTCCCGGCCGCAGGATGAGGGGCACCTCCGGAAGCAGCCGGGCCCGCAGCACCATCGCCCGGCGGCCGAGCTCGGTCCGGACCGTCGCGTCGATTCCGGCGTCGAGCCAGTGCCGGACGGCGCGTTGCGCGATGTGCGCGACCGGTCTCGCGAGTCCCACCGTCCCGGCCGCGGACGCGCGCACCACCGGGAGCAGCTCCGGCGGGGCGACCACGAACCCGGCCCGCAGGCCCGGCGCCCCCAGCCGCTTGGACAGCGAGTCGACCACCACGACCCGGTCGTGCCCGAGCAGGTGCGCCGGCCGCCGATCGTCGGTGAAGGCGTAGACGTCGTCGATGACCAGCCGCATGCCGGTGCGCCCGGCCAGGTCGGCCAGGGCGTCCCAGTCGTCCGGGGTCGCGGTCGCCCCGTCGGGGTTGCGGGGCAGGCTGACCACCATCGCCGCCGCGCCGGTCCGGACCGCGGCCGCCGCAAGCTGGGTGACGAGGTGCGCAACCGGACTACCCAGCTCCCAGCCGACCGGTACGGCGACGCCACCGGCCCGTTGCACCGGCACCCGGACGTCGAAGCCCGGGGCCGGGACCAGGACCGGTGAACCGGCCGGCAGCCCGGCCAGCGCGTGGGCGAGGCCGTCGAACGCGCCGTGCACGGCGACGATCCGTTCGGCCGGGACGGCCGTGCGCCAGCCGTGCTCGACCAGCTCGGCCAGTCCGTCGAGCAGGCCCCGGGTCCCCTGGGTGCCCGGGTAACGGTCGACGTCGGACAGGATGCCGGCCAGCTCGAGGCCCGCCCACATCGCGTCGAGGGCGGGGACCTCCCGCAGGCTGCCGGTCGACCAGTCGGCCGCCGCCGACGGGGCCGGTCCGAAGGCGCCGAACGCGAGGGTCAGCGGGTCGGTGGCCAGCGTGGTCACCGGGAGCTCCCCACCGGGGCGCCGTCGCCCCGGGCCGCCGTGAACGCGCGGGCGACGCCGTCGTGGCGGTCCTCGAACGGGCTGGGCTGGTCCCGGTCGATCGGGACGCAGATCACCTGCGGCCGTTCCCGGTCCCGCGCGGCCTGTTCGGCCTTGGCCAGTACCGGGCCGAGTTCGATCGCGTACCCGACCCGGTGGGCGTCGGCCCCGAGACTCTCGGCCAGCGCCGCGAGATCCGGAGCACCGAGCCCGAAATCCTCGCGTTCCTGGTCATAGGAATGGGGATAGCTGTGCAGCATGCCCTGGCGCACCATGTTGAAGGCGTCGTCCTGCACCACCAGCCACAGCGCCCCGATGCGGCGGTGGGCGGCGGTGGCGATCTCCACCGCGTTCATCAGGAAACCGCCGTCGCCGGTCAGCGTGACGCAGGTGGCGTCGGGCGCGGCGATCTTCGCGCCGATCACCGCGGCGTTGGCCCAACCCATGCTGGCCACCCCCCACGGCAGCAGCACCCTGGTGCCCGCGCCGACCGGCACCTGCTGGGTGAACCAGCCGGTCAGGTTGCCGACGTCGAGCAGCACGATCCGCTCCTCGTCGGACCGCAGCCACGTCGCCACCTCCCGCACCACCTCCTGGGGGCGGGCGGGCAGCGCGTCCGGCCGGGTCCCGGGCCGGTGCCAGGGGGCGACCGGCAGCCGGGCCAGGACGGCCCGCCGCGCGTCGACCGCCGACCGACCGGCGGCGCGGTCGACGGCGCGGTCGACGGCGTCCGCCGAACCCAGCAGGGTGCGCAGGAACGCGCCGGCGTCGGCCACGATCGCCTGATCGACCCGGTAGGTCCTCCCGATGGTGGCCGGATCGACGTCGACCTGGGCGAACGCCGCCGTGCCGCGCAGATCCGGGGTCCAGTTGCGGGTGGCCCACTCGCCCAGCGACGAGCCGACCACCACCACGACGTCGGGTCGGCCGTCCAGGTAGGACCGCGCCCGGGCCGAACCCCCGATACTCACGACCCCGAGCGCGGTCGCGTCCCGCTCGGGGAACAGGCCCTTGCCCTTGGTCGTCGTCCCGACGGGGACGGCGAACTCGTCACTGAAGGCCCGCAGCCGCGCGAGCAGCCCGGCCGCCGCCGGCCCACCGGTGAGCGCGTCGCGGGCGCCGTTGCCGAGCAGGACGAGCGGATGCCGCGCCCCGAGCAGGAGCTCAAGGACCGCGCCGGTCGACGCGGCGCCGGTCGCGGTGTCCCACACCGGGGTTCCCGGCCGGAACCGGTCCGCGCCGTCATCGTCGCCGGCGGCGGGTACCTCCTCGGCGTACAGGTCGACCGGGATGCTCAGGTGCGCGGCGCCCCGCGGCGCGGTGAGCGCGTGGCGGACCGCGTTCTCCAGCAGCCGGGGCGCCGACGCCGCGTGGGACAGGCGGCGGCTGAACCCGACGCACGCGGTGAAGGCGTCGTCGATCCGGACGCCGTCGGCGCTACTGTCCTGGATCCCGCGGCGCCCACCGTGCCGCCGGGCCACGTCCCCGGTGACCAGCAGCACCGGTGAGTTGTCGGTGTCCGCGACGACCAGATGGGGCAGCGCGTTCAACGCGCCCGGGCCGGCGGTGACCATCGCGACCCCGAGCCGGCCGGACACCCGGGCGTACCCGTCGGCCATCGCCACCGCCCCCGACTCGTGCCGGGCCATGACAAAGCGCAGCGTGTCGTCGCGCAGTACCCGTTCCAGCAAGGGTCCGACAGCGCTGCCGGGAACCCCGAAGACGGTCGTGACCCCGAGACGTTTCCACCGTTCCACCAGGTAATCCGCGAACGAGAGAATGATCGACTCCTGACGTGCTTCGACGCTGGCCGCCTGCGGGGCCAATGACAGTCCGGGAACCGCCGGTCGGGGCTGGGCCCGCCCGTCCCGCTCCCTTCCTGAGTGAAGGTTCGGGGCCGGCGGCGCGCCTGAGTAACCGTTGCTCAATTTCCGGAGCCGCGCTGCCGCGACCTTTCAGGCCACCTCGGCCAGGACGTGCTGGGCTGCTGGGCTGCTGGGCTGCTGGGCCCACGCCAGCGCCGCCTCGATCGTCACGGTCGGGCACGGCCCGAAGGTCGGTCGTGAAGGATTGACGGGTGGGGCATCGACCGGCTGCTGGCAAGCCGCGAAGCAGGAGGTCTGCGTCCACCCAGCCGATGAGCGCAATTTCGCTGGTCGCGGGCTGATATCCGCGACATCGAGGCAGCTATCCGGGGAGGATGCCGAGGCGTTGGGCGACCAGCACAGCGGTGAGACGGTCCCGCGCGCCGAGTTTACGGTAAAGCCTTTCCTGGTGCTTCGTCACGGTACGGGGTGAGATACCCAACCGGCGAGCGGTCGCGGCCGCCGTCAAGCCTTCCGCGGTGAGGGCGAGCACGGTCAGTTCTCGTGGCGTTATTCTCATCTCGGCGACGCGCTGGCCGAAGTCGGCAGGGGTGTTATCGGGCGGCCAGGAGTCACGGATACGCCGCATTTCATGTTCCTGGTTGTCGATACTGACCAGGAGCGGCTGTATCCGGCGAATGTAGGCCCGCTCGCGGTCGCTGAAGTCACTGCCGGGCCTGGCCGCGCCCACATAGCGGATAACTCCGCAGCACGTCCGCAATGGCACCAGGATCTGCGCGAAGGCGCCGTCAAAGTGGTCGCGGGCCTCCGTATAAGCAGCGGAGGTGTACCAGTGGAACTCGTCGGCGACCTCGTCGGTCGTTCGGGGTGCCATGTCATTGCGCAGCGCGAAGTGGCGAACCAGCGGGTGCCCAGCGACGTCGTCCGGCGTCCACGGCAGCTGTCCCGTCCAACGACCCGCATCGAGAAGGCTGGATCTTGTCAGGCCGCTGGGCCACTGAACCTCAAAGCTGCCCGTCAAGCGGGTGTGCAAGAAGTCCGCGAGTTCAGTGCAGACCAGCTGCCACGGCTGTTCCTCACCGTCGAGTACGGCGACCGCAAGATCGAACATGCGGGCGAGATCCCGCGCCGGTGGCAGCCCCATAAGGGCTGATGCTGGCATCGAACGGTGATCAGTTCTACGCGGTTCTTCAGACCGGTGGCCCGGATCTCGAAAGATAGCCTCCAGAGCGCCGGGACCCTGTGTCGACCGTCACGATTGGACGCTTCGTGAGCAGACAAAGCCGCAACGTGCTCCCGTTCAGTAACGCCAGGTTTTCTCAGCTTTGCGGATAGTGACACACAGAGGTCGGAACGGGCATTCTATTCCTGACCGGGCCGCACCGCACCGCTGTCGTGAGGATATGAGCGGTCTCACAGATGCTGACGTACGTAGTTCTCCTCATTCCTGAGAGAGATCCGTCGGCCCTACTGTCGACGAGCAAACCAGAGGGAATTTCCGGAGGGGCTTTCGGGTGGACGTCTGTGATGTCACGCAAGGATTGGGCAAAGCCCGGCTCGCGCAGGAACATTCACCCGTCACCGCAAGCCTGACGGCGCTCGCCCCGCCCCGGTGCCGGTCGTTCCGCACCATTGAGGTGACGTGGTGACCGGTGGGAACGCCGTCACCAGGAGGCGAGGCGGGCCTACCCTTGCCGCAGCACCGATCATGAGCGGTGCGAACGGTGGTCCCGAAATCTCGTACCCGCCGGCGGCCGGTGCGGCGGACCGTTGGCCCATGGTGGGCCGTCATCGGGAGCTCGAACTGTTCAAGGCGGCGGTGACCGGTGGTCATTGCGACGCCTTTCTCGTTACGGGTGCTGTCGGCGTGGGCAAGACGCGACTCGCCGATGAGTGCCTGGCCTGGGCCAAGCGCGAGGGCTGGCCCGCGGCCCGTGCGATGGCGAGTCGGGCCGCCGCGAGTGTTCCGTTCGGCGCGTTGGCGCAGCTGTTGGCTCTGCCGGCCGCGGCGATGGTGACCCGTGGGGCTGGCGGGGTGAATGTGGAATCCCGGCCGGATGCGGTGGGGCTTTACTCGTGGACTCGTGCGGCACTACGCCGCCGGACCGGTGGTCGGCGACTGCTGTTGTTCGTCGACGATCTGAACCTGCTCGACCCCGTGTCGTTGAGCGTGTTGGTACAGCTCGTCGAAGCCGGTGACGCGTTCCTGCTGGGAACCGTTCGGCGGGACGAGCCGGTGCCGGACGCCGTACATCGGATGTGGTCCGCCGGCCGGGCCGCGTGGGTTGAGCTGCGGAGCCTGTCCCGACCCGATGCCGACCGCCTGCTGTCCGGCGTCCTCGGTGGTCAGGTCACCGCCGATACCGTCGCCGCATTCTGGGCCTCCGGCCGCGGCAATGCCTTGTTCCTGCGCGAGCTGGTGCTTGGCGCGGTGGAGGAGGGCGACCTGGCCATCAGCGACGGACTGTGGCGGCTCAAGCGCGGGACGCGCTCGACGAACCGGCTCCGGGCCCTGGTCGCCGCTCGGCTCGGGATGCTGGAGCCGGCGGCCCGCACAGTGGTGGAGCACTTGGCCGTGTGCGGGCCGCAGGGAGCTGCCGCGCTGACCGCGCTGGCACCGGCCAGCGTGCTCGAGCATCTCGAGCGGATCGGGCTCGTCGAGGTCCAGGCGGACGGACGGCGGCGGCGGGTGTCGGTGGCCCACCCCTTGGACGCGCAGGCGATTCGGGATGGGCTTTCCCGGCTCTCCACTGACCGCATCCTCGGCGCGCAGGTCGACCGGGTGCGCAGGGCAGGGGCACGACGGACCGACGACGCCGTGCGGGTAGCGATCTGGCAGCTCGACGGGACCGGGAGGGCCGACCCCGAGCTCTTGGTACGCGCGGCCCGTCTGAGCCGCGGCGCGAACGATTTCCCGCAGGTCGAGCGGTTGGCCCGGGCCGCGCTGACCGTGGGCCCGGACCCGGAACTTGCTGCGGAGTCGGCCGGACTGCTTGGCGATGCATTGGGACACCTCGGTCGGGTCGCCGAAGCGGAGCAGGTATTTGCGTCCGCGGCGGCGGGCCGGGCCGGTGCGACCCGCGACTCGGCGGCACATGCGGTGAGCCTGCTGCGGGCGTTGAATGTCTCGTGGGGGTGGGCACCTCCGGAACGAGCAATGGCCTTGGTTGAACTGGTGAGGACCGTCCTGGACGGCCCGCGGACCGACCAGCTTCGAGAGGTCTCCGCCCTGATCCTCACGCTTTGCCACCGGCCGCGCGAGGCCTATGAGGTCCTGGAATCAGCTCCGGACGCTCCGGACGCTCCGGACGCTCCGGACGGCCCGACCGGCGCGTTCGGTGGGCTCGCGCGGGTCGCTGCCCTCGCCGCGCTCGGCCGGACCTCCGAGGCTCTCGCCGCGTCGGACGCCGCGCACGCGTCGCCGGGCGCTGTCGGGGGCGGGGGCTGCGTGGGACTGCATCCCGCCTTCCACACCGGCGGTCGGGCCCTGGCGCTGTTCTCGGCGGGACGGCTGAACGAGGCCATCGCAGCTGCGCAGCGAGGCCTGAATCAGGCAGTTGCCGACGAGGTGACCACGGCACACGTGGTGTTCACCGCCCTGCTCGGGCGATGCCACCTGACCGCCGGTCGCCCCGAAACCGCGAACCGTTGGTTCCGCGAGACCGCCGCGATCGCGCGGGGGAACGGCCTGACCGGCCAGCTTCAACTCGCCTACGCCGGCCTGGCGTTGGCCTACGCTCACCTCGCGGACGAGGAGGCGAGCCGCGGTGCCGTTACCGGCATGGGTCCGCTCACCGCCGTCTCCGACGAGGAGGGCCACCGACTGCGGGCCTACGCCTGGAGCCTGGCGGCCGGAGGCGACCTGGCCCGAGCGACGGACCGCCTTCTGGCGACCGCGACCACGCTCGAGGCCAGCGGTCAGTTGGTGTTGTGCTCGGCTCTGCTGCACGATGTCGCCCGACTCGGTGCGCCGGAGCTGGTCGCGGGCCGCCTCAAGGAACTGGAACTGGCCACCGACAGCGCAATGGTGACCGCCCGCGCCTGGTACGCGAACGGCCTCGCGGCACACGACCCGGCGCTTCTCGAGCGCGCGTCCACGGCCTTCGAGTCACTGGGGGCTGTCCTGCATGCGGCCGAGGCGGCAACGCAGGCGCAACGGTGGCGCGGGGACACGCGGCGGAAAGCAGCCCTGTCCGCGCGGGCGACGGCACTCCTCAGTCGCTGCGAGGGCGCCCGAACGCCCCCACTGCTCGGGACCACCGCCGCCGTCCCATTGACGCCGCGGGAACGGGAGGTCTGTCTGCTGGCCGCTCGGAACCTGTCGAGTCGCGATATCGCCTCCAGACTGGTGCTCTCGGTACGGACAGTCGACAATCACCTGCAACGGGGCTACGCAAAGCTAGGGATCTCCCGCCGACATCAGCTGTCCGCCGCACTTGGTCCAGACGTCGGCCCGGATGGCTCCGCCGCGGCCGTCGGCGCATGATCAGCCACGGGCGAGGATCACATCCCTACCTCGCCGCCGGCGCCGACCCCGTCGTGATCATCGAACCGCTGGCGCACCGGTTCGGGTCCCCCGCCGAGCCGCCCGGCGCCGCCGCCACCGTCGTACGAATCATCCCCGACGAGGCGGCGCGGAACACCTTCGGCCCCGACCTGGGTGACCGGACCTGTTGGCGCTCCGCCTACCAGGCCGGCGCGAACCAAGCCTCCGAAACCGCCGGACGCCTCCGTCCGAGCGCGTAGATCATCGCGAGTGCCAACGGCTGCGCGGACCTTCCTCTCATCGGGGTGCGGAGTTGCGTGTTCGGCCAGCCAGTCCACGGTGTGGTTCAGCCACTGCCAGCGGGCATTGCCGAGCAGGTGATCGCCGTCGGGGACGAGGAGCAGTTCTCCAGCCGGCGCGGAGGCGGCAATGTGTTGCGCCTGGACCGGTGACGGCACGGTGTCCGCGCCGCCGGACACGACGAGCAGGGGTTGTTCGACGGATGCGGGCAGGTCCGGATGCGCGAGTGCGGCGGTGACGCGTCGCGCGTGGTCCGCCCCGCCGCACCGGATCGTGAGGGTGTCCACGGCGAATGGTGGCAGCGCATCCCACGTCGGCATCGGATACGGGCCACTGACCGTCGCGACGGCGCGGATGCGGGGGTCGGCGGCCGCGGAGCGCATCGCGTAGAGCCCACCGAGGCTGAGACCCACGAGCACGACGCGGTCGGGATCGACCACCTCGAGGGCGGTCAGGCAGTCGATCACGGCGCTGGTGACCTGCTGGTAGGCCGGCTCCGGTGGTTCGTCCGCGAGCGCGCCCTGTCCGGGTCCGTCGACGGCGGCGACGGCGACACCGCGGGCGAGCAGCGCGTCGGCGAGGTCGAGGAACTCGGCGCGCCCGGAATCGAGGCCCGGGACGACGACGGCCACCGGAGGGCGGGCGTCGTGAGGGCCGGCCGGTAGACGCAGTTCGCCTTCGAACCGCGGTCCGCCGGTCTCCGGCCGCAGGTCGTGGACGGTACCGCCCAGTGCGGCGTAGCGGCGTAGCGCGTCCACCGCCCGCCGGTCGGCGGCGACCGCCGCGGTCAGGTCGGGGTTGGGCAGGGTGTTCGCGACGTGGGCGGCCGCCGCGGTGGCCCGCCACGCCTGACGGGCGGTTGCGGTGCGCCCGGCCTGCTCGGCGGCCTCGGCCGTCGCCGCGTCCTGCTCGGCCAGGCCGACGAAGGCGGGCAGCCAGTCCCGGAGCGTGGCGAGACCGACCGTGACGTGGTCGTATCGGAACGGGTCGACGCCGGCCCCGATCACGCGCGAGCGGCAGACCGCCGCGATCGTGGCGACGTCCGCGTCGTCGACGAACCAGGACATGGACAACGCTCTCCTCCGGAAGGGTGGTGCGGCAGCAGTGTCCGGCCAAGCGCCTTCACGTGACGGTGAGGATCGCGTTTCCGCGAATGCGCCGGGCCCGGAGGTCCTCGATGACGCTGGCCGTCCGGGACCAGGACTCGACGAGGCCGATCTCCGGGTGCAGCTGACCTCGTTGGACAAGCCGCACCAGCGTGCGCAGGTCAGCGGCGTCCTCGTCCGGCGTCCCGGCGTAGTGGAACTGCTCGATCGGTGCCCCGGTGGTGCCGTCGACCCAGTCGAAGAAGTCGAGGGTGACCGGCTGCCGGCTGGCCTGGCCGAACCAGATCACCCGCCCGGCCGGGCGTGCCTTGCGGCGGGCAGCGGTAAAGCCCGGCCCGCCGACGGAGTCCAGGACCACGTCGAAACGGCCTGGGGTTTGCTCGACGTCCGCCACGACGTCCGCGCCCAGGCCGGCCAGCCGTCGGCCGCGCTCGTGGCTGGCCGATACGGCGGTCACCTCGGCGCCGCCGGCGACGGCCAGCTCGGTGAGGTAGTGCCCAACGCCGCCGCTGGCCCCGGTGAGCAGGATCGAGATGCCTGGGAGCGGGCCGACGCTGCGCAGCAGCCGCAGCGCGGTGAGCCCCGCCAGCGGCAGTGCCGCCGACGTGGTCACGTCGACCCGCGCGGGCAGCTCGACGATCGCCGCGGTGCGCGGCACCACCACCCGCTGCGCCCAACCAGACGACGGCACGTGCGCCACCACCGGTGTCCCCGCTGACGGGCCGGAACCGTCGGTGGCCGCGACGGCGACGTAGCCAGCGATGTCCTTGCCGGGTCGCCATTCCGGCCGCGGGTCTTCGAGCTGGAACGTCTCGCCGCGGTTGATGGAAAACGCCGCCACGGCGACGACGATCTCCCAGGGGTCGGGGTCGCGTTCGTCCACCTCCTCGAGGCGAACCGAGCCGTTTCCGTCTGCCACGAACGCGCGCATAGCGTGTTGCCCCTCGGGTTGCTCAGGTCTGTCCTTCGAGGGTGATGCAGCTAGGCTCTTTCCGTAAGTAGGCAACAAATAGTGCCGTAGGCACCTTTCGGAAACCAGGGAGGGAGGGTCCATGGTGTCGACCGCGGCCTCAGCCGACGGACGCTACGACGTCCTCGCCGCCGCCTGCCCGACCCGCCAGATCGTCGACCGCCTCGGCGACAAGTGGAGCCTGCTCGTGCTCTACGCGCTCGAGGGCGGCACGCTGCGGTTCCAGGAACTGCGCCGGACGGTCGACGGCATCAGTCAGAAGATGCTCACCCAGACCGTCCGTGGCCTTGAACGGGACGGACTCGTCGAGCGAACGGTCCATGCCGTCATCCCGCCCCGCGTCGACTACTCCCTCACCCCGCTCGGCCAGAGCCTGTCATCGCGCATCGCCGAACTACGGGTGTGGGCCTACGCCCACCTCCACGAAGTGGACGAAGCCCGCGCTGCTTTCGACCGGCGCGCCGGGCTGGCATCGCCACCCCCAGCGTCCGCGCCGGCCGGACACTGAGGACAGACCCGCCGGCCTTCGTCGAGGTTCCTCGGCACCACCTCGGTGGACTGGAATTTACGGCTCGACTGTCGTCCCAGCTCCGTTGCTCCGAGCCACCATTCCCTCGAAGTGATCCATCAGACGCCCCAGAGCGTCGGCCGGGTTGAGCTCGAGTGCCTCGGTCACTTCCTCATAAATCAGAACGTGGCCGGCCGGAAAGAAGTAGGCCTCACCGGCCTGGGCAACCTCATCTGGCCAGTCGGCCCCTGGGAAGTGACACCGAATGCGACCCTTGAAGACGTAGCCATAGTGCGGGCATTGGCACACGCCGCCCGGCAGCCCGTGATACCCCGCCGTGTGGTCGGCGGCAATCGTGGTCGTGTAGCCGACCTCCAGGTCACCCCAGTGCACCGACCGGAATCCGACCCCGCACAGCGGCCAGCGGCCGCCCCCTACGGGAAGATCGGTCAGCTTGCTTACCGGCATGTCTCCACTCCTTTACAGTCAGCTACCTCAGTCTGGTGGCACGCGCCCAGAGTTCCGGACGAATCGGCATGGCAATAAACCGCCGCAACCGAAGCCCGTCTCGAACGGCGACCGCGCGCTGACCCGGACCAGCCAATGTTGCGCCCGGTCCGAACGGACAGTATGCCGTTCATCGATATCAGTGTCAAGGCAGACAATTGACACCCGATCACCCGGCTTACGATCACCGCGTAGATCGGAGCTGTCCTTTCATAAATCAGCCCGGATTGTTCCTGTGAAGTCACGTTTCCGTCTGCGGAGCGGCGCTCTCCAGAAGGAGACATTCCAATGAAGGAATCAACCAGCGCGCACCGTTGGAGGCGCGCGCTGGTTGATTCGCGTCAACCGGTCCGGAAAAGACCGGAGCACGGTTCGGTGCGGGTGTGGCTACTGGGTGGGCTATCCGCAGGCCGGCCCCAGGCCGTCGACGGGGCTGAACGTCGTACCGGAGTACCGCGTAATCCAGAGGCAGTTATCCGCGCCGGCCGTCTTGGCCCGGTCGGCCATCGCGAACGAGATGGTGTGGTCGCCGACGAGACCCTGCGCGCCGTAGTTCGTGACTTTCAGCATGCTGTCGATGAACCGGGACGCGGCGGGATTCGGGCCGGTCGCCTTGAGGCCGGTGACGAGCGCGTCCACGGACAGGTAGCCCAGGTATTCAGACAGGGTAGGCACAGCCGTTCCGGCCGCCGTCCTGAGCGCGCTCACGAAGCGCTCGGTGGCGGCGGTATGCAGCTCGACGGGCTCATAGACGTTGGCGAAATAGACGCCCTGAGCGTCCTGCGATGCGCCGCGGCCGCCGCTCGTCAGGTCGCCGCCGTATCCGGTTGGAAGGAGTGCCTTGACGTTGAGGCCTTCGTTCCGCAGCGCCTTCACCAGGGCCAGCGACGTCTCCTGAGTAACGCCGGGGTAGAGCGCGTTGACCCCGGCCTGCTTCAGGTGGATCGCGGTCGGCCCGACGTCCGTGGTACCGAAGGGCAGGTTGGTATCGAGGAAGCCGATCTTGAGCCCGGCCTGTTTGACGGCGGCGCTGGTCCCCTTGATGATCGCGTCGGACGCCGGCACCTTGGCGTAGGCGACCCCACCGAAGACCGTGCCCCCGATCTTCTTGAAGATCTGACCGTAGGCCGGGTTGACGTTCGCATAGTTACCGTAACCGTATACCGAGAACATGTTCTTGGACGTCAGCCATTCGGGACCGTCGACGTTGCCACCGATCACCGGGATACCCTCAGAGGTCAGGTAGGGAGCCGCCCCGAACCCCAGCTGCGAAATCATCAGGACGGCGAACACGTGATTCTGCTGGACGAGATGGTGGGCGGCGGTCAGCGCGCCGGCCGGTGTTGACCCGGTGTCGGCCACCACGTACTTGACCTTGTAGCCCTCCTGTCCCGCCAGGTGTATACCGGCTTTGACACCATTGAGGGTGGTGCCTCCGGTCACGCTGGCCGGGCCGGTCAGATCGGTGAGAACACCGACCTTGACGGTGGAGTCCTTGGATAAGGCGGTGCTCGAACTGTGTGAGGTGCTCCCACAGGCTGCCACCATCGTGAGCGCGGCGAGCGTCACCGTGCAGAGTTTCAATCTCCTGAACAACGCTGTTTCCCTTCGAATGGAACGGTGACTGTCCTGGATGAAATGTCGTCAGCCGGGCCCGCGGCGCCAGCTCGACGACTCGAAAACCGTCGGATGCGCCTTTGTCCACCGAGAACCTCCTGGATGCCGGCGGGCGGCCGGCGGGACCGCCGGATACCCACGTCACTCGATGGGCGCGCGGGTCCGGGCGGCCGTGATCGATACGGACTCGATACGGACTTGCTAGCATTTCAGCATGTTTGCGGGAATACTAGCAGCCTGGATATGGCTCCGCCAGTGGGTAACACCCATCCGACCTGCGCGATGATCACCCTCGCGACCCGTACCCGCCCAGGCCGCCGCCCGATGTCCCAGCCCGGTCGACCCCGGCCAGGAAAGCTGGACCCGGGTGCCAGACCGCACTCAGCCCGAACCGGGAGCGGTTACCGAATATCACCGCAGGTCGACGCCCAGTAGTGACAAGAGGCCCGCACCTGCGCAGGACTGCTAGTATTTGGGCAAGTTTTGCCCGGAGACCTGCTGGCGTCGCGTGGCCCTTGGGCCCGCGAAAGATTGGACCATGCCGATCAACCCGTCCCCAGCCGTTCGCCGGGCGGGCCAGCTGCTGTGGATCATGGCTAAGCGACCGTCGGCCTCCTACTCGGTCTCCGAGCTGGCCCGGCAGGCGGACATCCCCCGGGCGACGTGTGATTCCGTCCTGCAGGCGCTGGTCGAGCACGGCCTGGTCGTCCGCCGGGAGCCCGAGCTCCGCTACGGGTTGGGCGCCTTCGGGATCGCGCTGGGTGATGCCGCGCGGGAGGCCAACCCGATCCTCAGCGCGGCGAGCCGGGAGGCGGAGGATCTGGCGCGCCGACAGAGCGCGTGCGTGGCCGTCAGCGCGAAGGTGGGTGGCGAGACCCGGGTGATGGCTGTCTCCGACTGGGGGCCGCCGTTGGCTCTGCGGCCCCGCCCCGGCCATTCGATGCCGATCGTCCCGCCGCTCGGCTCCGTGTTCGTCGCCTGGAACGACGCTGAGCAGGCGGCCTGGCTGGCCCGCGTCGATGATGACGGGGCCGGCCGGCCGAACGACCGGTGGAGGGCGGCGCTCGCCGTCATCCGCCAACGTGGCTACAGCATCTCGTTGCCCGACGACCGGGTCAGCCCGGTCGATCCGAACTACCTCGGCACGCTCACCACCGCCGCCGCCGAGAACGATCGGCAGCCGGGTGACGAGCTGGTCCGAATGATGCAGCACAGCGAGTACCTGGCCACGGAGATCGCCGAGGACGTAAGTGTGCGGGTGACCCAGATCTCCGCGCCGATCTTCGACTCGGCCGGTGACGTCACGACGTGCCTGATGCTCATGGGCCCACAGCGCCCGCTGACCGGCCGGGAGCTGCACGCACTCGGCGAGCAGGTGGCCGAGGCGGCGCTGCGCGCCGGCCGGAGCGCCCGCGGCCAGAGCGGCGACTGACCGGACCGACTGTCGGGCGGTGGGGGGATCGGAGGGTGGGTCAAGCCGGCCCGGACGGTTCCCCAGCCGGCGACGGCGCGGACGAGGGTGACGAGGCCGGTTGTCCGGCAACGGCGCACAGGCAGCGGGAGCACGCCTCCACGAAGACCCGGATCGCTTTACGGTCGTCGGTCGTGCGCCACACGACAGCCAGTTCGCTCGGCGGCAGGTCGGTGACCGGGCGGCAGGCCAGGTCGTCGCGGTGGTAGATCTCCGCGTTGCCGGCCGACAGCAGCGACACCCCGAGGCCCGACGCCACCGCCTCGAACGTCTCTTCCGCCGTTTCCGCCTCCGCGGCGATCCGCGGCTCGTCCTCGCGGTGGTCGGTCGCCAGCCAGAAGTCGCGCAGCGGGCCGGCGGTCGCCGGCAGCGCCACGAACGGCTCCCCGGCCACCTCGGCGAACGTGACGCTCGTGCGCGCGGCCAGCGGGTGGCCGACCGGGAGCGCCACCCAGCGGTCCTCGACCGCCACCACCTGCCAGGACAACTCACCGCCGGGGACCGGCAGCCAGGCGATCGCCACGTCCACCTCGTCGCGTCCCAGCCCGACCGTCGGATCCCCCCAGGACACCTGGCGAAAGGACAGCTTCCACTCCGGAAGCAACGCCGCCATCGCCTCCGTCACATCGGCGATCAGACCCCGACCGATCCGGGTCTGAAAACCGACGGTCAGGGTCCTCCCTCGGGCTGCCTGCGCGACCACCCGCATCGTGTCGTCCCATTCCGCGAGCAGCGCGCGGGCCTTCGGCAGCATCGCCGCGCCGGCCGCGGTGAGCGTGACGGTACGGCGGGCCCGTTCGAACAGCTGGAGGCGCAGCGCGTTCTCCAACTTCCGGATCTGCTTGCTCAGCGCCGGCTGGGAGATGAACAGCCGCTCGGTCGCAGCCTTCGTAAAGCTGAGCTCCTCCGCCACCGCGACGAAATACCGCAGGTCCCGGAGATGCGCATCCATACCCAATGGTTATAACACCGGGTCTTGGACGCCCGCCGTCGGTCAAACCAGGCTGGCGGACATGCAGCTGGGAGTACACGGACTCAACGTCAAGGGCACCCTCGCGCCCGCCGACACCACGCGGTTGGCGCGGCTCGCCGAGCGACTCGGCTACACCTCGTGGTGGGCCGGGGAGCACGTGGTGCTGCCGAATCCGCGCACGGCCGACTCGCCGATGGCGCCGGACGACCCGATCCTCGACGTGCTCAGCGGGGGCCGGCTCCGGCTCGGCGTCGCCGCCGGCTACCTCGAGCCGGAGATGACCGCGGTCGGTGTGCCGATGGTCGACCGCGGCCGCCGCACCGACGAGTACCTCGACGCGATGACCGCGCTGTGGACGCAGGCCGAGCCGTCGTACAGCGGCACGTACGTGTCGTTCGACAAGGTCGACGCCCACCCGCGGCCCCAGGGGCTGCGGGTGGTGGTCGGCGGGCACAGCCCGGCCGCGTTCCGGCGCGCGGTGTCCCGGGCCCACGGCTGGTTCGGCAACGGCACCGCGACCGGCCTCGCCCGGCACCTGGCCGGCCTGAGCCGGGCCGCCGAGCAGGTCGAACGGCCGGCGCACCTCGGCCCGCTGGAGATCACCTTCATGCAGCTCGATCCCGTGGCGGTCGACGCGGGAACGGCCCGCCGCTACACCGACCTCGGCGTCGACCACCTTCTGCTCTATCCGCTGCCGATGGAGGATCCGGGCGACGTGGCCGCGTTCCTCGAGCGTCACGCGGAGCTGCCGCGATGACCGTACCGGCGCTCGTCCACGACCCGGCCGCACCGCGCGGGCTGCGGTTCGCCGACGTACCGGAGCCGGAACCGACGGACTCCCAGGTTCTGGTCGAGGTCCACGCGGTTTCGCTCAACTTCGGCGAGCTGGCGTACCTCGGCCGACGTCCGGCCGGCTCGGTGCCCGGCAACGACGCGGCCGGGATCGTCGTACGCGCGGCCCGGGACGGGACCGGCCCGGGGGTCGGGACCCGGGTCACGACGTTCGGCTGGGACGGTGGTTGGGCGCGGCTGCGGGCGGTCGACCCCGACAACCTGGCGGTCGTGCCCGACGGCGTCGACCTCGGGTCGGCCGCCGCGCTGCCCGCCGCCGGGGTCACCGCGTTGCAGGCGGTCCGCGGGCTGGGCTCGGTGCTGGGTCGACGGGTGCTGGTGACGGGCGCAGCGGGCGGCGTCGGACGGTTCGCCGTGCAACTCGCGGCCCGCGCCGGCGCCGAGGTCGTCGCGGCGGTCGGCGGGGCCGGCCGCGGGGCGGGTCTCCCCTCGCTCGGTGCGCGCGAGGTGGTCACCGGCCTGGCCGGGCTCGCGCCGGTGCACGGGGTGCTCGACAACGTCGGCGGTCCCCTTCTGACCGAGGCGTTCGCGCTGCTCGAGCCGGGCGGCCGGGCCCAGAGCATCGGCAAGGCGTCGGGGCGGCCGACCACGATCGACTTCGAGGAGGAACGCCTGCGCGGCGGGGACCGGCACCTGGCGCCCTTCGTGGTGGCCGCGCCGTTCGGCCCCGACCTCACCTACCTCGTCGGGCTACTCGCGACCGGCGGCCTCGACCCGCAGATCGGCTGGCGCGGCTCATGGGAACGGGCAACGGAGGCCGCCGACGAACTGCTGTCCCGCCGTCTACGGGGCAAGGCGGTCCTGACCGTCAGCGGTCCCTCCTGAGCCGGTGCCTGACCGGCGGGTTCGCGCTGGCTATGCGACCGAGCCCAGCGTGATCGCTCCGGTGCTGGCCGAGCCGACCCGGCCGTTCGGCGTGACCAGGGCCGGCCAGCGGTCCATCGACTGCTCCGCCGCACGAACACGGTGTCGGCGTGGACGAAGTCGACCGCCCGACCGTCCCGGCGCCCTCGCTCAAACGGGTTTCCTGATGGTTATCGAGCGATTGATACGGGTTCAACACCATCAGGCAGCACTCGCCCAGGGCCGTGGCCACCCAGCGCGAAGAAGGCCAGAGCAC
>JAMFSN010000033.1 GCA_026225295.1 Frankia alni
AAGCCTCGCCGTCCAAAGCCTCGCCGGCCGGGTGGACGCTGACCGGAAACCCCGAGTAGAGCGCCATGCCGGTCACCAGGTCGAGCTCGTTCCGGTTGGTCAACGCGTTGACGTTCGCGCCCTGATGGCCATGGGGAACGGAGACCGCGCCGCGGCGGATCGCCGGGTCGACCGTGGCGAAGCCGGTCAGGTGCCCGGTCGCGCTGCGGACGAGCACCGGGCCCGCGTGCACCACGCCGGCGGCCGCGGCGTCCTCGGGGTGGATCAGGATCTCGGGGCCGTCACCCAGGTAGGTGAGCTGCGAGTTCAGGTGGCGCTTCTGCCGGCGCGGGACCAGGACGAGAGCGGGCGGCTCCCGCCGGGCGGCGACCTGATCGAACTGGGCGGCCAGTTCGGCGAGCTGCTCGACGAGCAGCCCGGGCGCGAGGCGCCAACCGCCGAGCCGGTCGAGATGCCGTTCGACCCAGGGCGCCGGAAGCTCCCGGCGGGTCTCGGCCCAGCCCTGGGCGACCAGCTCGTCGAACGGGACCCGGGCCCGCCGGGTGATCCCGCGCAGCATCGCGTCGTCGGTGTTCTGCTCCGGGTTCGGCCCGGCCAGCTCGTGACCGAGGCGCCGGCCGAGTTCCGCGAGCACCCACCAGGTCGACTGCCGGTCCCCGACCGCGCCGATCACCGCCGGCGTGTGCTGGGCGGCGACCCGCGGGCTCAGGAAGTCCCACAACGTCACGTCGGCCCGCTCGAGCTGGTCCTTGGTCGGCAGGACGTGGGTCGAGACCGCGGTCGTGTCATTGCCGATGATCTCAATCGTGGCGAACACGTCGAGGCTCTCGAGCGCCGGCACCAGGGATCCGGTCTCGGGAAAAGCCGTCAACAGATGACCGCCGAGATTCAGCACAGCCCGGATGTTGCCCGCCGCGATCTCGTCGGCGAGCACCGCGCAGGGCCATTCCCCCAGGAAGGCGTGGGTTTCCGGGCGGCTGCGGGGCCCGGGCCCGAACCAGCCGTCGGGCGGCGAGACCGGCAGCTCGTGGACGTCGAGCTGGTGGGTGAAGCCGGGGTGGAACCAGGCCCCACCGGGCTGGTTCATCGACCCGGTAATGATCATCAAGGCCCAGGTCAGCCACTGCGTCACGTTGGCGCCGGCCGCCATCGTGACGCCGGTTCCCGTCTCGACCGCGACCCGCCCGGCGCGCCGGACCCCGGCCAGCAGCCGGGTCAGCTCGGCCGGCGCCACGTCGGCAACCCGGGCCGTGTGGTCGAGGGTGAACGGGGCGACCGCCGCGGCCAACCGGTCCCGGTCCACGGTGCGGTGTTCGAGCACCTCCCGGTCGGCCCCGTCCCGCAGCACCGCGCGGACCAGGAAGGCCAGGACCGCGTAGTCGGTGCCCGGGCGGGAGGCGAGATGGTGGGTGGCCAGTCGGGCGGTTTCGGTGTGGCGGGGGTCGATGACCCACACCTCGGCCCGCCTGCTCATCTCCCGGATCGTGCCGACCGGGTTGGGCATCGCGACGGTGTGACCGTGGGACACCACCGGGTTGCTGCCGACGTACATGACGAACGTCGCGTTGTCGTAGTCCGGCCGCCCGTTGAGGGCCACCGAACCGCCGACCAGATCGGACACCAGCACCTTGGCCGTGCCGTCGATGGTCAGCGGGCTGAACTTGGCGGGCGTGCCGATCGCGGCGTGCAGGGCCTGCGCCATCCGATCCGGCAGAAGCTACGGGCCGTCTGAACGCTCGGCGTTGACATCGAGATCCTCCCACGGCCAGGCTCGGCGGCCGCCGCGGTGGAGAACCGTACTCTCAATTATCGAGACGCACAATCTCCCTCCAGACCAGCGCATACAGGCTTCTCGTTCTGATAGAAGGGAATTCTCCAGCGAGGTACGTTGGTGGTCGCAGGAGGTGGCGATGCGCTTCATCTACCACTACCCGGAGACGAACGGCACCGAGAGTGACATGCTCGAGGTCGGTCCCCTGGACGAAGTGGCGGTGGCCGCCGAGAAAGCCGGCTTCGACGGGCTTTCGCTGACCGAACATCCCGCCCCCAGCGCCAAGTGGCTGGCCGCCGGCGGGCACCAGAGCCTCGACCCGTTCGTCGCGCTGGCCTTTGTGGCCGCCGCCACCGAACGGCTGCGGCTACTCACCCACCTGTCGGTCGCGCCCTACCGCAACCCGTTCCTGCTCGCCAAGGCGGCGGCGACGGTCGACAAGCTTTCGGACGGGCGCTTCATCCTCGGCCTCGGCGCGGGGTACCAGAAGTCGGAGTTCTACGCCCTGGGCGTGGACATGGAGGAACGCAACGCCTTGTTCGACGAGGTGTTGGACGTCCTGCCCCTGCACTGGAAGGGCGAGCCGTTCAGCTACCAGGGCCGGCATTTCGAGGCCCGCAACGTCATTGCCCGGCCGCTGCCGGCGCAGAATCCGATCCCGATCTGGATCGGGGGCAACTCGAAGTTGAGCCGTCGGCGGGTGGCCGAGCGGGCCCAGGGCTGGATGCCGATGATGGGACCCCCGGAGCTGAGCAGGACGGCCCGCACGGTGGCGATCACGTCCGTGTCCCAGCTGGCCGGGATGATCGACGAGGTGCGCGACGCGGCCGCGGCGGCCGGGCGCACGGACGCCATCGACATTCTTTACTCCTACCAGGGATTTTCCAGCGAAGCGCCGGCCACCGAGGCCGACCGCCACCGCGAGGGGCTGGCCGAGCTGGAGAAGATCGGCGTGACCTCGGTGATCGTGAGCAGCCGCACCCGCGAGCCGGCGGCCACCTTCGGCTTCCTCGAGGCCTTCGGCTCGACCTACCTGTCGTGACGTCGGGACGGAGTTAGCGACATGGGGTGGTTCGCCGAACGCGCGGCGCTGGACGGCACCGTCGCCCTGGTCACCGGGGGCGCCGGGGGCCTCGGCGAGGCCATCGTGACCGATCTCGCGGCCAACGGTGTCCGGATGGCGGTGATCGATATCGACGCCGAGGCCGTCGAGAGCGTCCGCGGCGCGCTCGACAAGAACGGCGGCGAGGCGATCGTGCAGCACGGCGACGCCCGCGACCCCGAGGCGCTCGCCGCCCTGTTCACCGCCGTCGACCAGCGCTGGGGGCGGCTCGACACCCTGGTCAACGTGGTCGGCGGCACGTTCCGGAAGCCGTTCGTGGAGACCAGCCCGAAGGCCTGGGACGCGCTGCTGCGCACCAACCTGCTGCACGTGCTGCACGCCTGTTCGCTCGCGGCGCCGCGCATGCGGGCCGGCGGCCGGGGCGGCAGCATCATCAACCTCACGACCATCGAGGCGCACCGGGCGGCACCCGGTTTCGCGGTCTACGCGGCCGCCAAGGCGGCCGTCGAACACTTCGGGCGGACCCTGGCCGTCGAGCTGGCCCCGGACAACATCCGGGTCAACAACGTCGCTCCCGACATGATCATCACACCCAATCTGACCAAGTTCGGGATGGGCACCAGCTCCGTGGGGACCCCGCTCGGCCAACGCGTGGGCATCCCCATGGGCCGGCTCGGGGAGGTCACCGACGTGTCCGGCTGTGTCGTGTTCCTCGCGTCCGGGCTGTCCTCCTTCGTCACCGGGACCACCCTGCATCCCGACGGTGGTACCTACGCGTCGTCCGGCTGGTTCAACTGGCCGGACTCGGGGTGGGCCAACCACGCTCCGCGCAGCGTGCTGGAGCAGTTCGCTCCCGGCGGCCAGCCGGAGGAGTGACCGACGGGCAGCGCCGCCCGGACGACAGTGGCCCCGGACGACCTGACCGCTGGATGATGGAGGCGTCGCACCGTTCGTCGGCCCCCGACACCGATCGCGGCGGTCCGAGGCCGGCCCGACCAGGCCTGAAACATGAGAAGCGCGCACTGAACGTAACTATTGAGGTGGCTGTGGTGACCGAGCTGTACTGGGACCCTTTCGACACGAAGATCGACGCCAATCCGCATCCGGTCTGGCACCAGATGCGCGAGGACGTGCCGGTCTACCGGAACGACAAGTTCGACTTCTACGCGCTGTCGAGGCACGCGGACGTCGAGGCCGCCCACACCGACACCGGGACCTTCAGTTCCGCCTACGGCACGGTGCTCGAAATCATGGGTCCCGAGCCGATGCAGAACCACTACATCATCTTCATGGACCCGCCCACCCACACCATGCTGCGGGTCCTGGTGTCCC
>JAMFSN010000034.1 GCA_026225295.1 Frankia alni
CGGCGGTGAGGCGGCGGCGCAGTGGCCAGCGCGCCGAGCGGGCGTCCTCGGCCCGGCCCGACCGGGGTGGCCTGGCCAGCCGGCCGGCGAAAGTCCCCCGGTCGGTCGACCCCGCGCGGGCCGCGACCACGCCCCCGAGGGGATCGGTCACGGCGCCGGCCACCGCAACATCAGCATCGCGACGTCGTCGGTGAGGGGGCCGTGATTGCGCTTCTCGACCCGGTCGATCAGCAGCTCGGGCAGGTCCTTGTCGGTGACGTCCGGGCCGATGGCAGCGATCTCGGCCAGCACCCCGTCCCAGCCCAGCCGCTCACCGTCGGCGCCGTCGCGTCCCTCGAGCAGCCCGTCGGTGGCCAGCAGCAACGCCCAGGCGGGCGGCAGGTCGATCCGCGTCGCTTCGAGCTCGACCGTGTCCAGCACGCCGATGGCCGGCCCGACCTGGTCATCCGGCAGCGCCGCCCGGGCGGGGAAGAGCAGCACCGGCGGCGGGTGGCCGGCCAACCGCATCGAGACCGAGCGCCGGTCGGGGGCGACCGCCAGCGTGCAGACGGTGGCGAACAGCTCGTCGTCGGTGCGCTCGCTGACCAGCACCTCCTGCAGGAAGGCGAGCCGGTCGGGTTCCGGCACGCCGGCCAGGACCAGGGTCCGCCAGGCGATCCGCAAGCTCGCCCCGAGCGCCGCCTCGTCGGGTCCGTGCCCGCAGACGTCGCCGAGCAGGACGTGCACCACCGAGTCGGGCGTCTCGACCACGTCGTAGAAGTCGCCGCCCAGCAGGGCCTGGTGGCGCCCCGGTCGGTAGCGGGCGACGTGGGTGAGCCGCGGGTCCCGCAGCAGCGGGTGGGGCAGCAGACCCCGTTCCAGGCGGGAGTTCTCCTCGGCCCGCAGGGTCGACTCCTGCAGGGCGCGGGCCGCTTCCTCGGTGGCCCGCCGCTCGATCGCGTAACGCAGGGCCCGGAGCAGACCGCGGCCGTCGATCTCGCCCTTGACCAGGTAGTCCTGGGCGCCGGCGGCCATTGCTTCGGCGCCCCGGTGCTCGTCCATCAGGCCGGTCAGCACCACGATCGCCGCGTTCGGCGCGGCCGCGCGCAACGATTCGAGCGCCGACAGGCCCTGACTGTCGGGCAGGCCCAGGTCGAGCAGCACGCACCGGGCGTGGGCGGCCGTCGCCACCGCTTCGCGCACGGACCGGGCCCGGGTCAGCCGGATCGGCGCCTCGGTCTCGGCCAACAGCTCGCCGACCAGGAATGCGTCGCCGTCGTCGTCCTCGACGAGGAGCAGGGGCCAGTCCGTCGCACCGGGGTCGCTGGTCTCCTTTACGGGGAGCGCCGCCACGCTCTGCATGCTGGACGCGTCCTTCCTTGCCTCCGGGATGACAGCGAAGCATGCCAGGTGGCTCGGCCACCCCCGGCGCCCAGGGGAAGCGTACGTGCCGGTCATCTACCCCGTAACTGATCCCGTCATCCAGGGCACCTATCGTCCGAATCACCGCCGGTCGCCCCGGATCGGCGGTTCCCGGGGGAATGTTGCGGTGGCAGGATTGATCGGCGCCTCACCTGAGCATGACCAGGTCGAGATGAATGAGAGAGCGTCCGTCCGGCCGCCGGACGGCACGGTGACCTTGTCGATGGGCGCCCACGCCGCCCGGTCGGCCCGTCGTCATGTCGCGGCGCACCTGGCCGCGGCCGGGGTGGACGGCGACGTGGTCGACACCGCCGTCCTGCTGACCAGTGAGCTGGTCAGCAACGCGGTGACCCACGGCCGCGGCGGTCCGGTGCTGGGGCTGTCGCTGCAGGGGGGTTCCCTGCGGGTGACGGTCGCCGATCACGAGGGTGCGCTGCCCAGGGTGGCGCCGCTCGACGTCGCGGCGTCCGGGGGGCGCGGGATGCTGCTGGTCGAGGAACTGGCCGACGCCTGGGGGGTCGACCGGATTCCCGGCGACGGCAAGCGGGTCTGGTTCCGGCTGGGCCTCTCCCCGTCCCGCTGACGGTTCCGACCGGCCCGAACACCCGGGGCGGTACCGCAAGCGCGGGTGCGGTGACGCGCTTGCGGTACCGGTTGGGCGGGGACCCGGGGTCAGCTGCTGGTGAGGTCGACCGTTGATCCGGTCGTGCCGCTCGAGGTGCCCGTCGACGCGGAGCCGGAGGAGATCAGCTGGGCCGCGATCGTGACGGCGGTGTTGGCCGGGATCGCGAAGCCGACCCCGATGCTGCCCGACTGGCTCTGCTGGCCGTAACTGCTGGTACTGGTGCTCGCGATGGCCGAGGTCACGCCGATCACCTGACCGCTCGCGTTCACCAGCGCGCCGCCCGAGTTGCCGGGGTTGATCGGCGCGTCGGTCTGGATGGCGTTCTTGATGGTCGCGCCCGAGCTGCCCGAACCGCTGGCCGTGAGGCCCGACGAGCCCGAGCTGGAGTCGGACGTGGTGATGGAGCGGTTCAGCGCGCTCACGACGCCCGAGGTGACCGTGTTGGACAGCCCGAGCGGGCTGCCGACCGCCACCGCCAGGTCACCGACCGTCAGCTTGGCCGAGTCGGCGAACGTGGCGGCGGTCAGTCCGGTCGCGTTGACCTTGATCACCGCAAGGTCGTCGGTGGCGTCCTGCCCGACCACGGTCGCGGTGTAGTTCCGGCCGTTGGACAGCTGGACCTTGATCGTCCCGCCGTCCGCGATGACGTGGTTGTTGGTCAGGATGTAGCCGTCGGACCGCACGATGATCCCGGAGCCGACGTCGGAGGAGTCCGACCCGGTGACGGTGATCGTCACCACGCTCGGCTCGATCTTGGCCGCCGCCGAGGCGATGGTGCCCGACGTGGCCGCCTGGACCGTGGTCGAGCCGGAGTCGCTGGTGGTCACGGTGGTGATCGACGGGCTCGACGACGAGCCGCCGCCCCCGGCGGCCAGGACCCCGACTCCGCCGCCGGCCGCGCCGGCCACCAGCGCCAGGCCGGCCAGCCCGACGGCGATCCGGCGGCGCCGGGTCGGGGGCACGCCCGGGCCCACCGTGCCCGGCCCGGTCGGGAACGCCGGCGGGTAGTTCGGCGGGCCGCCCGCGTACCGGCCCCGAGCGTCGAAGGTCCCGTACGCCCCGTACGGGTCGTCCGCTCCGGTTCGGCCCGGGACCGCGCTTCCGGCGACGGCCCGCTGGTCGTCCGCGGAGCGCTCGACCGAGGTGCCCGGATGATCGCGCCGCCACTGGTCGTCGAGGGTGCCGGTGGTGGTGCCGTGGCTGCCGCGCTGCTCGTCCGTGTCCATGTATGCAGGTTGAGCCGGCGAGCTGAACCGGGCCTGAACCCACGCCCAGGGTGGCGTGAGATCCACCGAGGGGTCTGCTGAGCGGCTCCTGAAGCAGCCGCCAGGGTCACGGTCCGGCCGGTCCGCTCGGCGGACACCGTCAGCCCAGCGGGATGATCAGCAGACTGCTGCTGGCCGTGGCGACCGTCCGGCCGGCCCCGTCCACCACCTCGCCGTCGGTGAAGCAGACCCGCCGGCCCCGTTTGGTGACCCGGCCGGTGGCGGTCAACGGCCCACTGTCGCCGGTCACCGCCCGCAGGTAGGAGACCTTGAGCTCGATGGACGTGTAGCCGGCGCCCCGGGGCAGCGTCGAGTGGACGGCGCACCCGAGCACCGAGTCCAGCAGTGTGCAGACCAGGCCGCCGTGCACGACGCCGATCGGGTTGTACATCGAGGCGTCCGGGTCGGCGGTGAAGACCACCTCGCCGTCGGAGCAGGAGACGGGTCGCATGTTGAACAGCGTGCCGATCGGCGGGGGTGGCAGCTCACCCACCAGGATCGCGGTCAGGAACTCCAGACCGGACAGCTCGGCGGCGGCGGCCGCCGTGACCAGCGGATCGTTCCAGGTGACGGTCCGGGACGCGGCCGCGCCCCAGTTCTCGTGGGCGGTGGGGTCAGCAGGGCCCGCGGAACTCTCGTGGCCGGTCGTCGTCATGTCGGCACCCTTCCGAACGGGGCCCTTCCCAGCTGAACGGGCCGGTGCGCTGCACCTCTCACCCTGCTCCACCGGACCCGGCCGTGTCGCGCGTCGTTCCGCCCGTCCGGCGGGCCATGGTGGAGGGGTTGACAGTCGGTAGGGTCGATCGCCAGGGCCCGGGTACAGCGTTCCGTAGAGGTCAGAGGTCAGAGGTCAGAGGGAGGTCACATGACGATCGGACTGCTCGGGGCCACCGGGTACACCGGGCGTCTGGTCGCGGCCGAGCTGGCCCGCCGGGGACTGCCGGCCCGGCTCGGGGGCCGCGATCCTGATCGGCTGGCCGCGTTCGATCCGGCTGGCGACGGCGACGGCGACGGCGGCTCCGGGGACGGGCCGGCCGAGCTGGTGCTCGTCGACGTGACCGACCCGCCGTCGTTGCGCGCCTTCCTGTCCGGGCTCGATGCCGTGATCAGCTGCGTGGGACCGTTCGTGCGGTACGGCGACCCGGTGGTCGACGCGGCGGTCGCGGCCGGGGTGCCGTACGTCGATTCGACCGGCGAGACGACCTTCATGACCGGCGTCTACGACCGGCACGCCGACGCCCCGGTGCCGGTCGTGCCGGCCTGCGGCTTCGACTACATCCCGGGTGACCTGGGCGCGGCCCTGGCCGCCGACCTGGCCGGCGGCGAGGTGGCCCGGGTGCTGGTCGGCTACCACATCCGGGGGATGAAGGCCTCCCGGGGGACGGCCCGCTCGGCCGTCGGGATGGTCGGTCAGATGCGCTTCGCGCCCCGTCGGGTGCTGATCGACTTCCCGGGCGGGACCCGGTCGGCGGTCACGGTGCCGTGGGGGGAAGAGGTCACGGTGCCGCGGTTCCTGCCCGGGGTGAACGTGCGGACCGTCCACGTGGTGCCGTCGCTCGTCGCCCACGGACTGGGGGCCGTCGGACCGGCCCTGCCGCTGGCCGCGCCGCTGCTCAAGGTGGCCCGACCGGTGTTGGAGCGGCTCGTCGAGCACCTGCCCGAGGGGCCGCCGCAAACCGTCGGCGGCCCGCTCGAGACGCAGGTCGTGGTGCATGTGGCCGGGCATTTCGGTGAGGCGGCGGTGGTCGTCAACGTCGGCAACGCCTACCAGGTGACCGCCGCCCTGCTGGTCGAGGCGGCGGTCCGGGTGGCCGCCGAGGGCTGCCCGACCGGGGCGTTGACGACCGCCCAGGCCTTCGACCCGGCCGAGTTCCTCGACGCGGTCAGCGGCCCGCTGCTGACCTGGGAGCAACTGCCGGTCGCCTGACACCGCCGGCCGCCGGCCGGTGCCGCGGACAGGTTCCGCACCGGCGGCGTACCTGGACCGGCCGGCGTACCTGGACCGAGAGCGCACCTGGACCGACAGCAGAGGCGGCGAACGTGAGCAGTCCCGAGCGGCACTACGAAGACGTTCTGGCCGGGTTCGGTGACCTCGTGCGGGCCGTCGGGCCGGACGGCTGGGCCGGGCCGACCCCCGACACCCAGTGGAGCGTGCGCGAGCTGGTCAACCACGTCACGGCCGAGCAGCTGTGGGCCGTCCCGCTGCTGGCCGGACAGACCATCGATGAGGTCGGCGACCAGTTCGCCGGCGATGTGCTCGGCGCCGACCCGGTCGCGGTCTGGGAACGGTCGGCGGTCGAGGCGCGTCAGGCGTTCGGCGAGGCCGACGCGCTCGAGCGCACGGTCGGGCTGTCCTCCGGCCCGGCGCTGGGGGCCGAATACTGCTTTCAGCTGACCGTTGACCTGCTGGTGCACGGGTGGGATCTGGCCGTCGCGATCGGGGTGACCGTGCGACCCGACCCGATCGTGGTGCACGAGACGCTGATGGCGCTGCGCCCGGTGGCGGCCGGCTGGCGCGCGGCCGGCGCGTTCGGCCCGCCGGTCGAGCTGGAGTTCGGGGCGGACGAATGGGCGACCCTGCTCGCCCTCACCGGCCGGGACCCGGCCTGGTCGCCCCCCACGGCCGCCTGACGGGCCGGGCTCTCGGCTGGCGGTGACGGGGCCCGGCGCTGGTACCGTACGGGCGTTTCCGGGTGGCGGTCTGCGTCGCCTACGGGTGGACAGGTCGGTGGAGCCGCGCGTGAGCACGTCCGAGACGGTCGGCGAGACCGCACCCGACGCGACCCCCGGCGCCGGGTCCCCGGGCGCGGCCGCCCCGGCCCTGGCTGGTCCGGCCCTTCCTGTCCCGCCGGTCGCGGCTCCGGTTGCGGCCGGGAGGGCTCCGGGCCGGACTGCTGCTGGCCGTCGCGGCGGTGGTGACGATCCTGCCCGCCCTGACCGGCATTCCTTATTACCTTGCGCACGGCGGACGCTTCCACCCGTGGAGCGACCACGCGCTCATCGAGTTGCAGGTCCGGGCGATCGGGCACCACCCGGTGCTGCTCGGGCCGTTCTCCCGGGAGGGCTGGCACCACCCCGGACCGGCCCTGTACTACCTGATCGCCGGCCCGTACCACCTGCTCGGCGATTCGAGCTCCGCGGCGCCGATCGTCGCGCTGCTGCTCAACGCGGTGTTCGTCGTGATGGCCGCGCTGCTGGTCCGGCGGTTGCTGGGATCGGCCGCGGCGGTCGGCTTCCTGGTTGTGATCGCGTTGTACCTGCGGGTCGCGCCGGACGGGTTCTGGCGGGACCCGTGGAATCCGTACATCGCGGTCCTGCCGCTGCTGGTCGCCGTGCTCGCGGCCCTCGCGGCGACCGAAGGGGGCGTGCGGTGGTTCCCGGTGGCCGTCGGCGCGGCCTCGTTCAGCGTCGAGTGCCACGTCGGTTTCGTCCTGCCGGCCGCCGCCGTCCTCGGGCTGGGCGCGCTGGTCCTGCTCGTCCGCCCGGCGGCCCGGCGCGGCCCGGACGACCGCCGCGGCTGGCCGGCCCTGGCCGGCGCCCTGGGTCGGCACCGGGGCGCGATCGGGGCGTCGGTCCTGGTCGCCGCGGCGCTGTGGGCGTTGCCGATCGGCCAGCAGATCTTCGGTAAGCAGGGCAACCTGACGCTCATCTGGGACTACCTGCGGACCCATTCGCCGACGACGTCGCGACGGTTGGCGGTCCGGGTGGTGGCCAGCCAGCTCGGCGCGGTGCCCGGCTACGTCACCGACCGACGTCCGGGCCTGGCCACCCCGGACTCGGCGGGCCTGCTCCCGCTGTGGACGGCCGGCGTCGCGGTGCTGTGTCTGGCGGTCGCGGTGGTGGTGGCGGTCCGGCTGCGCCACCGGGTGCTGCTGCTGCTGGCCACGACCACGGTGGTCGTGACCCTGACCGCGGTGGTGGCCGTGGCCCGGATCGTCGGGCCGGTGTTCGCCTACCTGGTGACCTGGACGGCGATCGCCGGTGTCCTGCTGTGGACGACCGTCGTGGCCACGGCGGTGGTGGCCGGGAGCCGAGCCGTCGCCGCTTGGCACCGGACGGCCGCCGGGCGGCCGGGCCGCTCGACCGGCCCGGTCGCAGCGACCGGGCTCGCCGGCCTGGTGGCCGTGACGGTCATCGCCGTCCTGGTCGGGCTCACCGTGCACGACACCGCCCGGGCGGCGACCGGCGGATCGGCGGCCATCGGCACGCCGGGCGACTCGCTCGACGTCGCCGGGCTGAGCGAGGCGGTCCGGGCCTGGCTCGGCCCCGCCCATCAGCACGACACCGTGCGGGTCGCGGCGACCGGCTCCGGTGGCGTGGGGGTCGTCGACCCGACCCTCCTGATGACGCCGGGGGTGGTGCTGGACCTGCGCCGGCACGGCGTCGACGCGCGGGTCGACCCCGGTTTCGCCAACGCCTACGGCGCGGCCATCGCCCAAGGGGCGGCGACCGCCCGCTGGCAGGTGTTCGTCCTGTACGGCCCCCGGGGTCAGCTGCCGCCGGGGGTCACGGCCCGCCGGCTCGGTCGGTCGGGTGATTTCGCCGTGTACGGCGGACCGGGCCCCACGGCCGGTCGCTGACCCGGCGCCCGGGCTCAGGCCGCCGGTTCGAGCTGGGCCAGCAGCGGGGCGATCGGGCCCAGCCGGCTTTCGATCCAGTCGGCCGCCGGGCCACCAGCCGCAGCGTCTTCTTCTCGCCGACCCCGCCGATGAGGATCGGCAGGCGCGGCGACGAGAGCGGCCGCGGAGAACAGAGCGTCTCCGCCAGCTGGTAGTGCCGGCCCACGAACGGGCCGTCGTCCTCACTCCACATCTGGCGGCAGATCCGCAGCGTCTCCTCGAGGCGTTCGAACCGTTCGGCGAGCGGCGGGAACGGGACGCCCAGGCCGAGGTGCTCGCGTTCGTACCAGGCCGCGCCCACGCCGAGCTGGGCCCGGCCGCCGGACAGGACGTCCAGCGTGGCGACGATCTTGGCCAGCACTCCGGGGTGGCGGTAGGTCACCCCGGTGACCAGCAGGCCGAGGCGCACTGGCCTGCCGTGGCGTGCCCGACCAACCTATGCCGCGGAGCCCGGGGCTCAGCTTTCGGCGGGCGCCGGGGTGGCTACGTTCGCCTCGCGCTGGCGGGGGACGTCGGCGTCCCGTTCGTGACTTTCCGCCATCACGGTCCGGCCGATGAGGGCGTAGCGCTCCGGATTGAGGCTCCGCATGACCAGCGCGACGACGAGTCCGAGCACGAAGGTGGCCAGCACGATCCAGGGCGTCGCCTTGAACACCGGACTGCCGGACGCGGCCCCGGCCGCGAATTTAAGATTGTCGAACAGCAGGTAGACGACGTACGTCATGCCGGCCGCGCCCAACAGCGGGGCGAGAAACGTCCGCCACCAGCTGGCCGTCTCCGGGTGCTGCTTCTGGATGTGGAAATAGGAGATGACGGCCAGCGACGAAATGGACTGGACGATCAGGATCGCCATCGTGCCGAGAATCGCCATCAGTCCGTACAGGTAGACGTAAGGCACGTCGGCGACGGTTTTGGTCGGCTTCTGTCCCCAGAAGAAGGCCAGCGTGATGGCGACCGTGATGATCGACTGCACCAGTGACGAGATGTGGGGCGAACCGTGCTTCTTGTGGGTCGCGCCGAGGCTCTTGACGAGGCTCGTGCTGATGCCTTCCCGGCCGATCGCGTACAGGTACCGGGACGCCGCATTGTGGAAGGCCAGGGCGCAGGCGAAGGACCCGGTGACGGTCAGCACCTTGTAGACGTCGAGCATCCCGCTGCCCAGCTTGTCGGAGGTCGGGCCGAAGAACAGGTCGAACGGGTTGGTGCCGGCCGCCACCTTGATGGAACCGGTGGTGCCGTTGGCCGAGACGGCCATCCAGGAAACGAAGGTGTAGAACAGGCCGAGCCCGATCACCGCGATCATGGTGGCCTGGGGGACGATCTTGCGCGGGTTGCGCGATTCCTCGCCGTACACCGCGGCGGTCTCGAAGCCGACCCACGACCAGAACGCGAAGAACAATCCGATGCCGGCCACGCCGACCGCTCCGCCGGAGACCGCGGGCGCCGACTTGAAGGCGCTGAGCGGGTTGATGGCCCCGGTCATCAGGCCGTTGGGGCCACCGCCGCTGAACAGCACCGCGAACGCCAGGGCGAGCAGGATCAGGACCTCGGTGATGAGGAACAGGGCCAGGATCTTGCCGGACAGCGAGATGTCGAAGTAACCGAACGCGGCGATGATCGCGATCCCGACCAGCGCGTACCAGATCCACGAGATGCTCGGGCCGTTGAACACCGACTCGACGGTCGTCTTGGCGAACGAGGAGAAGATGCCGATCAGTGACGCCTCGAACACGATGTAGGCCATCGTGGCGAGAAAGCCGGCGGCCATTCCCCACACCTGGCCGAGCCCGTGCGAGATGAAGCCGTAGAACGCGCCGGTCGCGGTGATGTGACGGGCCATCGCGACGTAGCCGATGGAGAAGATCGTCAGCACGATCGTCGCCACCAGGAATCCACCGGGAGCGTGGATGCCATTTCCGTAACCGACGGCGATGGGCGTGTTACCGGTCATCGCCGTGATCGGGGCGGCGTTGGCCAGCACCATGAACAGCACCGCGAACAGGCCGATGGCGCCGGCCCGCAGGCGGGGAACCTCGTGTGCGGTGGTCGGGCTCACCGTTTCGGGAGCCGGGTCGGTCGCGTCCGCCACGCTCATCAATGTCGCCTTTCGACGTGCGGCCGGCCCGGGCAGGTGCGGGCGTGTGTCGGGAATAGTGCCAGGTGGGAAGCCGTACGACGAGGCCTTTTACGACGATTTCGCAGCTGGAAACGCGACGACATCAAAAGGCAACACGGTCGGTACAAGAATGGTGCGACGGCCGCGCGGCGGCCGGTGGAAGGACGGTTGATGTTCACCTCGGTGGCGGGTCGTACGGTGATCGTGACCGGTGGCGGCAAGGGCATCGGTAAGGGCATCGCCCGGGTCTTCGCCCGGTCGGGCGCCAACGTCATCATTACCGGGCGTGACGAAGAGACCTTGGCGACCACCGCGAAGGAGCTGACCGCCGCTGGTCGCGTGGTCGACGGAGTCGCTGGTGGCGTGGTCAGCTACGTCGTCGCCGACGTGGTGTCGGCGGGCGACGCCGCCCGGGTGGCGGCCACCGCGCGCGAGCGGCACGGCGGCATCGATGTGGTGTGCGCCAACGCCGGGATCTTCCCGAGTGCCACGCTCGCCGAGATGACCGTCGAGGACATCGACACCATGCTCGGTGTCAACGTCAAGGGCGCGATCCTCAGCGTCCAGGCCTGCCTGCCCGAGCTGATCGCGTCCGGGCACGGCCGGGTCATCCTGACCTCGTCCATCACCGGCCCGGTGACCGGCTTTCCCGGGTGGTCCCACTACGGAGCCAGCAAGGCGGCGATGCTCGGCTTCATGCGGACGGCCGCGATCGAGCTGGCCCGGGACAAGATCACCGTCAACGCCGTCCTGCCCGGCAACATCGTCACCGAGGGCTTGTCGAGCCTCGGCGCGGATTATCTGGCCTCCATGGAAGGGGCCATCCCGATGGGCCGGCTGGGCGAGGTCGACGAGGTCGGCTACGCCGCGTTGTTCCTGGCCAGCGACGAGGCCGCGTACATCACGGCCCAGTCGATCACCGTCGACGGCGGTCAGATCCTGCCTGAATCCCCGGCCGCCCTGGAGTAACCCGCCGCCGCGGGGTCGGCCGGGATAGGGGACCGCGGGTGGTCCCCTTGGCCGGCCACCCTGGCTGGCGCTGGGGGCGGTACGTCAAGCGAGGTGCGGGCGACGCGCTTGGGGGACCGGCCTGGCGAGGGTTGCGGGTCAGGCTTCGTGGTCGCGGCGCAGCCGGGCCTGGGCCGTGCCGGCCGCGGCCGCCCGCTCGATCTCGGCCAGGTCGGGTCGCCCGCTGGCTGCCGGGCCGGTGGCCGGCGCGGGCGCCGGATCGGGGGTGGCGGGCGTCGGCGTGGTGGTGCGGGTCGGCGCGGGGGCGGGCGCCGGGCGGCGCCGGGACGGACGGCCGAGGCGGCTCACCCGTCGGGCCGGCCGTTGCGCCGGGGCCGGCGGCGTCTCGGCGGCGGGTTCCGTCGGGCCAGCCGGGCGACCTTTGGTCGCCGCGCGACCCGGGCGCGGGGTGGGATGCAGCGATTGGCACGGCCGGCAACCGCAGCCCTCGGGGGCGGGAGGTAGTTCGTCGAGGCGGCGGCCGATCAGGGCGGCCGGCTCGGCGACGGTCAGCGCGACCCCGTCGGCGAGGTGCGCGGCCAGGTCGACCGCCGGCCAGGCGCCGACGTCGAGCACCGCGCAGACGGCCGTGCCGAAGTGATCCAGGACCGCCGGCTCGCAGCGCAGCGCCCGGGCCAGTGCGGCGAGCACCTGGGCGGCCGCCGGGGCGGACGTCCCGGGGATCGGCGTCTGCCGCACCGTCGCGGTCGCGGTCGGCGTCGGCGTCGGTGCCGGCGGAGCCGTGGCGGTGGGCGTGGGTGTGGGAGCCGGCTGCGGCACGGGCAGTGTGATGGGGATGGTCGGCGCCTCCGACGCGGCCTGGGCGGCGGCCGACCAGCCGGTCGTCGACGACGGCGCCGGGTGCTCCGCCCGTCGCTCGGCGTCCGTCGGTTCCGCGACGGCCGCGTCGGCCGTGTCGGTGACGGTCGGTTCCGCGACGGCCGTGTCGGTGGGGGCCGGTTCGGGGGCCGTTCTGGTCCGGGCCGAGCGGTCGGACGGTCCGGGCGGCGTTGTTGGGCTGGTGGCCGCGGCCCGCCGGTCCAATAGATCAACAAGTCCGGTGCCGCGTCGGTTGGGTGTGATGAGTGTGTCCAGCGCGGCGGCCGGGATGCGGCCCCGACCGGCTCGCCGGTGGCTCGCGGACCGGGCCGGGGCGGTCGAGACGATCCGCGCGGGCCGGGGCGGTGGCGACGTCCGGGCCGGCAGCATCAGTCCGTACACCGTTGAACGACCGGGAGCCGGCCGGCGCGCGGCCATCAGCCAGCCGTGCTCGCGCAACAGCCGGATCTGGCGGAGCACGTGGCTACGGCTGTAACCGACCTCGTCCACGAGCGCGGCCAGGCCGGGGGCACAGGCCGCGATGCCGACCAGCGCCTCGGCGGTGCCCGGCGGCGCCTCGTGTACCGACACCGCGAGGGCGACGAGCTTCGTGGCCGGCCGCAGCCCCGAGGTCAGCATGGCGCGCTGCCAGGCCGAGCGGTCCGGGGTGGGCTGGGCCGGGCCCTCGGGAGCCACGAACATGGGCATCGCGAGCTGCACGGGTCCGGACCCGGTCGTGGTACCGGAATGGGACCCGACCGGGGTACCCGACTCCGACCCGGCGCGGGTCCGGGCGCCGGAATCCGGGAGGCTGGTTCTGGTCACGTCACCCCCCGCTCACGCCGCCGCCGAACTCGTCCGCGGTCCCTGACCGCCGGGTCCATTGTGAGCACACGGACCGACCCCGTCGCGCGAACCCCGGGCGGCCGGCATGTCCGGCCACCGCCCACCCACCGGTCCCGCGACAGCCGCCGAGCACCGTCCGGATGTGCCCGACCGGTGCCCGTTCGTGGGTGGTGTTGATCGGCCCGTGGGGTCGTCGCGGTGGCCCGGCGGCGCGCGTCGGTCACGGGTAGATTGACCCGGGTCGAGGTTTCCCGGTCGTGGTCTTCAGAGCGCGCCCGGCAGCCCGACCAGCGTCAATGCAATGTCCGGCTCGACCCGCACCTCGGAGGCGTCATGGCCCGCAAGCTCGCTCTGCTCGCCGTCGCGGCCGGCGCCCTCGTCACCGTTGTGCGACGCCGGCGCGGCCGGGACGACGAGGACCTGTGGCACGAGGCGACCTCCGCGATCGACCTGCGGTAGGTCGGAAATGCCGGAGGCGGCCCGCCTCCGACCGTCTCCGAACCGGGTGGCAGACCACCCGGGGGCCACGCCGGCCGTACGTCGCCGGGCCCTCGTCAGACCTCTTCGACGAGGGTTCCGCCCGGGACGAGGGCCAGTTCGCCGTTCTCGACGAGCTCGTGCCGCTCGACCCGGTCGGCGACCGCCGCGTCGGCCTGGCCGGTGGCCGGGATGAGGAAGCCGGCCAGCGTCGCCGCAACAGCGACGACACCGAGCACCGCGAACCCGTTGCGGTAGCCACTTTCGTGCGGCAGCCCGTTCGCGGCGAGCTGCGCCGTCACCAGACTGCCGACCACCGCGGAGCCGATCGATCCGCCGATCGTGCGGATGTTGGCGTTCATGCCGCTGGCCACGCCGGTCTGGTTGGCCGGAACCGCCTCCACGATGAGGGTCGACATGGCCGCGAACGCGGCGCCGATGCCCGCGCCGAGCAGCAGCGACGCCAGGTAGATCTCCCAGCGTTGGTCGTGCGCGAAGGCCAGCAGCACGTACGGGGGGACGGAGACCAGCGCGCCGGCGATCAGAATCGCCTTCGAGCCCACCACATTGGCCAGCTTGCCGGCGTACATGCCGGCCCCGAACATCCCGATGGTGAGCGGCAGCATGAAGATGCCCGACGCGGTGATGCTGGCCCCGAAGCCGTAGCCGGCCGATTTCGGCGTCTGCACGAACTCGGGCACGAAGGCCATGGTCGCGTACATCGAGGCGCCGAACAGCAGCGCGACGAGGTTGGTCGTCCACACGGCCGGCAGGCGCATCATCCGCATGTCGATGAGCGGTTCGGGGGCCCGCAGCTCGGACCGGATCCAGCCGAAGGCCAGCACGATCGCGAGGACGAACAGCCCCAGGACCCGGATCGACGTCCAGCCCCACAGCGAACCCTCGCTCACCCCGACCAGCAGCGCCACCAGCCAGCTCGACAGCAGCACGGCGGGCTTCCAGGCGATCGTGCCCCTGGTGCGGACTTCCGACTCCGGCACGAAGAAGTGCGCGGCGACGGCGGCCGCGATGCAGATGAGCATGGGGATCCAGAACAACCAGTGCGGGTTGAGCAGGTTGACGATCGGTCCGGCCAGCACCAGGCCCAGCCCGGCCCCCACCGCCATCAACGCGGCCAGGGACCCGATGGCCCCGGCCACCTTCTCGCGCGGGAACTCGTCGCGAATGATGCCGAAGGACAGCGGGAGCACGGCGCCGCCGATTCCCTGGATGACCCGCGCGATGATCATCACGCCGATGTTCGGGGCGAGCGCGGCCACCAACGACCCGAGGGTGAGAAACACGAGGGTCAGGACCAGCATCCGTTCCTTGCCGACCATGTCGCCGACCCGGCCGAGGATCGGCGTGAACACCGATGCCGACAGCAGGTAGGCGGTCATGACCCAGGTGACGGTGTTCTGCGAGGTGTGCAGATCGTGCTGGAGGAGGGGCAGGACCGGCGCGACCAGCGACTGCAGGAGCGCGTAGGCAGCGACCGCAACGACCAGCACCGCGAAGGTGAGCTGGTGGTTCTGCCGCGTGGTTTCAGTGGGCATCCGCTGCTTCCGGGCCGAGGGAGAAGTGGAACGTCAACTCCGCTTAAGGAGATAGTAGCTGACCGAGGCGCGGCGGACGGCGGCGGTGGCCATGGTGAGACGTGGACCACGCCCGCGGCGGTCCGGCCCGGTCACGTTCCGGCCCCCCGAGGTGGCTGGCCAAGCGGACCACCCGCGGTCCGCGATTCCGGCCAACCACCCGGGCCAGGCGCGGGGCAGCCGGGCGGCGGCGGCGCAGGTCAGCGGCGGCGGCGCAGGAGGACGCCGTTGCCGACCGCGAGGGCCACGCCGGCGACGAAAATGATCGTTCCCATCACGTTGTGGTCGTGGGTGACGTAGACGAACGTGATACCGACTTCGCGCTGGATGCGCTTCAGCTCGATCTGCATCGTCTGGCGCAGCTTGAGGTCGAGCGCGCCGAGGGGTTCGTCGAGCAGGAGCGCGCGCGGCCGGTTGACCAGCGCGCGGGCCAGCGCGACCCGCTGCTGCTGGCCGCCGGACAGTTCCCGCGGCCGGCGGCCGCCGAGCCCCGACAGCTCAACCAGGTCGATCATCGCGGCGACCCGCTCGGTCAGCTCTTTGCCGCGGACGCCCATGCGGCGCAGCCCGAAGCCGATGTTCGCGGTTACGTCGAGGTGCGGGAACAAGGCGTAACTCTGGAAGACCAGGTTGACGTCACGTTTGTTGGGCGGCTCGGTCGTGACATCGCGACCGTGCAGCCGGATCGTGCCGCGGGTCGGTTCCTCGAACCCGGCGATCATCCGCAGCGTGGTCGACTTCCCGCAGCCCGACGGGCCCAGTAGGGAGAAGAACTCGCCTTCCTCGATGAGGAGGTCCATTTCGTCGACCGCTGGAACGTCGCCGTGCCGGGTGCGGTAGTCCTTCGCGACGCGGTTGAACTCGATGGCGGGGACCGCCGGACCGGTCGCGGACGGAGTCGCTGACATCGCGCTTGATTCCGCCGTGTGTTACCTGGGCGAACTGGATCGCGATCCGTAGGTGATCGATGTCAGCTGAGTTTGTTCCGCTGGATGATCGGGACGCCCGGCTGGATCTCTGGTCGGCGGGTTTGCCGCCCGGTGGGTGGGGCCGGCCGGCAAGCGGTAGGAATGCAGGCAGACGATCGCGCGTGTGCTGCGCCGGTTCTGATCCTCGAAGGAGTCCAGCGTGTCCCTACTTGATCGCGGCACCCCACCCGACCCGTACGACGTCCTGCCGCCGAAGCCGTCGTTCACGGTGGAATCGGAGGACCTCAAGCCGGGCCAGCCGCATTCGGCGACCCACGCGCACGCCAGTGCCGGGGGCGCCGACCGGTCACCCCAGCTGAGCTGGTCGGGCTTCCCGCCCGAAACGCAGGGCTTCGCCATCACCGACTACGACCCCGACGCGCCGACCGGCAGCGGCTTCTGGCACTGGGTGCTGGTTGACCTGCCCGGATCGGTGACCGAGCTGCCCCAGGGGGCCGGCAGCGGCGAGGCCGCCGACCTGCCGGCCGGCGCGTTCCACGTCCGCAACGACTGGGGGACCAGGAACTACGGTGGTTCGGCCCCGCCGGAGGGCGACCGGGTGCACCGTTACTACTTCGCGGTGCACGCGCTGGACGTGCCGTCGCTGGGGATCGACGACTCGGTGTCGCCGGCCTACGTGGGCTTCAACCTGGCGTTCCACACGTTGGCGCGCGCAGTTCTGATGGTGACCTACCAGCGCTGAGTCGGCCGGGCGGGCGGCGGTCGTCAGCTCGACTCCGTGGCATTTCGACGGCCGGATGCGTGAAGCGAGCACCCAGGAGAGCGACAATGTCACCCATGGTTACTCTGACGATCGACGATGTGCCGGAGCCGGTTCGCGACCAGCTGGTGGCCCGCGCCGCCCGCGCGGGCCGTCCGTTGCAGGACTACCTGCTCGACCAGCTCACCCGCATCGCGACCCGGCCCACGCCCGACGACCTCGCGGCGCGCGCCCGGGCGCAGCCGAAGCAGGAGGTCGGCGACGGGGTGGCCTGACGGACTGGATCCGGTCCGCCCGTCTTGGCCGTCTTGGCCGCGTTCCACCGTTTGGCCGTGTCAGCGAAGGTCCTGGTGCCCGCTGACACGGCCAAAGTCCGCTTCGGCCCGGCGAATCGCTGACTGCGTGGCTTGCTGTCCGACGTAGCTCCCCGGCGGGCCCCGTCCGGCGTCGCGCGGTCCCGGTAAACTCGGGGACGGCCACCGCGCCGCTCGCGGGGACGTAGCTCAATTGGCAGAGCACCGCCTTTGCAAGGCGGGGGTTAGGGGTTCGATTCCCCTCGTCTCCACAGGCTTTCCACTCTTTCAAGATCGCTCGTGTAGCCAAGTTTGTAGCCAAGACGGTCACGCTTCGTCGGACTGGTTGGCCGCCTCGTCCTGGTCGCCCCGGTCGGCCGAAGGCACGGTCGAGCCGTCGGTGAGGAGCCCGTCCATCGAGTCGGCTGCCCGCGCGCATCCGTTCCGGGAGCGCGTGCCCGTAGGTTTCCAGCGTCATCCGGACCGTGGCGTGACCGAGGATCTCCATGACGGTTCGGATCTCGATGCCAGCCGCCAGGAGGAAGGTCGCGGTCGCGTGCCGCAGGTCGTGAAGGCGCAGCCACGACAGCTCAGCATCATCGCGTAGCTGGGTGAAGCGCCGCGAGACGTTACGAGGTTCCATGAGCGTCCCGATTGTCGAGGCGAATATCAGGTTGTTGTCCTGCCACGCTTTGCCGGCCTTTTGCCGCTCGCCGTTCTGGCGCACTTCGTGTTCCTTGAGTGCCTTTACGGCCGCCGCGGGAAGCGGGATGACGCGCCGCGAGGTGCGTGTCTTCGGTTCGACGATGCGCAGTTGTCCGGCGGCGCGCAGTACTGAGCAGCGCACGGTGAGCGTGCGCGTCCCGAGGTCGACATCGGTCCAGCGCAGCCCGAGCAACTCCCCGCGCCGCAGCCCGACCGTGAGGGCCACGACGAAGAGCGCGTAGAGGCGATCGTTCTCGGCGGTTCGCAGGAGGCGCCGGGCCTCCTCGATCGTGAGCGCGCGACGGTCGGGAGCGGTCTGGCCAGGCACTCGGACCGCGCGGGCGACGTTTCTGCTCACCAGTTCCATCCTTTCGGCGTCGCCCAGCGCGGCGCGGAGAACGCTGTGAATCTTGATAAGCGTTCCGACACTGGACGTCTCGCGCCGCGCGGCCAGCGTGCGATGCACGTCCGCTGGCTTTAGCTTGTCCAGCTTGGTACGACCAAGCGCCGGGATCAGGTGGGTGTTCACGATCTGCCGATACCGCGCGAGTGTTGCCGGGCGCGTCCCGTCGTGCGCCTTGTAGTCCGTGAGCCGCTCGTTCAGCCACTCGGCGACGGTGCGCGCCTTCGCCGCAAGGTCCTGCCCCTGATCGGCCGCGCGCCGTAGCTCTCGCATCTTCGCGAGCGCCTCTTTCTCGGTCTTGCCGTAGACCGGTTTCCGTCGCCGCTTTCCTTCGATGTAACCGAGGTCGACCATTCCGACCCACAGGCCGTCGCTAGAGCGCTGGTAGACCGATCCTTCGCCGTGACTGCGGCGCTTTCGCGTCATGTCGGCAGATCCTTTTCATGCTGGTCAGCGCGTCGAGGCGCGTAGCGGGACTCCCGTGTCTTTGTGGGCGCGCGAGGGTCTGCCGGGTGTCCGGCCGCGTCCAGGGCGCATGGCGCGTCGCTACGCGATGACCCTGGACCCGACCGGCCACCCGGCAGGCGAGATGCGCCGAGCAGAGAACGGGAGAGAAATGGGGGAAGAGAAAAGGGCCGGGTGGGTCAGGCCGCCGAGGCGGTGTCGTCGCCGGCCCCCGTCGGGAACGTGTCCTCGTAGACCCGGACGAGTTGTTCGGCCGCGTCGCGCAGACGGCGGGCGAAGGCGAGGTACTCAGGGTCCGCCATGTCGATCGTTTGGATCGTGAGGTGGAGGCCCGTGCCGACGATTTCCAGGTAAGGCAGACCTTCGGGGAGCACCTTTGTCTGGGCCCGGGTGTCGGCGGCCGGGAACACCGTCGTCTGCATGGACACGTTCCTCATCGGGCTCCTCCGTCGAGGGTCACCGGCGGGCGGGACGGGCCGGAGTCGGTTGCCGAAACGGGGGGCGGCGGATCCGGGATCGGTCGGAACACGAGGACGGCGTCGACGTCGCCGTAGGACTCGATGAACACCGCGTCGCCGGGGATCTCGTCGAGGGCGCCGGCCAGGTCGGCGACGTCGGCGCCGGGCCGGACGGTGAGGTCGAAGTCCCCGCCGTCCTGCGTGCGGACGGAGACGAACGGGTGGTCACCGGGCGGTGTGGGCCGGTAGCCGAAGATAGGCATGGGTCTTGCTCCCTTTCGTTGGACGGGCGTGGGATCTAGGCCCCGGTTGGGTGTTCCAGCACCCGCCGGGGCCGCCTCACTCGACTGGACGGTC